>DATLDK010000007.1:0-4028 GCA_035525905.1 Gaiellaceae bacterium | reverse complement strand
AGACGGGCCCCGAGCTCGTCGTCGGACAGCTCGACGCGAAGCTCACGCGCCTCGACGTCGAGGACGACGGTGTCGCCCTCCTGGAGCGCGGCGAGCGGGCCGCCCCGGAACGCCTCGGGCGTGACGTGGCCGACCATGAATCCGTGCGTCGCTCCCGAGAAGCGGCCGTCGGTGACGAGCGCGACGGAGTCAGAGAGCCCCTCGCCGACGATCGCCGCCGTCACGTGCAGCATCTCCCGCATCCCCGGGCCTCCGGCCGGCCCTTCGTAGCGGATGACGACGACGTCACCGGGATGGACGTTCCGCGCCTTGACCGCCGCGAAGCACTGCTCCTCCGAGTCGAAGACCCGCGCCGGCCCTCGATGCACGAGCCGCTCGTGCCCGGCCAGCTTCACGATCGCGCCGTCCGGCGCGAGGTTGCCGTAGATCACGCGAAGACCGCCGGTCGCCTTCAGCGGCGTCTCGAGAGCGACGACCACCTCCTGCCCCGGAGTCTCCTCCGCGTCGGCGGCGATCTGAGTCAGCGAGCGACCGTCGACGTTCGGAGCGGAGCCGGTGAGCAAATCGTCCCCCTTCAGCAGCTCACGCGCGACGAGCGCGACCCCGCCGGCTGCATGGACGTCGGTCGCCACGAAGCGGCCGCCGGGCTTGATGCTCGCGACGACGGGCGTCCTCGCCGCCACTGCGTCGAAGTCCTCGAGCGTGTACGGGATCCCGAGCTCGCGCGCGATCGCGAGCAGGTGCAGAACGCCATTCGTCGAGCCGCCGCTCGCCGCGATCGACGCGGCGGCGTTGTCGAGCGCCTCGCGCGTAATGATGTGCGAGGGCCGCAGGTCGTCGCGCACGAGCTTCATCGCGAGCACGCCCGCCTCGTAGGCCGCCTCCTCCTTCGACGGGTGCAGCGCCGGGATCCCGTTCAGGCCCGCCGGCGAGATCCCGAGGAAGTCCAGGGCCATGGACATCGTGTTGGCGGTGAACTGGCCGCCACAGGCACCGGCGCCGGGACACGCGACGCTCTCGAGCGCATGCACCTCGGCCCCGCTCATCGTGCCGGCGGCGTGTGCGCCGACCGCTTCGAAGACGTCCTGGATCGTGACGTCGGCGCCCTTGTAGCGACCCGGCGCGATCGAGCCGTTGTATAACGCCAGACCGGGCAGGTCGAGCCGCGCCAGCGCCATCGCGGCGGCCGGAATCGTCTTGTCGCAGCCGACCAGGCAGACGAGCCCGTCGAACATGTGCCCACGCGTGACGAGCTCGATCGAGTCTGCGATCACCTCGCGGGACACGAGTGACGCCCGCATCCCCTCGGTGCCCATCGAGACGCCGTCGGAGACCGCGATCGTGTTGAACTCCATCGGCGTCCCGCCCGCATCGCGGATCCCGCGCTTGACGTGCTGGGCCAGGGCGCGCTGGTTCAGGTTGCACGGCATCGTCTCGATCCAGCTCGTAGCCACGCCGACGAGCGGCCGCGCGAGATCCTCGTCGGTGAAGCCGGTGCCCTTGAGCATCGCCCGCGCAGGAGCGCGGTCCGGGCCATCTGTGAGAGCAGCGCTGTGGCGCTTGGCGGGATCGGAGGGGCGGTCGTACGGGTTCTCGGTCATGTCGGGCCTGCTCCAGTCTGGGCGATCGTCAGTGGAAGGACTCGCTCGTCGGGAAAGCGGGATCGCAGCTCCTCGGTGCATCGTGCCTCTTCGCCCAGGCGCGCCCACACGATCACGGTCGGGCCGGCGCCGGAGAGGGTGGCCCCCAGGGCAGAGGCGGGCAAGGGGTCACGCACGTGATCGAGGAGAGGTGCACTCGCGGCCCGGTACGGCTCGTGCAGCCGGTCTGCGAGCGCGGCCTCGAAGAGCTCAGAGGACTGCTTCGCCAGCGCGGCGCCCAGGAGGGCGGCCCGGGCCGCCGTGAACGCGGCGTCGGAGTGAGGCACGGTTGTCGGCAGCGCGGCTCGCGATTCCGCTGTCAGCCCGCGCGCAGCGGGGATCACGGCCACCGGCGTCGCGGGCGTCGCGTCCGCGATCCGTTCGATGCGCGTGCCCCACGTCAGGCAGACGCCGCCGACGAGCGCAGCCGCCAGGTTGTCCCCGTGGCCTTCCAGCTCGACGCCCAGTGCGAGCAGCTCCTCGGCGGTCGGCCTCTCGCTCGAGACGCTCGCCGCGGCAACGAGGCCGAGGGCGATCACGGCGGCGCTGGAACCGAGCCCGCGGGCCTGCGGGATGTGGTCGGTGAAGCGGAAGCTCCACCCGTCCGCCGGCGCGAGCAGCTCGAATGCACGGACGCCGAGGTGGCCGCGATCGACGGGCCCGTCACTCCGAGCGACCTCGAGCTCGTTCCAGAGCTCGAGGGCGGCGCCCGCACAGTCGAAGCCGGGGCCGAGGTTCGCGGTCGTCGCGGGAGCGCGGACGCGGACGGTCATCCGACCGCGTCGGGGTCCTTCAGACCGTGACCGGTGACGACGCAAACGACCCGTGCGTCGTGCAACCCGAGGGCGTCGACCGCCGCGATCCCCGCAGCGCTGGCGGGCTCGCAGAAGATGCCCTCCTCGCGAGCAAGGGAACGCCACGCCCGCTCGAGCTGCTCCTCGGACAGGGAGACGACCTGACCGCCCGAGCGCTCGAGCACGTCGGCGACCTCCGTCTTGTGCACCGGCTCCGCGATGCGGATCGCGGTCGCGAACGTCTCTCGCCGCCGGGCTGCCTCGCCGAGGATGAACCGGGGCAGCGTGTCGCCGAAGCCCTTCGCGTAGCTGACGGTGTTGCCCCCGCCGCCGTAGGGCAGCGCGAGCACGTCGGGGAGCCCACCGAGCTGCTCCACGACCTCGCGTGCGGCGGAGGACTGCCCTTCCACGCGGTCCGGGTTGATCGAGTTGACGTTGACGAGCCCCTCGTCCTCCGCGAGACGGCGAGCTTCGAGGTGGGCGTCGTTGAACGTCCCGTCGATCTCGCGAAGCTCGACGCCCACGGCGCGAGCCTGCATGACCTTTCCAAGCGCAACGCTGCCGTGGACCGTGACCACGACGACCCGCAAGCCGGCCCGGGCGGCGTAGGCCGCGGCGGAGGCCGCCGTGTTCCCCGTCGAAGCGCAGACCACGCCGGGCGCACCCCGCTCCAGCGCGCGTGAGACGGCGACAGCCATGCCCCGATCCTTGAACGATCCCGTCGGGTTCGAGCCTTCCCACTTGATCCAGAGCTCGACGCCGAGCCGCTCCGACAGCCGCGGCACGTGGAGAAGCGGCGTTCCGCCCTCGCCGAGCGTGACGACCATCTCAGACGCCACGTTCGGTGACGACGCGGAGCGCCTCGGGGCGGGCGTGCACCTCCGGGAGCGCCGCGATCGCATCGAGCGCCGCGGCGACACGGCCCGACGGTGCGGTGTGGGTGACGACGTCCAGCGCGGCGTTCCCGTCCTCGACCTGCTGGGAGAGCTGGGCGATCGAGACTCCCTCCTCGGCGAACCGTTCCGCGACATGCGCGAGCACGCCAGGCCGGTCGTCGACCGCGATCCGGACGTAGAAGGGCGCCGGTAGCTCACCCGCGGGCAGCGTCGGAAGCGAGCGCCAGCAGGCGTCGTCCTGAAGGAATCCGGTTCCCGTTGTCCCGAGCACGCTCACCATGTCCGCCACGACTGCCGAGGCGGTCTCGAGGCCGCCGGCGCCTGGTCCTTCGAGCATGATCTCGCGGATGGCGTCGCCGTGCAGCATCACGGCGTTGAACGGTCCCTCCACCGACGCGAGCGGATGGTGGCGGCCGACGAGCGCCGGGCCGACGCGAACGTCCACCGACCCGTCCACCAGCGTGGCGGTGCCGACCAGGCGCACGACCGCGTCGAGCGAGCGCGCCGCCTCGACGTGCTCGGGCCTGATCCGCTCGATCCCGTCGTAGGCGACGTCCGCGAGCTCGACCCGGGAGCCGAACGCGACGCTCGCGAGGATCGCCATCTTCGCGGCGGCGTCCGCCCCGGAGACGTCCTCGGTCGGGTCGGCCTCGGCGTAGCCGAGCCGCTGTGCCTCGGCCAGCGCCTCCTCGTAGCCC
>DATLDK010000005.1:0-7960 GCA_035525905.1 Gaiellaceae bacterium | reverse complement strand
CTCGTTCCCCGTGAAGCCCTCGAGCCCCATCACCTCTTCGGTCAGCAGGGTGCCGTTGTCGCGGAACTGAATGTGCCGCTTGCGCGGCACGTCTCCCAGGCGCTGGTAGAACGGCATGGCGCGGAGGATACCCCTGAGCCGAAGTCAGGCGACGATCGCGTGGAGGGTGCCGACACCGGGGATCTCGAGCTCCGACGGACCGCTTGCAACGTCCTCCCGCAGCGCGAGCACGGGACCGCCCAGCACGTCGCCCGGGCGGAGTCGCGTGTTCAGCTCGGCGAAGGCTCGCGCCGCCGCCCAGTCGAAGCTGTCCGCAAGCTCCGTGTCCAGGACCGGGCCGAGGACGAGCGCGAAGTCGTGATCCTTGGGCGCCTCCAGCTCGGGTGCCCGCCACTCGGCGAGGCCGGTCCAGCCGCCGATCGCTCCGTCCGCGCCGATCACCGCGGCCAAGCGTGTCGCCACGTCCAGACGGCCCTGAGGACGCGTGATCTCTCCACCCGGCGAGCGAACGGCGGTCGGGTTCGCGAACGAGAAGCGTGCGGCGTCCTCGAACAGCCGGACGACAGGCGGCTCCAGCACGGGCGCCCGGAGGAGCACGTCGGCGAGCGGATAGCGGGCGTGCTCCCGCGCAGAGGAGCCGCCGGTGAAGAAGGACTGCAGGGTCTGCGCCGCCAGCTGTACCACCGTGCCGCCCTCGATCCGTCCCGGCCAACCGCGCTCCAGGTCCGCATCGGCCGGGCTGAACATGCACAGCCTCACGGCTCGGTGTGCACGATCACGTCGGCGACATCCGGGCGCGCGCGGCGCAGCCGCTCCTCCACCTCGCTCGCGCGCGCGTGCGCATCCGCGAGCGTCGAGTCCGGGTCGAGGCCGAGGGTCAGGAACGCGACGACGCCCTTCTCCGTGCGCAGCAGCCGCAGCTCCCGGGGGCGACCGCCCGCCGCCCGCTCGACCGCAGCCTCGAGCTCGGCCACTTCCACCACTTCCCCTGCTCCGGTCTCGGCGAGCGGCTCGAGGTGGGTCTGAACGGAGGCGATCTCCGGGACTGCAGCGAGGATCGCCCGCTCGACCTCCTCCGCGAGCTCGTGCGCCTCCTCGAGGGTCAGGTCGCCGGGCAGCTTGAGGTGCAGCGAGAGCGCGGTGGCACCATCGAGCGAGACGAGGCTCAGATTGTGGATCTCTCGCACGCGCGGCACACCCAGGGCCGCAGCATGGGCACGCTCGCGGAGAGCGGCCTCGTTTGCCTCCGGCTCGACGTGCACGACGACGTCACTACCGGGCAGCGCCCGCTCCAGCTCGGCCTCGACGCGATCGGCGATCGCATGCCCCTGGCCGACCGCGGACCCGGGAGGAACCGAGATGACGACGTCTGCAAACGTCCGCCCCGCGGCCTGCCGCAAGCGCAGCCGCGACAGCTCGACGGGCGGCTCGATCTGCCCGATCGCCGCCCGCGCGGCCTCCTCTGCGTCGGCCGGTGCGCGGTCCATGAGGACGTCCACGTTGCGGCGGATCAGCCGCGCCGCAGCCAGGAGCACGAGCGCCGCGACGAAGAGCGCTGCGATCGAGTCGCCGTCGGGGAATCCGGTCCTGGCCGCGATCAGCCCGGCGAGCACCGCCAGGGTCCCGGCGAAGTCGCTGCCGAAGTGGATCGCGTTCGATCGCAGAGCCTCGCTGCGGTATTGCCGCGCAGTCTGGAGCGAGACGACGGTGCGCCCCAGATCGATCGCCAGCACGAGGCCGACCACGGCGAACACCCACCAGGCGGTGTTGACCGCGTGCTCGGAGTCCCCGACGAGGCGAACCGCCGCGAGAGCCGCCACGGCGACGCTGACCAGAGCCAGCACGGTGGCCTCGCCTAGCGCGGCCAGATGCTCCGCCTTACCGTGGCCGTACTGGTGCCCCTCGTCGGCCGGACGGACGGCGACGCCGATCGCGAAGAACGTCAGCAGCGCGGCGACCAGATCGGTGCCGGAATGAAGTGCTTCGGTGACGAGCCCGAGGCTGCCGCTCGCGAGTCCCGTGCCGAGCTTGAGCGCGACGAGAGCTCCCGCTGCGCCGATGGAGACGAGCGCCGTGCGGCGCTGCGGGGTCATACCCGGAGGCTAGATGACCGGTTGGTTGACTAGTACCAGCGGCCGCGCCGGAAGCCGCCGAACGCGAGCCCGAGGATCGCCAGGATGATCCCCAAGATGACGTGCCCGGTGACGATCAGCACGATGCCGATGATGAGCAGAATTGCGCCTATTCCCATGAGGGCGACTATGTCACACCCGCTGGAACGGCAAACGCGCTACAGGTTGCCGCGCAACGCCTGCTCGCGCTCGATCGACTCGAAGAGGGCCTTGAAGTTGCCCTCCCCGAACGTCGTGGCGCCGTGCCGCTCGATCACCTCGAAGAAGAGCGTCGGCCGGTCCTGCGCCGTCTTCGTGAAGATCTGCAGGAGATACCCGTCTTCGTCCCGGTCGGCCAGGATGCGCAGGCGCTTCAGGTCCTCGTAGTCCTCGGCGATCTCGCCAACGCGCCCCTCGACCTCGTCGTAGTAGGTCTCGGGCGTATCCAGGAACAGGACCCCGCGTCCCTGCAGCGCCTCGATCGTGCCGACGATGCTGCCCGACTGGAGCGCGATGTGCTGGACGCCCGGGCCCTCGCTGAACTCGAGGTACTCGTCGATCTGGCTCTTGCGCTTTCCCTCGGCGGGCTCGTTGATCGGGAACTTGATCTTGCCGCCGCCGTCCGCCATCACCTTGCTCATCAGGGCGGAGTACTCGGTCTGGATCTGGTCGTCGCCGAAGTGGACGATGTTCGTCATCCCGAAGACGCGCTCGTAGAACTCGACCCAGTGGTTCATCTTCCCGAGCTCGACGTTGCCGACGACGTGGTCGATCGCGATCAGGCCGACGCCCTGGCCGCGGTGGCCGTTCGCCGACAGCGAGACGTATCCCGGCAGGTACGGGCCGGTGTACTCGGCGCGGTTGACGAAGGTGTGGACGTTCTCGCCGTAGGTCCCGATCGTGGCCAGCTCGACTCGGCCGTGCTCGTCCTCGGCCCAGTGCGGCTCCGCGATGCCGCGCGCGCCCCGCGCGACCGCTTCCCGGTAGGCGGCGCCGGCGTCGGGCACCTGCAAGGCGACGTCCTTCGCCGCATCGCCGTGAGTGGCGGCGAAGCGGACGATCTCGCTGTCCGACCGGAGCCCGCTCGTGAGCACGAGCCGGATCTCCCCCTGTTCGAGCACATACGAGGCGCGGTCCCGTACACCTGTCTCGGGGCCCGCGTAGGCCGTCCGGTCGAACCCGAGCGCGTGCTCGTACCAGTACGCCGCCTGCTTGGCGTTGCCCACCCACAACTCGAGGTGATCCCAACCGTCGAGGGGCATGAAATCGCTGTTCGCCACGGCCGGAATGCTACTCGGCCTGCGGCACGGGCTGACGGCGCCGAGCGGTCAGGATGCCGCCTGCGATCAGGGCGCCGCCGGCGACCTGCTGCGCGCTCATCGACTCGGACAGGAGGAGGAGCGCGAACACCGCGGCGACGAAGGGCTGCAGATTCGCGACGAGGGTGGCACGCGAGGCGCCGATGCGGTGGATGACGCGGAACCAGAGGATCGTCGTCACGACGAGCGGACCGAGGGTCGCGAAGACGAGCAGCACCCACACCCTCGCGCCTACGCCGAGATCCTGATGCGCCGTCTGAGGCAAGCCGACGACGAGAATCCCGAGCCATCCCATCCCGAGCGCGGCGACGCTGATCTTCGACGCGGAGTAGCGCTCCATCAGCGGCCCGACCGCGACCGAGTAGGCGGCCCAGGTCGCGGCGGTGCACAAGCCGAGGACGATCCCCCGACGGTCGCCGGAGACGTCGCCGCCGCTCCCGAGCGCGACGAGCCCGACGCCCGCGAACGAGATCGCCGCCGCGATCCAGAAGCGTCGCGAAAGCCGCTCGAGCCCGAGCGCGAGCCCGATGACGGCCGCGAACACCGGCGTGGAGCCCAGGAGGAGCGCGATCGTCGAGGCCGTCGTACGCTCGAGCGCGTAGACGAAGCAGAGCTGGTTCAGGAAGATGAAGAACGCCGCTACGGCCGCCAGCGGCAGGTCGCGGCGCGCGAGCCGCAGCGTCCGCTCGCCGACGAGGACGATCGCGACGAAGATCGCGCTGGCGAGCCCGTAGCGCACGGTCGCATACGCGAGCGGCTCGAAGCCGTGCGTGAGGATGTACCGCGTGACCGTGAGATTGAGCGCCCAGAGCAGGACGACGACGAGCATCATCAGCTCGACGGTGGATGGGCGGCGCATGGCCCGAGCCTACTGAGGCCGCGACTCGTTACGCTTCGACCGATGGCCGAGCCCTCGATCCGCGACGTCGATGCCCTCGTCGGCCCCGCCACCCCGCACTTTGCCTACCAGCTGCGAGCACGGGTTCGCGACCTGATCGGAGACCTGCCCTCCGACCACCCGGTCCGCCGCTACGGGGAGGAGAAGATGCGACTGCTCGACTCGCTCGGGCACGCGTCCTCCAAGGCCGAGGGCGGCGAGAAGGAATCGCGCCGCCGGCTGGGCTGGGCGCAGATCCCGAGCTCCGCGCCGGCCTACGAGCCGCTGCCCCCGCAGTCATGACTTTCCCCGGCGCCTCCGTCTTCGTGACGGGGGGCTCGCGCGGGATCGGCAAGGCGATCGCGCTGCGGTTCGCCGCGCTCGGCGCCGCTCGCGTGGCCATCGGATACATGCGCTCGGACGCCGCCGCGGAGGAGACGGCCGAGGAGCTGCGGGGGCTCGGAGCCGAGCCGACCCTGATCCGCGGGAACATCTCGTCGGAGCGGGTCTTGGGGGAGGTCGGGGCTCTGGGCGCGCTCGACGTGCTCGTGCACAACGCAGCCACAGGAGTGATCAGGCCCGCGCTCGAGACCGAGGACAAGCACTGGGACTGGACCCTGACCGCGAACGCACGCGCATTGCTCGCACTCGCGCGGATCGTGGCGCCGCAGATGCCGCCCGGATCCTCGATCGTCGGCATCTCGAGCCTCGGTTCCCAGCGAGTGCTCGAGAACTACACGCTCGTAGGCACCTCCAAGGCGGCCCTGGAAGCTCTGATCCGCTACCTGGCGGTGGAGCTCGGCCCGCTCGGGATCCGCGCCAACGCGGTCTCCGGAGGGGTCGTCGACACGGGGGCGCTCGAGCATTTCCCGAATCGCGAGGAGATGCTCCGGATGGGAAGCGACAACCCTGCCGGGCGCCTGGTCACCCCCGCGGACATCGCCGAGGCCGTCACCTTCCTCTGCTCGCCGGAGGCGGAGATGATCCGCGGTCAGACGCTGATCGTCGACGGCGGGTTTTCGTTGCGAGCCTAGGTGGAGCCGACGGATCACAACCGCCGCGCGTTCGACGACGCGCACCGGACGTCTGAGAACGTCCTCGCAGCGGCCGCGATGCCGGAGCGGATCCGCGAGCGGCTGCACGGAGCGAGCGGCAACCGTGTCCTGCACCTGCTGTGCGGGACCGGGCGCGAGTCGCTCGACCTCGTGGAGCTGGGCGCGCTCGTCACGGGCGTGGACGACGATCCGAACGCGGTCGAAGCGGCGCGCCGCCGCAGGCCCGAGCTGCCGTGGGTGCACGCCGACGTGCATGCGCTCCCTCCCGAGCTCTTGCTCGGGCGCTGGGACCTCGTCTACCTCGGCTACGGCTCGCTCGGGCGCCTGCACGCGCTCGATGCGTGGGCCGGCGGCGTGGCCGCCGCGCTGCGCCAGGGTGGCGTGCTGCTGCTCCACGACGAGCATCCCGCCGGCGCGTGCCTGGACGCCTTCGGCCGGTGGCGTGGCGACTACTTCGCCGCGCCGGGGATCGGCGAGCTCGTCACGGCGGTCACGCGTTCGGGCCTGACCCTGCGCGGGCTGGAGGAATGGCCGGGCAAGGACGGAAAGGTGCCGGGCCACCTCGTACTCGCGGCCGAAAAGCACGACGCTTAGAAACGGCCCTGGAAGGAGACAACGTCCGCATGGGAGTAGCAGTCAGCATCCTCTTGATCGCAGTCGGCGCCGTGCTCACGTGGGGGGTCACGGCCGAAGCCGAGGGCCTCGACGTCAACGCGATCGGCGTCATCCTCATGATCGTCGGCATCCTCGGCCTCGTCATCTCGATGATGTTCTGGTCGAGCTGGGGCGGCTTCCGCCGACGCTCCACCTACGTGGAGGGCGCACCCGTCCGCACCGTTGCGCCGCGACGCCGAGCGACGGTCGTCGAAGAAGAAGAAGTCGCCGGGCCTCCCGGCCCCCCGCTTCCGTAAGGCGTTAGCGCCGACGCAGGATTGCTCGCCCGAGATCGCCGGCCACGTAACCGGCGATCTTGGGGTTCTCGTGCAGCCGCCTGAGCGAGTACTCGTACCACTGGTGCCCGTACGGGACGTAGATCCGAAGCTTGTGCCCGTTGGCGACGAGTCGGTCTCCGAGCTCCGGCCGGACCCCGAGCAGCGTCTGGAACTCGTAGGCGTCAGAGGTGAGCGCCCGCTCGCGGATCAGTTCCAGCGCCCGCTCGACGAGCCATTCGTCGTGCGTCGCGATCGCCGCGTAGCAACCGCCGTCGAAGAGAGCCTCGAGCGCACGCACGAAGCTGACGCGAACCTCATGGTCGTCGCGGAACTGGATCGACTCGGGCTCGACATAGATGCCCTTGCAAAGCCGGACGCTCGCTCCGGCCAGCGAGGCGGCGTCGGCCACGGTCCGCCGGAGCGACGCCTGGAGGACCGGGCCGACGCGCTCGTGCCCCTCGGCGCGCAGCTCCCGGAAGAGCCTGAGCGTGTCGTCGGTGGTGGAGGAGTCCTCCATGTCGATCCGCACGAAGCGGTTCGTCGGCTCGGCCGCGGCGATCACCGTCGCAACGTTTCGCTTGCAGAGGTCGTAGTCGAGCTTCAACCCCAGCCCGGTCGGCTTCACGCTGACGTTGGCGTCGAGGTCGTCCCGCTCGAAGGCGTCGAGCGCCGCCACGTACTCCGCAGCGATCGCCTCTGCCTCGGAGGCTTGCGCGACCTCCTCGCCGAGCACGTCCACCGTTGCCCGTTTGCCTTGCACGTTCAGCTCCGCGACTACGCGACGCGCGTCGTCCAGAGACGGGCCGGCGATATAGCGGGAGGAGATGCGCATGATCACCGGCCTCGGTACGGCCGGGAGCAGCGCGACGACGGCACGGTCGAGCAAGGACACGGCGGGAGACCCTAACGCGATTCGCGCATGAATCCCTGGCGAGCGGCGCTGACCAGCGCCACCGCCTCGGGGAAGAGCAGCCGCATCGCGTCGCGGAGGGCGAGTGCCTGCTCGTCGGGCCCGCCGCTCGCCTGCACCTGCTTCAGGGCGGCGGCGGTGAGCTCCACGGCGGTGTTCAGCGTCAGCGTTGCGAACTGCTCGCGCTGGGCCTCCTGCACCGTCTCCGCCTGCTGGGCGGCGAACTCGTGGATCCCACGCAGGAGCTCCTCGGGATCGCCGCCGAACGGGAAATTGAAGCCGCCGCCTTCCATGCCTGCAGGCTACCGGAGGTCGATGCGGTACGACCGCTCCACATCGAGCTGGAGAGCGTCGACGACCTCGCTCGCCCCTTTCATGGCCGCCGCGAACGGCGAGCCCTGGACGACGCCGCCAAGTGCGATCTCCAGGCGGCGCGTGGCGGCGCCGATCGCGTCGAGACGGCCAGGCGTGGCGAGGACCGGCGGCACGCCGAGCACCCGTTGCAGCTCCAGCACGGCTTCGTCCGCCTCCTCGATCCCCGGCGGATTCTCGGTCGCGCGCACAGCTGCGAGCTGCGCCCGGAGATCGTCGAGGTCCCCGCCGCCAGCGGCCTCGGCAGCGAGCTCGCAGAGCGCCAGGATCGCCACGGCGTCGCGCACCCGCCGACGTTCCGGGACGGGCTCGCCGTGAGCGTCGAGCGCCAGCCAGGTGCGTTCGCCCCCGTCGCCATCGAAAGCGCAGAGGTAGATCCGCTCG
>DATLDK010000002.1:0-3922 GCA_035525905.1 Gaiellaceae bacterium | reverse complement strand
CTGACCGTGAAGCGCTGCTGCGCCGGCGGACCCTCGGAGACGCCCGACTCGAACGGCAGGAACCGCGCCTTCACCCGGCGCTGCGGGGACTGCGCGAAGATGAAGGTCATGGCGAGCATCGACGCCGGGATCGCGGCTGCGAAGATCGCATAGACCAGGAACGGAAAGTAGTCGCGCAGCATCCGAGTCGAGCGAACGCTACCAAGCCTGGGGGAGGCGCACGAATCGAGGTGCAAGCGCCGGAGCCACGCGGGGAACACTTGTCACAAAGTCGACCCTCGGAAGGGGCACGAGCGACCGCTGGGCGCCCTGCTACCATCATTGCGATGGCCACCGTCGAGCACTCCACGGACCTCGTCTCGCTGACGCCGACCGCCGCGGTCAAGATCCGTGAGCTGATGGCCGAAGATCCCGACGGCGAGAGCTCCGTCCTCCGCGTCGCCATTCAGGGCGGTGGCTGCTCGGGCTTCCAGTACGGCCTCGGCTTCGATGCCGGCCCAGTCGACGACGACACCACGCTCGAGCAGCACGGCGTCACGATCGTGATCGATCCCTACAGCGCCCCGTACCTGAAGGGCGCGACGATCGACTTTCTCAGTGGCCTGCAGGAGTCGGGGTTCAAGATCGACAACCCGAACGCGCAGGCCTCGTGCGGCTGCGGCCACTCGTTCACGGTCGAGGAGGGCGCCGATTCCGCGCCCGACGACGCCGCGCATGCCGGCGGCTGCGGCTCCGGCTGCTCGCACTAGCCGCCCCGCAACCTCCGAACAAGCTCCTCCGCGTCGGCTTGGCTCGCTGCGACGAACTGGATCGCCGGCGCGTCCGTGAAGCCGTCGGGGAAGTCGTCGTAGTCCACCTCGGGGAACGCGACGATCTCGTCGCCGACAACGAAGGCCACGTGATGCCATCCCAGGTCGCGGCCGCCGATGCGCGCGGCCTCCTTCGTCACCCGGGCGAACGCCCTCGTCCCCTCGGACGTCAGGTCGACTGCGACGAGAGGCTCTCCTGTGCCGGGATCCCTCGTCGCCCGCGCGCTCGAACGGTCGATCTCGTCGGCGGTCAAGTCCGGCTTCCGCAGCACCGCGTAGCGAAAGAGGTGCGGCGGCGGCTGCTCGACGACGCCGGGGCAGACCTGCCGTGGCGGCCCGCAGCGGAGCTCGCCCGTGCTCTTGGGCCGGCCGATCCCCGTCTCCAGGTGGTAGATCGCAAACCGCTCGCCCTTCCCTTCGCCGTCGCCGCAACCGGCGCCAAGGGCGAGCAGCAGTCCGGCAAGGACCACCCTCATCTTCCGTAGCATCGCGCAGGTGAGCGGAACCGACAACCTCCGCGTCGCCGTTGTCGGGTCCGGCCCAGCCGGGTTCTACGCGAGCGCGGCATTGCTCGCGAGCGACCTCGACGTCGAGGTCGACATGATCGAGCGGCTGCCGACGCCATGGGGGCTGGTACGGCTCGGCGTGGCGCCCGACCATCCGAACATCAAGGCGGTTTCGCGCGCCTTCGAGAAAACCGCGCTCCAGCACGGGTTTCGCTTCTTCGGCAACGTCGAGGTCGGCCGGGACCTCGCGCACGACGAGCTGATGCGGCTCTACGACGCGGTCGTCTATGCCGTCGGCGCGCAGACCGACCGGATGCTCGGTATCCCGGGCGAGGAGCTGCCCGGATCCTGGCCCGCCACCTCATTTGTGGCCTGGTACAACGGCCATCCCGACTTCCAGGACCTGTCGTTCGACCTTTCCGGTGAGCGCGCGGTCGTGATCGGCAACGGCAACGTCGCGCTCGATGTCGCCCGCATGCTGGCCCTCACACCCGAGGAGCTGGCCCCGACCGACACGACCGACGCCGCGATCGAAGCGATCAATCGGTCGGGGATCCGCGAGATCCTGGTCGTCGGGCGGCGCGGCCCCGTGCAGGCCGCGTGGACGCCGGTCGAGGTCGGAGAGCTGGGTGAGCTCGCAGGGGCGGACGTGGCCGTCGACCCGGCCGATCTCGAGCTCGATCCGGCGAGCGAAGCCGAGCTCGAGGCCGCACCCCCGACCGTGCGCCGAAACGTCGAGCATCTGCGCGACTACGCAACTCGCCAGACGGGCGGCAAGCGGCGCACGATCCGGCTGCGCTTCTTCTCCTCGCCGGTGGCGCTGCTCGGCGACGAAAAGGTCCAGGCCATCGAGCTCGTCCGCAATGAGCTCTCCGAAGGGCGCGCCGTCGCCACCGTGGAGCGGGAGACGATCCAGTGCCGCATCGTCTTCCGCAGCGTCGGCTACCAGGGCGTGCCGGTGCCGGGTGTCCCGTTCGACGAGCACAGCCGCACGATCCCGAACGACGGCGGGCGCGTCGAGCCCGGGCTGTACGCGGCCGGCTGGATCAAGCGCGGGCCGAGCGGCGTAATCGGGACGAACAAGAAAGATGCGACGGAGACCGTGGGGCTGCTGCTCGCGGATGCACGCGCGGGGCTCCTGTCTCAAGAGCGCGAGCACACCTTGGACGAGCTGCTCGCATCCCGGGGAGTCGAGGCGGTTCTGTATGCCGGCTGGCAGGCGATCGACGAGGCCGAGCGCGCGGCGGGCGCGCCGCGCGGCCGCCCGCGGATCAAGCTACGCACCTGGGAGGAGCTGCTCGCCGCGGCCAGGTGACGACCGCCACGAGCCATCACTCTTTGTGGGGACGCCCACGTGCTCCTGCGGAACCACAATTGGAACGTGGAGCGGCACACGATCGAGTGTCTTCGATGCGGTCACGCGCGGCCGTTCGACCCGAGCCCCGGCCGGTGTGACGAGGCCGGCATGTGCCCGCGCTGCCAGTACGTCGGCTGGGCCTACTCCAACGATCTCAGCGAACGCGCGCGGAAGCTCTTCCGCGATCTGCCGGTGGAGCACCGTCTCCGCCTGCGAACGCTCTGAGAATTGCGCTCCGAGCGCGGTTTTCCTGCGCTGCTTGCGTTGAATCCGTCCGCCGCGCCTCTCATTGTCTTCCTCGCAGGGGTCAGGTCAATCTAGGCCAAGGGAGAGCAGATGTCAGAGACTGCGGCCCGCCTCGAGGATGGACTACTCGAGCGCCGCTTCAAATTCGCGGAGAGTGGAACGACGCTCGCCCGCGACACCATGGGCGGCGTGACGACGTTCATCGTCATGTCGTACATCATCTTCGTCAACCCGCAGATCCTCAGCTTCGCCGGCATCGAGGGGCTGAGCGACATCGGGCTTCCGTTCAATCAGGTGCTCGCGGCCACCTGCCTCGTCGCCGGGGTGATGACGGTGGCGATGGGCCTCTACACGAACAAGGCGTATGCAATCGCGCCCGGCCTCGGGCTGAACGCGGTCGTTGCCTTTAGCCTCGTTGCTGGGGCGGGGCTGTCCTTCCCAGCCGCGATGGGACTGGTCGTCGTCGAGGGGATCGCGGTGACGATCCTCGTGCTGACCGGAATGCGCGAGCGGATCATGGACGCGATCCCGCTGGACATGAAGAAGGCGATCGCGATCGGCATCGGCCTGTTCATCGCTTTCATCGGGCTCCGGAGCGCCGGCGTCGTCGTTCCCGGCGAGGGAACGCCGGTAACGCTGGGCCGGTTGACCACGTGGCCGATCCTCGTCACCTTCGTCGGGCTGATCCTCACGATCGCCCTCAGGGCCCGCGGCGTGCGCGGCGACCTCCTGATCGGCATCGTCGTCACGACGATCCTCGCGACCGTGATCAACGAAGCCGCCGGCAACGACGCCGGCTTCACCGCCGGTGCTTCCTGGCCGGGAGACGTCTACGAGACACCCGATCTCGCCTTGCTCGGCAACTTCAACTTCGACGCGTTCACCGAGCTCGCCTTCATCTCGGCCGTCGTGTGGGCGTTCTCCCTGTTCCTGGCCGACTTCTTCGACACGATGGGCACGCTCGTCGGCGTCGGCAAGCCGGCCGGCTACCTCGACAAGGACGG
>DATLDK010000157.1:0-7154 GCA_035525905.1 Gaiellaceae bacterium | reverse complement strand
GAGATGAAGCTCGGCGGCATGGCCGAGGGGTTCAAGGAGCTGCTCGGCCGGGCCCCGTCGCACGACATGACGGCGATCGAGGTCGTCGGCACCCTCGTCGACCGCGAGTGGTCCGAGCGCGAGAACCGTCGCCTCTCCCGGCTGCTCAAGGCCGCCAGGATCGTCCCGGGCGCGTCGCTCGAGGACGTGCGCTGCAGCCCCGGCCGCGGTCTGGACAAGGCCGTCCTCCGCGACCTCGCCACCTGCCGGTGGATCCGCGAGAAGCTCAATGTGATCGTCGTCGGCAAGACCGGCGTCGGCAAGAGCTACCTCGGCGCCGCACTCGCCCAGACCGCGTGCCGCCACGGCCACCGCGCACTCTTCACCCGCGTCCCGCGACTCGTCCACGAACTTGCGATCGCCCGCGCCGATGGTACATACACCACCGCGCTCGCGCGCCTCGCTCGCATCGAGGTCCTCGTCCTCGACGACTTCCTGCTCGCGCCCATGAAAGACAGCGAGCTCCGTGACCTCCTCGAGATCCTCGAGGATAGGTACGACCAAACCTCGACGGTGATCACCTCGCAGGTCCCGACCAAGCGCTGGCACGAGCTCCTCGTCGAGCCCACCCTCGCCGACGCGATCTGCGATCGCCTCGTCCACAACGCCCACGTCCTCGCCCTCCAGGGCCCCTCCCAGCGTGACAAGAAGGGCAACCACTCCAGTCAGACCGTGAGCACCTGATCAACCACACCGACCGCCGCACAACTGCACCCTGACCGCCTTCAGCTCCGCACCCAGCCGTCGCTTCGCTCCGACGCGTTCAAGTGGCCCGGAACGACCGTTCAGATCCCGAGCGGAACGACCGTTCAAGTCGACCGGAATACGCAAGTGGTTCGGCAAAGGCCCCACCGGCGGGCTGCAGTTCATCGCCTCGGACATGTGGGAGCCCTTCCTGAGCGTCATCAAGAGGCGGGTCCCCTGGGCCCTCAACGTGCTCGACCGCTTCCACATCACCGCCAACGTCAACAAGGCCGTCGACAAGGTCCGCGCCCAGGAGGCCCGCGCACTGGCCCGCAAGGGCACGCCGGTCCTCAAGCACACGCGCTGGCTGCTGCTCCGCTGAGAGCGAGCGAGCTGATTGAGGGACCTGTGTTCACGATATCTGATGGCGTTTGTGCTCCTGAGAGAGTTCCCGATTCCGGTTCCCGACGACTGTAGAGGTACATAGGGAGGGAATCTGGGGGGCCACAGGATGTGGGGACGGGTAGCGAGGGTTCCCGATACCGGTTCCCGACGATTGTTAAGGGTGCGCCGGTACGGAATCGGGATCGGGTGACAGGAGCGTGAGCTGGACGCGGCCGGCCTCGACGCGCACGCGACCGGCGGCCTGGAGCGTCGTCAGGGTCTCGCCGAGGGTCCGGTTGCGGATGTGGCAGGTATCCCTGAGCTCGCGGCGGGTCAGGCCCGCCGAGGCCTTCAGCGCT
This sequence comes from Gaiellaceae bacterium, assembly GCA_035525905.1. Classification (GTDB taxonomy): domain Bacteria; phylum Actinomycetota; class Thermoleophilia; order Gaiellales; family Gaiellaceae; genus Gaiellasilicea. The sequence continues at coordinate 5,688 of DATLDK010000157.1, read as the reverse complement.
CGCCAGAAGTAGGCCACTCCTGCTCGCCAGAAGTAGGCCACCACTGGATCGCGGATCTGTTCGGCGCTCGGTCGGGCGCCCCCGCCGAGGACACGGTCCCGCAAAGCAGCAAGGACCTGACCGCGCTGGGCGATCAGGTCCTTGTTCGGGGAGCTGTGCGGGTCGCTCAGCCGCCGTCGCCGGTTCGCCGGAGCGAGGGGCCGGTGATGTCGATCGTCGTGCAGCGGTGGCGGACGCGATCGAGTAGGGCGGCGACCATCTCCTTGTTGCCGAGGAATTCGTACCAGGCGTCGTAGCCGAGGTTGGTGGTCACGATGGTCGAGACGCGCCGACAGTAGCGCTCCTCCATGAGCTTGAAGAAGATGTTGGACTGTTCGGGGCGGAGGTTGAGGTAGCCCATCTCGTCGATCAGCAAGAGCTCGATCCGCGAGAGGCGGTCGAGGAGGCGCCGCGACGAGCGGTCGGCGAGGCTCTGGTACATCTCGTCGAAGAGCTCCTGGGCCGTGACGAAGAGGCCGCGGTAGCCGGCCTGCAGCGCACGCAGGAGGAGCGCGCTGGCGAGGCCGGTCTTGCCGACGCCGGTCGGGCCGACGAGGACGAGGTTCTCGGCGCGGGCGATGAAGTCGAGGCTGGCGAGCTGAAGGAGCTGCGCACGACGGACGCCGGGCTGGAGGGCCCACGGGTAGGTGTCGAGGGTCCAGCGCTCGGGCAGGCGAGCGCGGGTGATCCGGTACTCCATGAAGCGATCCTGCTGGCTCTGGTACTCCTCGCGCAGCAGGCGGGCGAGGAAGTCGGAGTAGCTGGGGCACTGGGCCTCGGCGTGGGCGAGCTCGCGGCCGAGGATCGCCCGGAGCTTCGGGAGCTTCAGGCCTCGAAGGAGTTGATCGAGGTCATCCGCGTTCGGCGTCGTCGTCGTCGTCGCCCTGCTCGAGGTCGCGGGCTCGCTCGTCGTCCTCGAGGACGATCTCGAAGTCGTCGTCGTCGCCTCCGCGGTCCCGCTCGCCGCCTCCGGGACCGCGCCCGTCACCGTGCTCATGGGCGGCGTGGCCGAGCTCGTCGGCGGCGGTGTGGCCCTCGCGGGCGGCGGAGTCGGCGTCTCCGGGCTCTCCTCCGCCTCCGGGCCCTTTGGGCTCGGCTGCGCCTCCGGGCTCGGCTGCGCCTCCGGGCGCTGCGGCGCCCGGATCTGGCGCGTCTTCGTTTCTGTCCTTTTGGTCATACACGTCGTCCTCTCCTTGGTGTTCGTCCTTGGGTGTGCATGTCGAAGAGAAGTCATCGTCCTGGACCGGGAGCCGGAAGAAGTCGCCGGCGATCGCCCGCAGGACCATCGTCTCGAGGCGACCGAGATCCGAGAGGCCGTAGCGCACGGCCTGGCGCACGGCCGCGAGGACGGCGTCGGTCGGGTAATCGACATAGACCCGGTGGAGCCGGGAGAGCTCGCGCCTTGCGCCGCCGCGGCTCCGCGTCTTGAGGAGGTCGCAGAGGGTCGCAAGGGCGGGATCCAGCGCCCGCAGTCGCTGCTCCTCCGCCGAGGGGGTGTGCGGCTGCCTCGATCGCCGCCAGCGATCGCCGCCGCGGTGCTCGCGGAGGGTCTTTCGTTCCCCGGCGCCCGGGAGCTCCCGCGGGTGCTCGCAGATCAGGCGATGGCCCTCGTAGATCGTGATCGCCCGCAAGCTCTCGCGCAGCACCAGGTGGTGATCGATCAGCGCCTCCGGCACCGAGTAGCGGTTGGTGTGGAGGTTGACGTAGCCCTCGGCGTCGACCGTCCGCTGGTGCACGTCGTAGACCTCCGGCACGTGCAGCGGCAGCGGGCGCAGGGCGGGCTTCTCGCAGAGCCACAGCTCGCACGGCAGCCCCGGCAGGTCGCGCTTCGGCTTTCGGCTCACGCGCTCGCACCACGCGCGCAGCTGCTGGTTGCAGTCCTCGTCGCTCTCGAAGGTCCGGCCGGGGTAGAAGTTGTTCTCGATGTAATGGAAGGGCCGCTCGACCCGCGCCGAGCGGTTGGCGTCGCCGAGCTCGTGGGCCGCGAAGCGAAAGCCGAAGCGCTCGGCCAGGGCGACCAGCGTCTCCGACATCACCGCGTTCTTGCCGGTCCCGAAGACGACGATCACCGAGGCGTTGTCCAGCATGCACCGCGACCCCGCGCCCCCGAGCGCGCAGATCGCCTCGCTGAGGAAGTGCCGGACCTCCAGCCGCGTCCACCGCGGATAGACCTGGGCGTAGAGCATCCGCGAGAAGCACAGCGTCAGCGACGCGCACGTCCTCGCCACCATCCGCCCGCCGATCCGGATGTTGTGCGGCGAGGTGTCGTGCTGCATCTCCTCGCCCGGCATGAAGTCGTAGCGGCCCGCCGCGACCTTCGGCGACTCGCCGACCCCGTGTCGCCGACAGAAGGCCGTCAGCGCCTGGTACGAGATTTCGATGCCCTCGGCGACGAGCTCCTCGTGGACCCGCACGAGGTTGTGGGCGCAGCCCTCGTGCAGCTCGCGGACCCGCTGCAGGTGCTCCTCGAGCAGCTCCGGTCGGTCCAACGCCGGGACGTCGATCTCGCCGCTCTCCAGCACCTTCTTCACCGAGTCCCGCGAGATCGCCAGCGACTTTGCGATCGCACGCTGACTGTTGCCCTTCTCGTGCAGCGTCAGGATCGCCTGCCTTATCGCGCGCTCGAGCATGGGCTCCTCTCCTCCTCGAGCGGGCCGTCCCACTCGTCGCTGCCCTGGCCGCCACGATCGACGTCCTCCAGGTGGGCCGCGAGCGCCGCGAAGGCGGCACGCGCCCGCGTCCACCCCCCGAAGAGCCGCCGCTCGTCCTTCCAGTCCTTCGGGACAGGTCTGGTGATCGCCAGCCGGCCGCTCTGCCGCGCGCACACCGAGGCGATCGTCGCCAGATCGCGGAGCAGCAGTGCCAGCTCGTCCAGGCCCTTCGCGGGCTCTTCGACCTTCGCGGCTCGCTCGGCCTCGCGGGTCGCCGCCTCGGCCTGCAAGAAGAGCCGCGGTGCGCCGGCGATCCGCTCCCGCTGCTCCGGCGTCGACCGCTTCCAGGCCTCGTAGATCCGCAGGAGCTCCCGCGCCGACGCTCCCTGCGGCATCAGGCCCTTCACCAGCTTCTCGCACTGCGCGGGCTTGGCCCGGGCCAAGGGGACCAGCACCCGCTCGGCCGCCTTCGCCGAAAACCTGCCCTTTTGGACAGCCTCCTGCACCGACGCCGGCAAGACCCGCACGAGATCCAGCCGCCGACTCACCCAGCTCTCCGATCGATCGAGCCGCGTCGCCAGCTCCTGCTGTTTGAGGCCGTGCTCGTCCCGCAGCGACCGCAGCATCCACCCCTCCTCGAGCGCCGACCTCGGCCGCGTGTTGTCGAGGCCGAAGCTCCGCAGCAGCGCCTCCGCCTCCGGCACCTCCATCACCCGCGCGTCCGCCCAGTCGCGTGCCAGGGCCCGCAGCGCCCGCACCCGCGCGTAGCCGTCGATCAGCACCCAGCGCCCCGCCTCCTCCGTCGCCGTCACCCACACCGGCGTCTGCTGCCCGTGCTCTCCCAGCGACACCAGCAGCCGCTGCTCCCGCGCCGGCTCTCGCGCCCGCAGCGACGCGTACTTCTGATCGAGTTGGTGGAGCTCCAGCCTCATCGTCGTCGCCGGCTCCGTTCGCCGGCCGCCCGAAGCTAGGGAGGCCCACGCCCGCTGGCGATCTCGTCTCGCCGCCCGGCGCCCGCATGTCCGCCGAATTCCCCTTGGATCTTCATGCTTTGCGCGACCACTACGTCTCGCCCCAGCCGGCCCAGGAGTCTCAGGATTTCGTCAAGGATCACGTACACTTCGAGCGGCACTACATCTCGCAGCCCGGCGAGACGTAGTTCGCCCAGCGCCACGCGCGCCCCCTCGATCTCCGCCGCCGTCGACGCCCGCCCGGCCCCTCCGCCCGGCCTGCTCGCTACCGGCTCCGTCCGCGACTTCGTCTCGCGCCCGGGCCCCGCTCGCTCGCCCGCCTCGCCCCTCAGCCGCCCCCGCAGCCGCTCCTCGCGGCGCCCCCCGGGCTTCTTCCGCCGCGACTCCTCGCACGACCGCCGGTGGCGTTCGCGCTGGCAGCTCGGATCGCTGCAGACCCGCTGGCGCTCTCCGACCCGGGGGTGGGGGTCAAACCATCTTCGGCATATCCGGCACGGCCGCCTGCGGACCATGCCCGCCTGCTACCGCCACCTCGATCGCGGCGTTCACGCCTGGCCTAGTTTTGGCGAGCACAGGTGGCCCAATTCTGGCGAGCGTCGAAGGCCGAGGCGCCGCCGAGGGCGTCGAGGATCCGTTCGCTCGGCGAGGGCGGGGGCTTCTCTGGCGATACAGGCATGTCCTGACAGACATGTAACGCGAGGCCGCCCCCGCGCTCGGAGAGCGCGAGGTCGAGGCCGGTCGCCGACGAGGCGGCGGCGCGGTGCTCGGTGCTCAGGAGCAGGCGCTCGCCCTGACGCCGCAGGTAGAGGTTGCTGTCGCCCCACGCGTGCAGCTCGGAGCTGCCGCGGAGGGCCTGGCCAGCGCGGGCGTGGCCGCCCTTGCGTGCGTGGTGGACGAGCGCGACGGCGCAGTGCAGGCTGCGCTGCAGCTCGCGCAGGTATGCGAGCAGCGGCGCGACCTCGGCGGCGGCGTTCTCGTCGATGCGGTGCAGGCGGACGAATGGGTCGAGGATGAGGAGCCGCGGACGCACGTGCTCGATGGACTCGCGCAGACGGTCGCGATCGGCGGCGGCGTCGAGGCGGACCACCGGCTCGGTGATCACGTGGACGTCGAGGCTGTCGAAAGCGACCTGCGCCGAGAGACAGATCCCGTGCAGCCGGGTGCGGACGACGTGGAGCGCGTCCTCGGCGGCGAAGAGCAGCACGGGGCCCGTCTGGGCCGCCGGGAAGCGGCCGAGGCACGGGACGCCCGCGGCGACGCTGACCGCCATGCCGAGCGCGAGGAAGGACTTGCAGCACTTCGGTTCGCCGCCGACGATCCCGACGGCCTCGTCGGCCCACAGGTCCTCGATCAGCCAGCGCTGGGCGGCGGGCTGCTGGCGCAGCGCGTGGGCGCGGGTGAGATCAAAGATCGTCATCGCTTCCGCCCCGCCGCGGCCGCGCGCCTGGGGGCCTCGTTCTGGCGATGACAGAGCTCGAGGAAGAGCTTCTCATCGAGCTGTGTACGCTCCTGCTGCGCGGCGACGTGGAGGAGTTCGCTGGCGGTGTTGAGGAGGACGCGCGGGTTGCCGAGCGCGTGCTCGCAAAGGGCCTGGCAGAGGCCCGGAGTCATCAGCGCGGAGTTGCCGGCGGCGTGCATGCGGTGATGGATGCACTCGGCGAGCTCGGCGGGCGTGTATGGCTGGAGCACGAGGCGGGTGCGCAGACGGCTGCCGAGCGGGACGAGCTCGTCGCGGCGCAGCTTCTCGGGCAGGCGTTCGTCGCCGACGAGGACGACGGCGACGATCGACCGCGAGTCGAAGCGCGTGCTCGAGAGCAGACGCAGCTCGCTGAGCACAATGTGGCTCATCTCCTGGGCCTCGTCGATCAGCAGCAGCGGCCGCATCGTCGTACCCTCGATGTGGGCGACGAAGCGGGCGCGCAGGTCGCGAAAGCCGGCCCAGCGATTGTGCGGCCGCAGCGGCACGCCGAAGAGCTCGCCGAGCTCGCGGTAGAAGTCGGCGATACTCGACTGCGGGTGCTGCAGCG
>DATLDK010000156.1:0-38555 GCA_035525905.1 Gaiellaceae bacterium | reverse complement strand
GGAAGGGGCCCTGGTCGCGATACGCCGAGAGCTGGTGGAGCGCATACGTCCCGATCTGCACCTCGATTCCTTCGGCGCGAAGGGTCTCCATCGCAGCGCGCCGGCGGTCGAGCCGAATCACGTAGGCCTGCCAGCCGTGCGTGTCGCCCTCGTCGACGTCCGGCACGTCGACCATGCCCTGCAGCCGTTCGGTGTAGCCGGCCGCGATCCGAGCCCGGTCGGCCAGCAGCTCGTCGAGCCGCCGCAGCTGCGGAATCCCGATCGCGCAGAGGATGTCCGCGAGCCGGTAGTTCGTCGAGGGCTCCGCGATGTCCGCTGTGGGATCGAGGCCGTGGTTGCGGAGGCGGCGGACGGATGCCGCGAGCTGGCCGTCGCTCGTTGTCACGGCGCCGCCTTCGCCGGTCGTCACCACCTTCCGTGGGTGAAAGGAGAGGCAGCCCAGCGCCCCCAGGCCGCCGCAGGGCATCCCTCGCCAGCGAGCTCCCAGCGCGCCCGCCGCATCCTCGAGCAGGAGCACCTCCGGCGGCACGGCGCTCTGCAGCGCCTCCCAGTCGAGCGGACGGCCGAAGAGATGCACGCCGAGCACAGCCTTCGTCCTCGGTGTGACGGCCTCGTAGACCTTCGCCAGGTCGAGATTGAACGTGCGGGGATCGACGTCGACGAGCACCGGGGTCGCCCCGGCGAGCCGGACCACGTTGGCCGTGGCGGGGAAGGTGTAGGCCGGCACGATCACTTCGTCGCCGGCTCCGATTCCGAGGGCGAGCACGCCGAGATGGAGGGCGGCGGTGCCGTTGGAGACGGCCACAGCGTTCTCGACGCCGCACGCGGCAGCGATGAGCTCCTCCAGCTCGCCCACCTTCGGACCCATCGTCAGCGCGCCGGACTCGAGGACTTCGCGGACGGCCTCGAGCTCCGCGTCACCGAGCTCGGGGAACGCTAGACGGATGGGCTCAGCGCCTGCTCTCGATACCACGCGATCGTCTTCTCGAGGCCCTCGTCGAGGTCGACCTTCGCCTCGAAGCCCAGCACCTCGCGCGCCTTTTCGACATTGGGGATGCGGAGCTCGACATCCGCGTAGTGCAGCGGCTGGAAGACGATCTCGCCCACCCCGCCCGCGAGCCGGTTGATCCGCTGCGCCAGGTCGTAGATCGTCACCGTCGCACGGGGATTGCCGATGTTGAACGCCTGGCCGACAGCCTCGGGCACCTCGAGGCACGCCAGGCACCCTGCGACCATGTCGTCCACGTAACACCAGGCGCGGATCTGAGACCCGTCGCCGTGAATCGTCAGATCGCGTCCCGCGAGCGCCGCCTCGATGAAGGCGCGAATCGCCCCACCGCCGATCTGACCCGGGCCGAAGACATTGAAGGGATGGACCGTCACCGCCGGGAGCTTCAGCTCGTCGTGATAGGCATGCGCCATGTGCTCCCCCGCGAGCTTGGACACCGCGTAGGTCCACCGCGCCTCGCCGACCGAGCCGATCGTCGACACCTGCCCCTCTTCGACCCGGAAGGCGTGCGTGCCGAAGACCTCGCTCGTCGAGAAGTCGATGAAACGCTCCAGGGTCTCGAGGGTGCCGATGGCGGCCTCGAGCATGTTGTAGGTGCCGATGACGTTGACGCGCATCGTCCGCACCGGGCTCTCGAGGACCGTGTCCACTCCGGCAATGGCGGCGCAGTGGACGATGTGGGTCGACCCGCGAGCGAGCTCCTGCATCGCGTCCAGGTCGAGGACGTCCGCCTGCTGGAAGGTGAAGTTCGGATGATCCGCGAGCGGGGTGCCCGAAAGGGCGTCGCGGTGGAGATTGTCGGCAGCGACGACCTCGTTCTCATCGACCAGGCGGCGGGCAAGCGTGGTCCCGATGAAACCGGCCCCGCCGGTGATGAGAATTCGCTTGCCCTGGAGCACGCGGCGAGTGTATCGGCGCGCTACCCTTCGCCCCGTCATGCGCCTTGCCCTCGCTCTGTGCCTCGTGGCCACCGTCGTGGGATGCGGCGTAGGAGCCGCGGCGCCGGCCGAGGACGCGGCCCTGACCGACCTGCGGATCACCGTCTGGCCCGAGGGCCGTGACAAGGGCAACGGCAGCACGTTCACGCTGAAGTGCGCCCCCGCGCACGGCTCGCTCCCAAGGTCCGCCGCAGCCTGCACGGAGCTGCTTCGCATGACGCGCCCGTTCCGCCCAGTCCAGAGGGACACGTTTTGCACCGACCTGTACGGCGGGCCTCAGCAGGCGCTCGTCACGGGCACGTTGAAGGGCGCCCGGGTGTGGGCGTTGTTCTCCGCGACCGACGGCTGTCAGATCGCGCGTGCGAAGCGCATCGGCTTCCTCCTGCCCGGCTTCACCACCGTCGCGGGGGCGTGAAACACGCTGCAGTCGCGCTCGCCGCACTCGCGGCGCTTGCGCTGGCGGGCTGCGGGGGCAGTGGCAGTGACCAAGGAGGCGAGGCGCAGATCGACCTGAAGCTGACGCTCTGGCCGACGGGTACGAACGGGGACTCGATCACCTGGACGCTGCGCTGCGAGCCGATCGGCGGCGATCACCCCGACGCCGCGGCTGCTTGCGCCGCGCTCACCGCCGTTCCGGATCCGTTCGCCAAGCTGCCGCCGCCCCCGCGGTGCAAGGAGATCCCCGGCTCGAGTCCCGAGGTGGCGCTCCTCGAGGGCGAGTTCCGCGGACGCAAGGTTCGGTCGCGATTCGACCGGTCGAGCGCGTGCGTCGCCGGACGCTGGGATCGAATCGCGCCGGTCTTCGACACTGGCCTCTAGGAAAGGAAGGTCTGGCCGATACGATCGCGCGCGACGTGAGCACGGTCCTCTTCGTCGGCGCCGGCCGGCATCAACGTCGCGCAATCCTGCGTGCGCAGGAGCTCGGCCTCCGCGTCGTCGCGGTCGATCGCAACCCCGAGGCGCCGGGGCTCGCGGTCGCGGACGAGGGCGAGGCCGTGGACTTCACGGACGTGGAGGCCGTCACCGAGGTCGGCCGGCGCCACGGTGTCGACGGCGTGCTGACGGTCTCGGCGGATCGAGCCGTGCCCGTCGTCGCCGCCGTCGCCGAGGCGCTCGGCCTGCCTGGCATCGGCGTGGACACCGCGTACCTGATGACCCACAAGATCGCGATGCGGCGGACACTCGCGGACGCCGGCGTGCCGCAACCCAGCTTTGCAGGAGCACGCGACCTGCTCAGCGCGCGAGCCGCGCTGGAGACCGTCGGTGCACCCGCGGTGTTGAAGCCGGCCGACTCGGGTGGGCAGCGCGGCATCTTCTACGTCGAGTCTCAGGACGAGCTCGATGCCCACCTGCACGTCGCACTCGCCGAGTCTCCGACCGGGGAGGCGATCGTCGAGCGCTTCCACGACGGGCTGGAGCTGAACGGGATCGTGATCGCGCGAGGCGGAGCGGCGTTCCCGCTCACCCTCTCCGACCGGCTGCGACCGCCGGGGATCGGCTTCGGCGTCGGCTGGATCCACGTCTACCCCGCGTCGATCTACGCCGACGTGCTGGCAGAGGCGGAGCGCATCTCGGTGCACGCTGTGCACGCGCTCGGCCTGCGGGACGGAATCGCGTTTCCGCAGCTGATCGTTTCCGACGACGGCTCCGTGCGCGTGGTCGAGGTCGCCGCGCGCATACCGGGCGGTCAGATGGCAGACCTCGTCCGCCACGCCGTCGGCGTCGACCTGGTCGAGGTGGCGCTGCGCCAGGCGCTGGGGGAGACGATCCCGGACGACCTCGTGCTGCCACGCTTCAAGCAGCCGCTGGCGATCCGCTTCCTGACCGCGCAGCCGGGGCCGCTACGCCCGGGAAAGGTGATCTCGGTCGGACCGCTGGAGCCAGTGCTGGCGGCCGAGGGGGTGGTGCAGGCCGATACCTACCTGCAGGTCGGCGAGACGATCAGGCCCGTGCGGCTGGACGGGGATCGACGCGGCTATGTGATCGCAACTGCCGACACCTCGGTCGAGGCACTCCAGCGCGCGGAGGACGCGGCGCGCCTGCTCGAGGTGACCGTCGAGTGAGCTGCGCGTTCGACCTCGGCCACTACCGGGAGCTCCTGGAAGCAGCGCGGGCCGGCGGTTACCGCTTCGCCTTCTTCGAGGGCGAGCCGCAGCAGGGCGATCTGATCCTTCGGCACGACGTCGACCTCTCGCTCGACGCGGCTCTCCGCATGGCCGAGCTCGAGGCTCACGCCGGCGCCGCCGCGACCTACTTCCTGATGACCGGCTCGGTCTTCTACAACCTCTCGTCCCTCGAGGGCGAGCGCGCGCTCGACCGGCTGCGAGAGCTCGGTCACCGTGTGGGTCTCCACGCGGTCTATCCGCGCCTCGATCTCGACGAGCGCTTCGAGCCCGTCGTCGCCTGGCACAACCCCGACCCGGAGTACATGCGAGCCCCGCTCGAGGGCGCGGTCAACGTGATGGAGGAGCCCTGGTTCGATCCCGAGACGTACCGCTCCGACTCGAATCAGCACTGGCGTTCGGGCTGCCCGCACGAGGAGCTTTCCGCCGGCGCCTTTCCCTGGCTGCAGCTGCTGACGCACCCGGAGATCTGGGTGTACCCCGGCACGCGGATGGGCGAGACGATGCGGGCGATGCTCGAGGAGGAGAAGGAGCGGCGGCTCGATCAGCTGGCGGCGGACCGGATCGACCTCTCGTGAAGGACGTGACCGTCCTCGTCAGCGCGTCCGGCGCACCCGGCACGGCCGCGCTGCTCAAGGGACTGCGGGCGAACGGCGAGCGCGCCGTGCGGCTCGTCGGTACGGACATGAGCGAGCGGTCGGTCGGCCGGCACCTCTGCGACGCCTTCCATCTCGTCCCTGCAGGGTCCGACCCGGGCTTCGCCGACGCGGTGCTCGACGTGGTCGAGCGGGAGGGCGTCGACGTCGTCCTGCCGCAATCGTCGTTCGACCTCGAGGGCCTCGCGGCGCACCGCGACCGCTTTCCGGTGCCGGTGCTCGTCTCTTCGCCCGGAACGATCCACCGTTCCAACGACAAGGCGGAGACGTACGCGTTGCTCCAGCGGCTCGGGGTCAAAGGCCCGGAGTTCCGCCGGGTCAACGGGGCTGCCGAGGTCGCCGCGGCGGCGCACGAGCTCGGCTATCCGGACCGTCCGGTCTGCTTCAAGCCCGTTTTCTCCTCCGGCTCGCGGGGCTTCCGCATCCTCGATCCGACCGTCGACCGCGCGCACCAGCTCCTCAACGAGCGCCCGGGCTCCGTGGCGATGCGGCTCGAGGAGGCGGTCGAGCTGTTGCCGCCCGAGGGCGGGCCGGACCTGCTGGTGATGGAGCTCGCGACGGGCGGTGAGCGAACGATCGACGGGATCGCCGACGGGAAAAGCGTCCTCCTCGGCCACCCGAAGACGCGCGAGGCGATGCGGGCCGGGCTCGCGATGTACTTCGTCACCCTCGCGGACGAGGAGCTGATGGCGACCGCGGACAAGCTCGTCGAGGCGCTCGCGATCGAGTGGTTCTTCAACATCCAGCTCGTCGGTGAGCACGTGATCGAGATCAATCCGCGAATCTCCACGATCGTGTACCAGGACGACCTGAATCTGCCCTATCTGGGCGTCAAACGGGCGCTCGGGGAGATCTCCGACGACGAGCTCGTAGCGCTGCGATCGCACGTGCAGCCCGGCCGGACGAGCCTGCGCTACTTCGATCAGGTCGACTTCGACGGCGCGGTCGTCGACTCCCGCGCCCACGCGCGTGGCTGAGCGGCCACTCCGCGTCACCCTCTGCCCGGTCAACACCGCCGGCGTGCCCTGGACGAACACGCAGGCCCTGCGCCGCCGGGGCGTCGATGCGCGGCTCGTCGTCTTCGAGCGCTACCAGCTCCACCCCGAAGCGGACGAGTCGCTCGACATCCCAGGCAGCACTCCGTTGCTAGGCCGCCAAGCTCGCCAGTGGGCGGCGTTAGCGCGCCTGCTTCCGAGCACGGACGTCTTCCACTTCCACTTCGGCCTGACACTGGTGCCGCAGTCGCTCCAGTTCCCGATCCTGCTGGCCGCCCGGAAGAAGTCGGTCATGCACTACCTCGGCTCGGACATCCGCGGCAAGACGCCGGCGCAACTCGCCTACGGCCGGAAGGCGGGCGCGCAGGTGGTCGGGAGCTACGACGCGATCCGCTGGGTGCCGGAGGCGGAGGTGATCCCGCCCGGCATCGACCTGGCGCGGATCCAGCCGTCACCGCCGTCCGACCGGGCGCGGCCGCTGATCGTCCACGCACCCTCGTCCCGCCGCCGCAAGGGCACGGAGCACGTGGTCGCCGCGGTGGACGGGCTCGACGCCGACCTCGAGCTGGTGGAGGGCCTCCACCACGACGAGGCATTCGAACGCTACCGGGCGGCGGACATCGTGGTCGACCAGCTGAACGCCGGTTGGTATGGGCTCTTCGCGATCGAGGCGATGGCCCTCGGCAAGCCGGTCGTCACCTTCCTCCACGAAGCAGCGGTTCGCCGGACCGAGGGCGCGTTCGACACGCGCGTTCCGATCGTCTCGGCCACCGCCGAAACGCTGCGAGAGGCCCTCCGCCCGCTCGTCGCAGACACAGCCCGCCGGCGGGAGCTCGGCGCCGCGTCACGCGGATACGTCGAGCGCGTGCACGACCTCGAGACGGTCACCGACCGCCTGCTGCATCTCTACGCTCGTCTCTAGATGACCCTCGCCCTGCAGATGCGCCGGCTCGGGAAGCACGCGGCCGTCTACGGGCTGGGCGGAATCGTCTCGCGCGTGATCGCGGTCTTTCTGCTGCCGATCTACACGCGCTACCTCGAGCCGGGGGCCTTCGGCGCCGTCGGCGTGCTCGTCGCGCTCGCGGCGGTGCTCGTGACCATCCTGCGCGCCGGGATCTCGAGCGCCTTCTTCCGCTTCTGGTTCGACGCCGAGGATGACGAGCAGCGGCTGCTCGTCCTCCGCACGTCCTTCTGGTTCACGATGGCGAGCGCGACGATCGGGCTTGCGGCAGGCGCCTTCCTGGCCGGACCGGTCGCCGACGCTCTCGGCCTCCAGGATCCCTGGCTCGTCCGGGCCGCGTTCGTCGGGATCTGGGCCCAGATGAACTTCGAACAACTGACGGCGGTCTTCAGGGTCGAGGAGCGCTCCGGCCTGTTCGTGCTCGCCAGCCTCGCGAACATCGCGGTCACCGTCCTCGCCACCGTGCTCCTGATCGTGGTGTACGACCAGGGCGCACGCGGTCTGATCGTCGGCAACTTCACGGGGACGCTGACCGTCTATCTGGTGTTGCTCGGCTACCGGCGCGCGCAGCTCGGCCGCTCCTTCTCCCGCGAGCTGCTGCGGGAGATGAATCGTTTCGGCGTTCCGCTCGTACCGGCATCGCTGGCGCTGATCGCCATGAATCTCGGCGATCGCTTCTTCCTCAACCATTTCGCAGGGATCGCCGAGGTCGGCCGCTACGAAATCGGCGTCCGGCTCGCCTCGGCGATGGTGCTCCTGATCACGGCGTTTCGGACTGCATGGCCCGCGTTCGCCTACTCGATCGACGACGAGCAGGAGGCGAAGCGGACGTATGCGTACGTGCTGACGTACCTCGTGGCGCTGGCTTCGTGGCTCGCGCTCGCCCTCGGAGTGCTCTCGCCGTGGCTCGTGCGCGTGCTCGCGACGCGTCCCTACTACGAAGGCGGCCGCGTCGTCGCGCTGCTCGCGTTCGGCGGTGTTGCCTATGCCGCGTACATCGTGATGGCCATCGGCGTCGGCCGGGCGAAGCGGACGCAGTTCAACTGGGTGATCACCGGCGCCGCCGCGCTCGTGAGCGTCGCGCTCAACCTCCTGCTCGTCCCGGACCACGGGATGATGGGCTCGGCCATTGCCGCGGCGACGGCGTACACCGTCATGTTCCTCGCCATGTCGTGGTACGCGCAGCGGGTCTTTCCGACGCCGTACCAGTGGCGCCGGGTCGTCACTGCGGCCGGCGCGGCGGTGGCGCTTACCGTTGCCGGCAAGCTGCTCGACGTCCCGCTCGCCGCCGCCATCGCGCTCGTGGCCGCGTATCCGCTCGTCCTCCTCGTGCTCGGCTTCTACCTCCCGGAGGAGCGTCGCACGCTCAGCCGGCGAGCAGGCCAGTCACGTACATGATCGCGATCCCGCCGAGGAACCCGCCGATCGCGTAGCCCGAGCGGAGTCCGTCCGCGCCGCGCCGCGCGACGTAGCGCACGACCTCTGCGACCACCTCGAACGCCGCTCCCGCAGCGGCACCGAAGAAGAGCGCGGCGAGGACGTCGTTCGCGGCGAAGCCGCCGAGCCACGCGCCCAGGATCGCCGGCCCTCCCGCGACCAGCGTCAAGGCGACCAGGCGCGGCCACGCGAGGGCTGCACCCTCGTCCGCGGCGGGAGCAGCGATCCCGAGCCCCTCGGTGACGTTGTGGACCATGAAGCCGATGATCAGAAAGGAGCCGAGCGTCAGCTGCCCCACCGCGAACGAGGTGCCGATCGCAAGCCCTTCGCCGAAGTTGTGCAGGCCGATCCCGATCGCCACGAGCGTCGCGAGCGCGACCCCGCCGAGCGCACCGCCCGCCTTCCCGGAGAAGCGGCCCGAGATGAACGTCATCGTCAGAAAGCTGCCGGCGACCCCGAGCAGCACCAGCCCCGGGCCCCCCAACGGCCCCGGAACGACCGCCTGCAGCTGGAAGGCTTCGAAGAGCGCCTCGACGCCGAGGAAGGTGAGCAGCCCGCCGGTGAGCGCCATGAACGCCGTCAGCCACTGCTGCTTGACGCGCCGCAGGGAGGGGAGCCAGAGGAGGCCGAGCGCGACGGGGAGCACGCCGACGAGGAGGCCGATGATCCCGTAGCCGAGGAAGCCGGCGCCGGTGACGCCCGGCGTCTCGACCGCAGCCGGTATCGCCTCGACGGTCTCGATCCCGGACGAGCTCGTCACGCCGACGCTGATCGGGTCGCCCGAGACCCACCGGTACGGGACCACGATCGTGCTCGAGCGCAGGCGGCCCAGCGTGCTCGGGCCGTCGAGCTCGTACGGGACGATCGCGTCGTCGACGGTGACCGAGGCGATCGTGAGGTCATCCTGCTGCGGGTTCGTGACGTTGATGCGGATCTGGGCGGGCTTGAACTCGACCCGCCGGATGTCGAACACGTCGGGTGCGGGCGGGTTCTTTCCGATCAGGCCGACGAGCGACGAACCGGATGCCACGTACCCGCCGACTGCGAGCGCGAGCAGGATGACCGGCACGAGCGCCCACAGCCGCCAGGAGAGGTCACCGCGTCCTGCCGCGCCGGCCTCCATCACTCCACCACGTCGAAGAAGCCCATCCACCCCAAGTCGGTGAACTCGGACTGGTGGGCGTGGAACATGAACCTGCCCGTGTTCGTGAAGTCGATCTCCAGCACGCCGCGCTGGCCCTGGCACTGCATCACCGTGTCCGTGTACTCCCAGTGATCGCCGGTCCCGGTCGGCTGGTAGCGGAAGAACTCTCCGTGCAGGTGGAACGAGTTGATCAGATCGAACTCGGTCAGGTTGACGAGGTAGACGCGCACCGTCTCGGACCGCTTCACGGTGAGCGGGTACTTCGCGTGGTAGAAGGTTCGCCCGTTGACGGTGTAGAAATTGTTCGCGCCGTCCCCGTCCGTGTCGTAGCCGTTCATCACCAGCACGAGCTCCCTGGCGGGCGGCCGCGGCTCCTTCGGATCGATGATGAACGCGCCGTAGAGCCCCTTGTGGATGTGCTTCTTCAACGGCGTCGTGTGGCAGTGATAGAGGTGCAGCCCCGCAGGCTTGGCCGGGAACTCGTAGACGAACTCCTCGCCCGAGTTGACCACCTCGAAGACCCCGTCCATGTTCGACGGGTGAATCCCGTGAAAGTGGATCGAGTGCGGATGCGACGCCGCATTGAGAAAATGGACGCGCAGGATGTCGTCCTCCGTCGCGCGAATGATCGGACCCGGGACGGTGCCGTTGTACGTCCACGCCGGGAAGATGACGCCGGGGGCGATCTCGATGTCCCTCTCCGTCGCGCGCATTACGTAGTCGCGCACCCGGCCCGGCTGGTACGGCAAGGCCGGCGGCGGATAGAGGAGGTCGTCGAGGTCGTGGGCTCCGCCGACGGCGGGCGCCCCGCCGCCGACCATGGCGGCATGCCCCACTGAGTGGTGGCCATGCACATGACCCTGCAGCGAGCGCTCGGCGGCTTCCGCATCGCTGTCGAAAGCCAGCTTGCCGAGCACGGGAGCGGCGACGAGAGGCGCGGCGCCCGCGAGTAGACGACGGCGGGTAAATTTAGGCATGGCTAAATCCTATCGAACTCTCGGACGACAGAGACCCGTTCGTAGGCTCCCGGCCTTATGGTCCCGCACATGAAGCCCTCGCTTCTGCCCTCCCGGTCACTCGGCGCCCGCGAAGTGCGCGCGCTCGCGCACCCGCTGCGGCTGCGCATGCTGGAATCGCTCAGCGACGGCGCAGCGACCGCATCGATGCTGGCGCGGGAGCTCGGCGAGTCGAGCGGCGCGACCAGCTATCACCTGCGGGCGCTCGCGGCCGCCGGGCTGATCGTCGAGGACCTCGAGCGGCGTCGAGGACGGGAGCGATGGTGGAAGCGCGAGCCCAAGACCGTCGGCCTGATCTCGTCTGCGCCTGCGGAGGACCCGGAATACGACGCGGCTGTGGCGCAGCTCGAGAGCACCATGCTGAACCGCGACGAGGATGCGATCCGCCGCTACCTCCACGCTCGGAGCGACGGGCAGCACAGCGACTCGTGGCGCGAGACTGCGTTCATCGGCGGCTGGATGGTCTACGCGACGCAGGAGGAGGTCAACGAGCTCTCCGAGTTCCTGGTCCGCTGGCTGCGCGCACGACGAAGGCCT
The DNA here is from genome assembly GCA_035525905.1 of Gaiellaceae bacterium. Lineage (GTDB taxonomy): Bacteria > Actinomycetota > Thermoleophilia > Gaiellales > Gaiellaceae > Gaiellasilicea. The sequence goes on along the minus strand of DATLDK010000156.1, from coordinate 27,739 downwards.
GAGGTCGAGCATGAAGCGAAGACCTCGCTGGTCTACGTCACGTACCGAGCCCTGCCGCAGACACCGACCGCCGAGTAGTCAGCCCACCGCGAGGTGTCGCAGCTGAGACTCCACCTGCGCCGCAAGAACGCCTGCCCGCCCCCCCTACGCGACGATCCTGTAGACCTGGAAGCACTCCGCGTACTCGCGGTTGACGTTGATTCCGTGCACGCGAGCGAGGTTCCAGACGTACTCCGGGTTCGCGTAGCGCCGGTGCTGCTGCGAGGCGTACTTCGCGAGGGCCGCGACCTTCTTCTCCAGGTGCCGCCGCTCGAGCGCGATGTAGGCCCCGTAGGCGAAGTCGAAGTTGTTCCAGGGGATCTCGTAGCCGAGCACGGTCGTCCGCTTGAACGCGCGCAGGCCCTCCTGCGCGATCGTCTGGTGATCCTGGTGCACGTCATGGTGGGACGGCTGGAAGACGGCATCAGGGTGCAGCTCCTCCCACAGCTCGACGAGCAGCTCGAGGATGTCCTGCCGCCGCTCGGGGAAGGTGCGGACGTCGAAGTCGTGCACGGCGAGATTCGATTCTGGAATCCCCAGCTCCCCGGTGGCCTCGCGGACCTCGCGCGCGAGCGTGTCCGGCGCGAAGCCGGGCGGCAGCGATCGGGTCGCGATCGAGAAAGCGTGATAGTGCACTTCCACGCCGGCCTCCACCAGCCTCGACATCGTCCCCCCGCAACCGAACTCACCGTCGTCGGTGTGCGGGGCCAGCACGAGCACGCGCTTCCAGGTCTCGATCACGTCAGGGCCTCGTCCGGGGCACGAGCGGCGGCCAGCGCGATGAGGCCGAACAGCCCCCAGGTCGTTGGGTCTTCGAACAGCGCGTTGTAAAAGAGGCTGTGCACGGCAATGGCGCCAAGCGTAAGGCCCGACGCGAGTGCAGCGCCGCCTGCTGCGGATCTGCCGCGAGAGCGGAAGGCGGTCAGCAGTGCTGCAAAGCCGAGCCAGAGGAGGAGGGCGAGCCCCGGCACCCCGGTCTCGGCCGCGACCGTGACCGGCGTCGAGTGTGAGGCCGCCTTCTTGGGATCGCGCCCGTGCAGGCCCGTGCGATCGGCGTAGGCCCGCTTGAAGCCACCCGTGCCGACGCCGATCACGGGGTGGTCGGCGGCGATCTTCAATCCGTTGGAGACCAGCCCGGCGCGCCCGCTGGTGGCGGCGTTCAGCCCTGCCCGCGATTCGTGCAGGAGCCGTGTCCGCACCTGCGGCGTCGCGAGCGCGATGGCAACGATCACCACCGCGGCGAGCGAGAGAGCTGCTGCCGCGCGCCAGCGCCAGGCGAACGTCGAGGCCGCGAGGGTACCCACGATCAACGCCGCGAAGCTCGACTGCGAGAACGAGAAGAGCAGTCCTGCCCACATCAGGGCGATCGCCACGGTTGCAGCGGCGAGCAGCCGCTCCCGCAGTCCCAGCAGGACGAGTGCGAGCGTGGCCAGGATGGCCACGACCAGGTAGCGCCCGTAGATCGACGGATCCCAGAAGACCGAGTTGACGCGGAAGAAGGGGGCGTAGGCGTTGTCCACCTGCAGCTTGGGATTCCAGAAGACCTCACGCGTGCCCCATTGGTAGAGCCCAACGCCTGCGTAGGCCATCGCGGTCGCTGCGAGCGCCCCATAGAGGCCGAGCAGCGCGCGGCGGCTCCAGGGCAGGCGCGCGAACCCAATCGCGAGCAACCCGAAGGGCAGCACGAACGCCGCGAGGAACACCGCGCCCTGGCGGAGGTCGTCCGTCCAGAGGAGCGCGAGGCCGGTCCAGGCGACAAGCGCGGCAAGTGGAACGGCAATCGGGCCGAGCTCCCGGCTCCGGTCGTCGCCCCGGAGTAGCAGCCACACGAGCGCAACGGCCAGCGAGGCGAGAACCGCGTAGAGAGGCAGGAGCAGGTTGGCGTCCTCGGTCCCCACGTCGACGGGAATCCGGATCGGGATGCACGCCAGTGTTGCGAACGCGAGCAGCCACGGCTGGCGCAGGAGCAGGGCTCCCCCGGCGGTCGCGAGCACGGCGCCCACGAGCACAGCACCGACGAGCTGCTCCGCGCGCCCTTCGGGAGCGAGGTAGACGCACAGGCCGGCCATGCCGACGGCCCAGGCGACGAGCCCCGCGAGCCGAAGCTCCCGTCTCGTCGCCACGAGCAGCAGCGCAAGGCCCGCACACCCGAGCGGGCCGGCAAGGCGGGCCAGTTCGCTCAGCGCGCGGGCTCCACCACGAACACTGCGGCTCGGGTGGCGTGCCCGTTCGCCGAGACGGTGAGGGTGAAGCGGCCCTTCTGGAGCGGCGCGCGCAGCCGCAGCGTGCCCGGGCGCGCCAGCCCGCCGCGGCGACCCAGCGACCAGCGGACGCGACGCGCGTCGGAGGAGACCCGCAGCGCGAAGCGGGCTCCGCCGGTGACGTTGATCCGGTTGCGGCCGAGCGCCACGTAGCGAATTACGAGTCGACGCGGACTCGTCTGCTCCGAGACGTTCCCGGCCGGGTCGAACGCGGCCAGCCGCACCGTGTGCACACCGGGCGCGAGCACGGTTCCTTTGACCCTGCCGCTCCACTGGATCGAGTCCTGCGGCCTCGGAAACCGCGTCAGGCCGCGACGCTGGCCGTCGACGAAGAGCATGCCGCGGCCGGGCTCGGTCAACGTATACCGGAAGGTGGCGTAGTCCCCACGCCGGTCACCGTCCGGCGAGATCACCAGGGGCCGCATGGAGACGCGCTCGAGCCGGGGCGCGGTGACGTCGATCGTGATCGGGTTCGGCAGCGTGTAGGTGGTCCGGTCGCCCCGGAGGTGGATGCGGGGCTTGTAGTCGCCCTCGGCGAGCACGGCCCCCAGGTCGTCCCGTCCGTCCCAGTGGATCTCGACAGGCCCTTTCGCGTACTCCCGGCCCCGCACGACCGTCCTGACCACGCGCTCTGAGCCGTCGACGATGGCCACGTCGAGCCGATCGGGCCGCCTGAGCTTGAACGCGATCGAGGCGCTGCGGGAGTCGCAGTCGCAGATCGGCGAGAACACCTCGTCGACGTCGGTTCCGAAGATCGCGGCCGGCTGGTTCTTGAGCCCCTGCGTCAAGGCAAAGGCCGTAGCGGTGGCCGCCAGCAGCGCCACCACGAGCACGGTCGAGGCGATTCGGGCCACAGCGCCCGAATTCTAGTCTGGCCGCAGCGACGCCTAACCTCTCCGGTGTGGGATGGATCCAACGTGGGCTCGCCGGCGTCACCGCCGCGATCGTCGCCTACCTCGCCGTCGACGGGCGCTGGCCGTTCGACGCGAGCCCCGCGGAGGGTCGGACGTTCGAGGATCCGAGCGTCTGGCAGTACCTCCTCTCGGACCGGTACGTGCTGGGGCTGCTCCAGCTCGCCCTCGTCGCGCTGAGCCTCTACATCGTCATCAGCGTGCCCGCGCTCGCCGCGGCGGCCCGGTGGGCGAAGGGGTTCGGCACGACGGGCGTGACGACGGACGACGCGGCGCGGGCGACCCGCACGCTGGAGGACTACGAGCGCGAGCTGGCAGACGTCAACGCGAAGCTCGACCTCGCCAACGAGACGAACAGGCGCTTGCAGGAGCAGCGAGACACCGCGGTGCTGCTACTGCAGGGCGTGACCACCACGACGACGCCCGCTGGCGGAGCGCCGGTTGGTCCACCTATAGTGCGGGAAGAGAGGCAGCCTGATGACACTGATGGACATAAGGGCGAAACTGGCCGAGCTGACCCGGGAGGCGAGGCTGACCGATGAGACCGCCGACCAGCTACGCCACGAGACCGTTGAGGCGCACAAGCGCGCAGAAGCGCTGAAGGAACGGTCCGCCAGCGTCAAGCGCAAGCTCGCCGCCAGCGTCTAGCAGCGCCTCCCCGCGATGGAGCGAGCGGCCCACCCGTACCGCGACACCTCCGTCATCGACGCACGCGCGCCGCGCTTCAACCAGGCGGTCGTCGGGATCGTGGCGCTCATCGCGGTCACGGTCGGCCCCTGGTGGCTGCTCGGCATCCTCGCGGCGCAGCTCGCGGCCGGGCTGACGCTCGGGCGGCGGTACTGCCTTCCCTGCCTCGCCTACTTCGAGCTCGTCCAGCCGCGGTTCGGCGAAGGCCCGCTCGAGGATGCCCGGCCGCCACGGTTCGCCAATCTCGTCGGCGTCGTCTTCCTGACCGCTGCGGGCATCTCGTTTGCGGCCGGGTGGGCCGTGGCCGGCGTGGTGCTCGGCGCGATTGTCTCGGCGCTCGCCCTGCTCGCCGCGGCGACCGGTTTCTGCACGGGTTGCGAGGCCTACAAGCTCGGCTACCGGCTCACCGGCCGGCGCTTCGTGACCTGCCCGCTGCCGCCGCAGCCGGCACCGGCTTCCCGGAGCTTCTGACCCTCCTCCGCAGCAGCTTCCGGACGCCCGCGACGATCAGGGCGAGCGCGGCGGCGGAGAGGACGACCAGGATCAGGATCTCCGCGCCCGGAACCTCCGCCAACTTGAGCCCGGCGAGCATCAACGTCGTGGCCAGCCCGAGCCGCAGAGTCAGCTCGGGCAGGTTGATCGAGACCTGGCTCCCGAGCAGGACGCCCGGAATGGACCCGACGAGCAACCAGGCGGTGGCGTGGAGGTCCACGTTTCCGGCGACGAGGTGGCCGGCTCCAGCCACCCAGAGCAGAGCGGCCGCGTGAAAGATGTCCGTGCCGACGACCTTCGATGCGGTGAGCGGGAAGACGAGCAGCATCACGAGGCCGAAGAACGTGCCGCTCCCGACCGACGTCAGGCCGACGACGAAGCCGCCGGCGACGCCCAGGAAGAACGCGATGCGCCGGTCGGAGGCCTGCAGGGCGAAGGCCGCGTCGCTCTTCTCACGCCCGGTCAGGAAGGTCTTGGCCGCGAAGCCGAGTCCACCGGCGATCAGGGCGATGCCGAGGATGACGGCCGCTGTGTCCTCGAAGCCGTCGCCGTAGCGGTGCTTGAGCCAGGTCGAAAGCGCGACTCCGACGAGCGAGAAGGGCGCCGAACCGAGCAGCATCCAGAGCGTCAGGCGCGCGTGGACGGTCCCGAGCTGGCGGTGCCGCACCGCACCGAAGCTCTTGAAGATGGCGCCGTGGAGGATGTCGGTGCCGATCGCGACGGTCGGCTTGAACCCGAAGAGGAAGACGAGCATCGGCGTCATCAGGGAGCCGCCGCCCATGCCGGTCATGCCCACGAGCACGCCGATGAAGAGCCCTGCGATCGAGAGCTTCCAGTCCACGCGCTCACGGTACACAATCTCTACTAATACTGTCGATTAGCCCGTGTTATGAACCCTGGTAAGCTCGCGACGTGCAACAGACGGCTCACAGCGACATCTCAGCCCTGGCGAAGCGCTCCGAACAGCTCTCCGCGCAGGAGCTCGTGGCCGACCTGGCGTCGCGTTTCGGCGACCGCGTCGCGCTCGCGTGCTCCTTCCAGAAGGAGGAGAGCGTCCTGCTCGACATGCTCTTCGGCGTCGCGCCGAAGGCGCGTGTCTTCGCGATCGACACGCACTACCTCTTCCCGGAGACGTACGAGCTCTGGCGTGAGGTCGAGCAGCGGTACGACACGAAGCTCGAGCTCTTCGAGGGGCCGAGCAGCGACGAGCTCACGGCGTCGCATGGCGACAAGCTCTGGGAGCGCAAGCCCGATCTCTATCTCGCGCTCGCGAAGGTCGAGCCGCTCGTCCGGGCGCTTGCCGACCTCGACTGCTGGATCACCGGCATCCGCCGCGACCAGTCGCCGACCCGCGCCGACGCTCCGAGGCTCGGGTGGGATGGCGCGCACGAGCTCTGGAAGGCGAACCCGCTCGCAGACTGGAGCGACGCGGATTGCTGGAGCTACATCCGCGAGCGCGGCCTGCCGTACAACGCCCTGCACGACCGCGGCTACGCCTCAATCGGGGACACGCACTCGACCCTCCCGGGCGCGGGGCGCGAGGGCCGGTGGGCCAGCAGCGACCGAACCGAGTGCGGGTTGCACGAGTGATTCGGGCAGCTGTTCACCTCTCCCACCTCGACGTGCTCGAGGCGGAGGCGATCCACATCATGCGCGAGCTCGCAGCCGAGCTCGAGCGTCCCGTGCTCCTCTTCTCGGGCGGGAAGGACTCGATCGTGCTCCTACGGCTGGCCGAGAAGGCCTTCCGCCCGGGCAAGTTCCCCTTCCCGGTCATGCACGTCGACACCGGCCACAATTTCCCGGAGGTGATCGAGTACCGCGACCGCCGGGTCGCCGAGCTCGGTGAGACCCTGCTCGTCGCCTCCGTGCAAGAGTCGATCGACCGGGGCCGCGTGGTCGAAGAGACCGGCCCGCGGGCGTCCCGCAACCAGCTCCAGACCGTGACGCTCCTCGACGCGATCGAGGAGCACGGCTTCGACGCCGCGATCGGCGGGGCCCGCCGCGACGAAGAGCGGGCTCGCGCGAAGGAGCGGATCTTCAGCTTCCGCGACGACTTCGGCCAGTGGAATCCACGCGCGCAGCGGCCCGAGCTGTGGAACCTCTACAACGCGCGCGTTCGGCGCGGCGAGCACGTGCGAGTCTTCCCGATCTCGAACTGGACCGAGCTCGACGTGTGGCAGTACATCGCTCGCGAGGATCTAGGCCTGCCGCCCATCTACTTCGCGCACGAACGCGAGGTCTTTCGGCGCGACGGGATGCTGTATGCGGCCAGCGAGTTCCTCGAGCGGATGGAAGGCGAGGAGCCGTTCACCGCGTCGGTCCGCTTCCGGACCGTCGGCGACATGAGCTGCACGGGCGCGGTCGCTTCGGAGGCGCGCTCGCTCGAGGACGTCGTCGCCGAGATCGCGGCCACGCGCATCACCGAGCGCGGCGAGACCCGCGCCGACGACCGTGCCAGCGAAGCAGCGATGGAGGACCGCAAGCGTGTCGGTTACTTCTGAGCAGCTCATGGCCACGGAGCTCGTCCGCCTGGTGACGGCGGGCTCGGTCGACGACGGCAAGTCGACGTTGATCGGACGCCTCCTCTACGACACGAAGCAGATCCTCTCCGACCAGCTCGAGCACATCGAGCAGACCTCGAAGCGCCGCGGCGATGGGTACGTCAACCTCGCGCTTCTAACCGACGGCCTGCGCGCGGAGCGCGAGCAGGGGATCACGATCGACGTTGCCTACCGCTCGTTCGTGACGCCGCGCCGGCGCTTCCAGCTCGCGGACGCGCCGGGCCACGTCCAGTACACCCGCAACATGGTCACGGGCGCCTCGACCGCTGACGTCGCCATCATTCTCGTGGACGCTCGGAAGGGCGTGATCGAGCAAACGCGCCGGCACTCCTACATCGCCGCGATCCTCGCGATCCCGCACGTCGTGGTCGCCGTCAACAAGATGGACCTCGCGGGCTTTTCGGAGTCGCGCTTCCGCGAGATCGAGCAGGAGCTCCGCGCGACGAGCGCACGACTTGGCCTCCGCGACGTCAGCGTGATTCCGATGTCGGCGCTGCGCGGCGACAACGTCGTCGAGCGCGGGCCCGAGGGCGAGACGGCGATGCCCTGGTACGAGGGGCCGACACTGCTGGAGCATCTGGAAATGGTCGAGATCGCAGGCGACCGCGACCTCGATCACCGCCGTTTCCCCGTCCAGTGGGTGATCCGGCCGATCTCCGACGAGCACCACGACTATCGCGGGTACGCCGGGCAGGTCGCAGGCGGCGTGTGGCAGGCGGGCGACGACGTGGTCGTCCTTCCTTCGGGCGGACGGACTTCGGTGGCTTCCGTCGAGACTGCGGACGAACCGCTGGACGTGGCTGTGCCGGGCATGTCCGTCACCGTCCGGCTGGCGGACGACCTCGACGTGTCGCGCGGGGACATGCTGGCCGATCCCGAGCAGGCGCCTACGGTTGCGCGCGAGCTCGAGGCGACGGTCTGCTGGATGGCGGAGAAGCCGCTCCAGCCGCGGGCGAAGCTCGCGGTCAAGCACACGACGCGCGCCGTGCGGGCGATCGTCGACGAGCTCATTTCCGTGGTCGACATCCACACGCTCGAAGACGAGCCCGCGCCCGAGCAGCTCGAGCTGAACGACATCGCGCGCGTGCGGCTGCGCCTCGCCGAGCCCCTGGCCGTCGACACCTACGCCGAGAACCGCACGACGGGCGCGTTCATCCTCATCGACGAGGCAACGAACGACACCGTCGGCGCCGGGATGATCCTCTCGGCATCGGGTTAGCCCACCGCGTCCTTCACGAGCGCACTCACTCTCGCCTCTGTCGCGGCGGTCAGCTTCTTCAGTGCGAAGGAGGTGGGCCACATAGCCCCGTCGTCCAGCTTCGCGGCGTCGCTGAAGCCCAGGGTTGCGTACCGCGTCTTGAACTTGTCCGCGCTTTGGAAGAAGCAGACGACCTTGCCCTCCCTTGCATAGGCGGGCATCCCGTACCACGTCCTCGGCACAAGGTCGGGCGCGCTGGCTTTGACGATGGCATGCAGGCGCTCGGCGATGGCGCGGTCCGACTCCGGCATCGCTGCGATCTTCGCGAGCACGTCTTGCTCCCCGTCCCCCTTGCCGGCGCGTGGACCGCGCCGCGCCGCCTTGAGCTCTCGGGCACGCTCCTTCATGGCGGCCCGTTCCTCGTCCGTGAACCGCTCGGACGCCTTCGCTTTCCTCTCTGCCATCGCGCAGCTCCTTCGTATTCGTTCCAACACCTTGCACTTCTATGCACATTGTGCTTCTATGCATAGCACCTGCGAGTAGTGGAGACGTTATGCGTATAGACAAGGATCTGGTGGCGGCTTCGGCGACTCCGCTCGTCCTCGCGATCCTCGCGGAGGACGAGAGCTACGGCTACGCCATCCTCAAGCGCGTACGTGCGCTCTCCGGGGGCGAGCTCGAGTGGACCGACGGGATGCTCTACCCGCTCCTACACCGCCTGCGCCGGCTTGGGTACGTGACGACGGAGTGGCGAGCGCCGCTGGACGGACGCCGGCGCCAGTACTACATGATCACCGACGACGGGCGAGCCGCCCTCTCCGAGCAGCAGCGGCAATGGCTCGCGGTCACGCGGGCGCTGAACGGGGTGTGGCCCGGCTCCGGCGCGCTGCTGACGGCTCTGGGCGAGGTGTGAGGGTGGACAGCGTCGAGTCGCAGATCGCAGAATGGCGGGCCTACGTGGCGAACGCTCCGGGCGTCAACGGTCATGACGTCGACGAGCTCGAGGATCATCTTCGCCATCAGATCGCCGAGCTGGGCTCCGCGGGGCTGACCGCGGACGAAGGGTTCCTGATCGCGGTCAAGCGGCTAGGGGACGTCGACGGCCTGTCCCGGGAGTTCGCGCGCGAGCACAGCGGGCGACTGTGGAAACAGCTGGTCGTGGGAGGCCAGGACGAACGCGTGCGCTCGGTGACCGGCTGGGTGACCCCCGTCCTGCTCGCTCTCGCAGCCGCGGTGGTCGTGCAGGTCGCACGCCTCGCCGCCGGGTTCCCGGACGAGGAGCCCGATTGGCTGGCGCGGAACGCCAGCTTGCTCGTGTTGCCCTTTCTTGCCGCGTACTTCGCCCACGAACGGCGGCTCGACGTGCGTCGCTGGCTTGTCGTCGCGGCGCCGTTCGCGGTCGGAGCGCTCGTGGTCAACCTCTACCCGTGGGATACGGACTCGGCCACGGAGATGCTCGTTGGGCTCCATCTGCCCGTCGTGCTCTGGTTCGCGGTCGCTCTGCCCTACATGGGCGGAACGATCCGCTCGCACGAGCGCCGCATGGACTTCGTCCGTTTCACGGGCGAATGGTTCATCTATTACGTCCTGATCGCGCTGGGTGGCGGCGTGCTCATGGGCCTGACGGCTGCGATCCTCGACCCAACGGGCGTCGACGTCGACCGGGTCGCAGAGTGGGTGCTGCCCTCCGGCGCGGCGGGCGCGGTCATCGTCGCCGCGTGGCTCGTGGAGTCGAAGCAGCGCGTCGTCGAGAACATGGCGCCCGTGCTGACCATGCTCTTCACGCCGCTGTTCGCGGTCATGCTGGCCGGCGCCGCCGTCGTCTATGCCGTTACGGGCATCGGCGACGCCTTCGATCGCGAGCTCCTCGGCGTGTTCGACGCCCTCCTGCTCGTTGTCGTCGGGCTCGTCCTGTACGGCATGTCCGCGCGCGACCCGTCCACGTCGCCGAACTGGATGGACCGCATCCAGCTGGTGGCGGTCGCCGGCGCCCTGGTGCTCGACCTCATGGTGCTCGGCGTGATGATCGCGCGGATCGGCGACGTCGGTTTCAGCCCGAATCGAACGGCTGCGCTCGGACTCAATCTCGTTCTTCTCGTGAACCTCGCGGGCGCCGGCTGGCTCTCCATCCGCTTTCTCACGCGACGGAGCAGGCTCCACCGTCTCGAGCGCTGGCAGACGGCGTACCTCCCCGTCTTTGCTCTGTGGGCGACCGCGGTCGTGGTGGTCATCCCAGCGGCGTTCGGTTTCAGCTGAACGGACGTTCTGTAGTGTCGCCGGAAGGTCAGTGCAAAGGCGACTGAAGCTCACCCGGCGGCAAATTCTCGCCTACCGACGGCGGGTGGGCGCGCTCGACGCACGCATGCCGGCGGGCTCGGAGTCGCTGCGGCGGGCCGCGTGGGCCGGCCTGCAAGACAGCATGCCGAGGGCGGCGCTGCTCTCGCTGCACGCGCGAGTCGAAGGAGTTCTGCCGTCGTCCTGGGAGGACCCGTCGCTCGCCCAGCTCTGGGGGCCGCGCTACAGCACCTACGTCGTCCCCGAGCGCGACTTCGCGCTGTTCTCGCTGGGACGGCATCCCGACACCGCCAAGGGCCGCGCGCGGGCCGAGCGGATCGCTGCGGAGCTGCACGCCCATCTGGATGGAGTGACCATGAAGGACGGCGACGTCGGACGTGCGCTCGGCGTCAACGCGAACAGGTTCAGGTACGCGGCGACGACTGGCACGATCGCGATCCGCTGGGACGGCGCACGGGCGCCGACGATCTGGACCGTCGCTGCTCCGGAGATCGCTCCGGTCGAGGCTCGCCGCGAGCTCGCTCGACGCTACCTCCGCGTCTTTGGGCCGACCACGTCCGACGGCTTCGCACGCTGGGCCGGGATCTCCCGGAGCGCAGGGGCCGCCGCGTTCGCCTCGCTCGACGCGTCGCTGCTGCCTGTCCAGACGCCACTCGGCGACGAGTGGCTGCTCGAGGAGGACGAGCCCGAGGTTCGAGCTGCGCCGGCGGCGCCGGCAGCCGCACGCCTGTTGCCGAGCGGCGATTCCTACTTCCTCCTCGACGGGCGAGAGCGGGAGCTGCTCGTCCCGGAGCAGGCGCGGCGGCAGCAACTGTGGACGTCCCGCGTGTGGCCGGGCGCGTTGCTCGTCGGGGGCGAGATTCGCGGCACGTGGCGACGGGCGCAGCACACCGTCCGAATCGAAACTTGGAGTCGCTTGTCGCGACAGCTGCGCACCGCGGTGGAGGCCGAGGCCGGCATCCTGCCCCTCCCAGGCCTCGCCCGACCGATCGACGTGGTGTGGAGCGCCGAGCAGTAGCATCACCGCGTGCAAGAGCTCCGTCTCGGACTGTGGCACTGGCAGGCATCACACCCGGGGTGGCGGGCCACCGAGCCGTGGGACCAGAACGTGTCCTCGTATGCGAGCGACGACGGGGAGCGCCTTCTGCTCTTCGATCCGCTCGGCGTCCCGGGCCAGATCGTGGAGCTCGCCGAGGATCGGGACACGGCGATCGTGCTCACCGCTCCGTGGCACGAGCGGGACGCGGAGAGCCTGGTGGAGCGGCTCGGGGCGCCGGTCTACACGCCGTTGCCGGACAGCGCGCAATTCCTCATGGACACGTACGGCATCACCGCGGAGCAGGCGGGCGACGGCAGTCCCGACGTCGTCTGGCTCCTCCGCGAGAACAAAGGAGAGGCGCGTCCGTACTCGTCGGGCGAGCGGCTCCCCTTCGGCGCCGAGGTATTCGCCGGCCACAAGGCGAACGACACGGTGCTCTGGCTCGAGAGCGCGCGGGCGGTCATCTCCGGCGACACGCTGGTCGACTTCGGACAGGGCCTCGAGATCAACGAGAGGTGGATCCCCCCTGGCGTGACGCGCGAGGAGATCGCGGCGGGGCTGCGGCCGCTCCTCGACCTACCGGTCGAGCACGTGCTCGCAACGCACGGCGGTCCCTTCGACCGCGCCGCCCTCGAGCGCGCGTTGTCATCGTCCTAGCCACGTTGCATCACACCGAGGAGGTGCTCATGTCCGCATTCATCATCACCCGCATCCAGGTCGGCGAGTACGCCCGCTGGCGGCAGATGTTCGACCAGGATCAGCCCCAGGCGCGGGAGAAAGCAACGGTGAAGCGGGTCTTCAGAAGCGTGGCCGACCCGAACGAGGTCTTCATCTTCCTCGAATTCGACTCGCTCGAGGATGCGAGCGAGTCGCAGCGCCGCCTGCTCGACTCTGGCGTGCTCGACCGCTTCGACGACAAGCACGGGCCGAACCTGCTCGAGGAGGCGGCGCCGGGCTGAGCCTCAAACAATCGAGAGCCGTGGCTGGAGACCGAGGAAGAGGCCGATGCGCTCAGCCTCGCCTTCGACGCCCGCCCGTTCGTTGCGGCTGAGCTTTCGCGCGGGCTCGACCCTGAGATCGATCCTTCCGGCGCTCTTCTTCCGACTCCAGATACCGGCGCAAAGGCCGTTCACCAGGAGGAACGGGGTTCCCGCCGGCCCTTCGTAACGGCCCTTGCCATGGGCTGCCACCTGCTCGCGGACCGCAGGCGGAACGAGCTCCTCACGCTCGCGGAAGCCCATCACGTAGACGTCGTACTCCGGCACGAGGCGCACGCTCGGGACTGCACGTCCCGGCGGCTCCGCCTCCGACAGACCGAGCTCGGCGAAGAGCTGCTTCACGCCGTCGCGGGAGAGGCTCCGCGAGCTGAACCACGGTCGGAACTCCCGGTGCGTGACCGGTCCATAGGCATCTGCGTACCGGCGCGCCACCTCGCGCAACGCCTCCGGCGGCTCCCACGGCTGCTGCTTACCCAGCCAGTCCTCCGGGTGGACGAAGGTCACCTTCGCGCCCTGCGGAGGACCGAAGCAGAGTACGCCGGCGGCCGCCGCGTCGCCCAGGTAGTAGCCCCAGCCCGATGCGAGTTTCTCGCGCGGCTTCGGGCCCACGCGCGCGGCGACGGCGTCCGCGAGCTCCTCACGCGTCAGCCGGCTCCCGCGCAGGGCATCGCCGATCGCCGAGACGACGTCCCCGACGCCCTCGAGCCCGTCGGCCAGGTGATCGGCCTCACCGAGGACGGCGAGCCGAGCGGCGGTCCAGAGGCGAAGCTCGTCCGCCGGGTGCAGGTGCAACGTGCCGCGCAGCGTCCACGTCTTCGCCAGATCGCGCCGCTCCCAGAGAGCGTCGCGCACATCGCGCTGCGTGATCCCATCGACACGAGCGGCGAGCTGAAGCTCTGCGGAGCCCGTCACTTGCGCATGGATGCCGCACACGTCGCGGACGACGTCGACGAGACGCTCGGCCGGTGCCCGCTCGGCCAGGTGGCTCCGCGCCACCCGCCGCGCCCGCACCTCGTCCCAGTTCACGCGAGGAGCAACTGCTGCAGCGTGTCGCCGCGGAGGCCGAGCCGCAGCGTCTCGAGCGGGATCACTTCCTCGGGCGGGATATTGCCGAGGTTGACCTCCGGCCCGAACTCCTTCACGAACCAGGCTTGCGCGGCCTTGCTGGGCGCCTCGAAGATCACGTGCTCGGTACCCACGGCGCCCGCGATCTCGCCGATGAGCTCGGTTCTCATCCCCCCGCCCGCGTCGAAGATGCCCGCTGTGCCGCCCTCCCGGGCTTCCGTGATCACCTTCCAGGCGCCTGCGTCGAGCTCCTCCTGCAACCAGCGCTTCCACTCCGTTGCCGTGTGCTCGACGGACGAATCCTTGGAGCCGACCTCCGAGAGGACGGTGAAGTCGCGCGCGAAGTCCGCGATCAGCTCGAGCTTGCGCTCGCGCGGAATGTCGACCGTCCCGTCGGAGATCTCGACGTGCGTCAGCCCGAGCGAACCCAGCCAGCGTTTGTAGTCGTCGAGCTTGTCCTTGAGGAAGACGACCTCGAAGAAGGTGCCGCCGAGCACGACCGGCTTCTCCTGCAGCACGGCCAGCTTAAGCTCCAGGCTCTTCGTGACATACGCGGTCCCCCAACCGAGCTTGACGACGTCGATGAGGTGGCCGGATACCTCGAGGACGTCCTCCCAGCCGCGCGGCCCGAGGCCCTTGTCGATCACGTGCGTCAGCCCGGCGGAGCGCTGCGGGAGGGCGAGGTCAAAGCCTGGCAAAGATCTCCTTCAGCTTCTCCTGCGCGCTTTCCTGAACGTCGTGGTAGAGCGAGTTGCCGTGGGCGTCGATGCCGACGGTGAGCGGGCCGAAGTCCTTGACGCGGAACTTCCAGAGGCACTCGGGCATCAGCTCCTCCCAGAGCACCTCTTCGATCTCCTCGATCTGGGTCGTCTCGAGCGCGGCCGCGCCGCCCACGATCGCGAAGTAGACCATTCCGAGCCGGCGCATCGGTTCGATCGCCTCATCGGGGAAGCCCCCCTTGCCGCAGATCGCCCGGACGCCGTACTGCTGTCCGAGCGGCTCGGTGAAGCGCACCATCCTCGCGCTGGTCGTCGTGCCGATGCAGACCTTCTCGTACCTACCGTTGTCGAGCTTGCGAACACCCGGCGCCGTATGGAGCAGGAAGGCGCCAGACAGGTCCATCGGGGGCTCGACGCCCTGGTCGAAGATGCGGATCTGCGTCCGGTCGCGGATGCCGATGATGTGGCCCTGGACGGTGACCTCGTCTCCCGCGCGGAGCTTGAGGATCTCCCGCGGATCGGTGACCGGGAACGTGACTGTGTGCCGGGCCACCTCTCAGAACTCCCGGTCGAACTCGACGTTGCCCAGAGCGTCGACATGCACGGATGCGCGACGCGCGGCCCAGCACTGGTAGTTGACGGCGACCGGGTTCAACGTCATGTGCGTGTCCGCGTGCTCGATGTGGCACTGGAGCACGGTCACGTCGCCCCCGAGACCCATGGGGCCGATCCCGGTCTCGTTCAGGAGGCCGTAGAGCTCCTCCTCGAGCTCCGCGACGAGCGGGTCGGGGTTCCGCGTGCCGACCGGCCGGGTGATCGCCTCCTTGGCCAGGTACATCGCGTAGTCGGCCGTACCGCCGATGCCGACGCCGACGATGCCCGGTGGGCAAGGCTTGCCGCCGGCACCGACGATCGACTCGAGGACGAACTGCTTGATCCCCTTGACGCCGTCGGCGGGGACGCACATCTTCAGGAAGCTCATGTTCTCGGAGCCGGAGCCCTTCGGGACGCACTTGACGTCGAGCCCGTCCCAGTCCTCGATGAAGTCCCAGTGCACGATCGGCAGGCGGTAGCCGATGTTCGGGCCCGTGTTCTCGCGGGTGATCGTGTGCACGGCGTTCGAGCGCAGCGGGTGCTCGACAGTCGCGCGCGCGGTGCCGTCGCGCAGCGCTTCGTAGATGCGGGCGGGGTGCAGAGGGAAGTGCTCCCCGACGCGGCAGGTGTACACCGCGATCCCAGTGTCCTGGCACACGAGGTTCTTCTGGTCGTCGGCAATGCTCACGTTCCGGTGGATCGTCTGCAGCACCCGCTGTCCCGTGACCGACGTCTCTCGGTCTAGCGCGCCCTTGAGAGCGTCGCGGAGGTCTTGCGGGATGTCCTTGAGCGCCCACACGTAGAGGTGCGCCGCGGCATCCTCGACGGCGTGCTGGAGATCGGTGGTGGTGACAGTGCTCATAAGCTCGCTTTCTCTGCTGCAGCCCGACCGGCCCGCCGGCCGAAGACGCAGCATTCCAGAAGGGAGTTGCCCATCATGCGGTTGCGGCCGTGCGTACCGCCTGCGATCTCACCGCAGGCGTAGAGACCCTCGACCGTCGTCTGCGAATCGGAGTCGATCGTGAGGCCGCCGTTCTGATAGTGGAGGACGGGATAGGTGTAGATCTTCTGCTCGAGCGGATCGATCCCCGCGCCGCGGTAGCGCCGCAGCATGTAGGGCAGCGAGACCTCCGCGTCAGCCGGCGCGATCCGGGTCGTGTCGAGGTAGACGGCCGGGCGGCCATCCTCGGTCTCGACTCCTTTGCCCTTGGCCACCTCGTCGAAGATCGCCTGGCTGACGACATCCCGCGGCCCGAGCGAATCCGTGAACTCCTCGCCGTCCGCGTTGAGCAGCACGGCCCCGTAGGCGCGGGTCGTCTCCGGGATCGAGTAGCCCTGCATCGTCTCGGGCCACGCGCCGCCATTCGGGTGGTACTGGAGCTCGTCGAGGTCGCGAGCCTCCGCACCGATGTCGAGCGCGATCCGCGTGACCTCTCCGGTCGCATTCGGGTGATTCGTCGAGAGCTCGCCGCGCTCCTCGGCGACCTTGAAGCAGCGCCCACCCGCCGCCAGGACAACGGTTGCCGCGTCCAGGTGATGCTCGCCGCAGGTCGCGTGCCAACCGTTTGGGCCGGGCGCCAGTGAGGTGAGCGGACTGTTCGCGAAAAGCGTGCCGCCGCCCGCCTCGAATGCGTCTCGAAGCGACTTCGTGATCGCGTGGCCGGTGCGGTCGCCGACCTGAAGCAGGCGCTTGGCGGTGGCGCCGCCGCAGCGGGCGAGCCGGTACCCGCCGTTTTCGCGCGTGAACTCGACGCCCAGCTCCTCCAGCCAGTGGATCGCGCTCTGCGCGTCGCCGGTCAGGATCTCGACGAGGCGCATGTCGGCGGTCTCGTGCGAGCTCCTGAAGACGTCCTCTGCATGCCGGTCCGGCGAGTCGTCGTCGCCGAAGGCCGCCTGGATCCCGCCCTGCGCCTTGGCCGAGTTGCACGCTTGGATCGAGCCCTTGGTGGCCAGGCCGACGCGGGCGCCGGCGCGCTCGGCAGAGACGGCTGCCGCTAGCCCGGAAGCCCCGCTGCCGATCACGAGCACGTCAAAATGCTGGGCTCCGGTCACGGCACCAGGATACCGCATCTGCTAATGCGCTGCATTAGTCGAACTTATTCCTCAAGTGACCAACCGACGCCGCCACCTGACTCGCCAGGAGTCACCAGATCGAGCGGAGCAGCTCCTCGACGTCCACCGGGGTGACGGGACGCGGATTCGCCTTCGCACCGGGGCGTTCCGCTACCGCCTGCGCGACGTCGGCCGGAGCCTCCTCGGGGATCCCCAGCTCGCGGAGCCGCTCGAAGCCGCCCAAACGCGCCAGCTGCTCCACTCCGGAGGCCGGATCGTCGGTGCCGAGCGCTGCGCCGAGGCGCGCGATCGCGTCCCCTGCGACGGGCTCGTTGAAGCGGAGCGCCAACGGCAGGGTGAGCGCGTTGAGCGCACCGTGCGGAGCGCCGTAGCGGCCGCCCAGACCCTGCGCCAGGGCGTGGCCGAGCGCGAGAAACGACTTGCCGAGAGCTGCTCCCGCGTGGCAGGCCCCCCGGAGGAGCTCCGTCCGGGCTGCGAGGTCACCGGGACGCTCGACCACCTGCGGAAGCCAGGTGCCGATCAGCCGCGCCCCGTCGAGCGCCTCGGCGTCGGCGTCGGCGTTGTGCCCGTCGACGTACAGGGCCTCGGCGCAGTGAGCGAGTGCGTTCAGGGCGGTGCCGACCGTCTCCGCCCGCGGCAGGTCGAGCGTGAGCGCCGGCTCGTACACGATCGCGCGCAGATTCGCGCCCGCGCCGCCACCGCGCATCTTGCGATCCGGATCGCGGACGCCGAAGAACTCCGTCCATTCCGCTCCGGAGTAGGTGGTCGGGACCGAGACGAGCGGCAGACCGCTCGCCGCCGAGGCCGCCTTGCCGGTGTCGATCGCGCTGCCGCCGCCCACTGCCACGATCATGTCGACGCCCTCCGGGACCTGGATCCGATGCGACGGAATCTCCTCCCAGCGGTCGGCGGCGTCGAGCACGTGATGCCAGCGACGACTGGCCACGACCAGGGGCCGGTCCCCCGCCAGCGCCGGCAAGGCTGCGACGCCCCAGCGAACGATCACGCGGCGAGCCGGCCGCGCGCGAACTGGACGAACGCGTCGGCAGCCCTGGTCGCCGTGCGTCCGGAGGCGCGCACCAGCGAGATTTCGCGCTTCGCATCGAGCCCCTCCACACGCGCGGCTGTCAACGTTCCGGCCGCGAGCTCCGGCTCGACGGCCGAGCGCGAGATGAACGCGACCCCGTAGCCCGCCTGGACGGCGCTGCGCACTGACTCCTGCAGCCCGAGCTCGAGCCGGACGTGAAGATCGCGTAGCCGCGTCCCGAGGGCGCGCAGCTCGTCTTCGACGATCTGACGCACGCCCGCTCCTTCCTGCATCACGATCAGGTTCTCCGCGCCCAGCTCGTCGAGGGTGATCGTTCGGCCCGCGAACGCGTGGCCGGGCGGGCAGGCCAGAATCACCTCGTCGTCGAAGAAGGGCTCGAACCGGACGGCGCGATGCCGGCGGGCCGCCCCGACGATCCCCAGCTCCAGGTCGCGGGCCGCGACGCGCTCGACCACGGACTGCGTGTCCGACACGGTCAGAGAGATCTTCACCTCCGGATGCTGGCGCTGGAACTCGCACAGCAGGAGCGGCACGACGATCGCGGCCGGCCCGGTGGACGCCCCGAGCTGCAGCTCACCGGCGAGCTCGCCCTCGCCTTCGCCCGCGAGCTCGTCGAGGAGCTGCTCCTCGAGCGAGAGCAGGCGCTGGGCGCCCCGATACAGCCGCAGACCAGCCTCTGTGGGCTCCACGCGGCGTCCGGAGCGGTCGAGCAGCTGCGTGCCGAGCCTTTTCTCGAGCGCTCGCACCTGGAGCGAGACGGCCGGCTGCGTCACCCCGAGCCGCTCCGCAGCCTGGGAGAAGCTGCGCCGCTCGACGACGGCGCAGAATGCCGCAAGTTGCCGGGTATCCATAAGCGAATCTTATAGACTCGCTCTCGATGCGGGTGTGGATCGACATCACGAATTCGCCGCACGTGCTCTTCTTCCGGCCGCTGATCCGGCTGCTCGTCGCCGACGGGCACGAGGTCGAGGTGACGACACGCGAGTACGCGCAGACCGTCGAGCTGCTGCGGCTCAACGGGCTCCCGCACCAGATCGTGGGGCCACGCCACGGAGGCGCGGGCGCGTTCGGCAAGGCCCGTGCCCTGGCTGGCCGGCTCCCTGCGCTCCGGCGCTTCGCCAAGGCACGGCGCTTCGACATCGCCCTTGCGCACGGTTCGCACGAGCTGACGCTGGCCGCACGGACGCTGCGGATCCCGAGCGCCACGGCGCACGACTACGAGTACGCGACGCTGCAGCACCAGCTCGGCCTGCGAGCGGCGACGCGCGCGGTGTTTCCGGACGTGATCCCCGCCGAGCGGCTTGCACGCCTCGGCGCCCGACCCCCGAAGCTCGTTCGCTACCCCGGGATCAAAGAGGAGTACTACCTGGCGGACTTCGAGCCAGACCCAGCCGTCGCGGAAGGGGTCGACCCGGCGAAGATCCTCGTCGTCGTCCGCACGCCGCCGGAGGTGTCTCTCTACCACCGGCACGGAAATCCACTCTTCGCCGACGTGCTGGAACGGCTGGGCCGCGACGAGGCGGTACATGCGGTGGTGCTCCCGCGCACGCGGGAGCAGCGCGAGACCGTCCGCGCGCTCGGCCTTCCGTCCCTGCACGTCCCAAAGCGCGCGATCGACGCGCAGAGCCTGATCGGGCTCGCGGATCTGGTGGTCTCCGCCGGCGGGACGATGAACAGGGAGGCCGTGGCGCTCGGCACACCTGTGTACACCACGTTCGCCGGCAGGCTCGGGGCGGTCGACGCAGCGTTGATCGCGGACGGCCGGCTGACGCCGCTGGGCGATGCCGGCGCACTCGCGGTCCGAAAGCGCCCGGCAGGAGCCGCCGGCCGCACGCGGCGAGATCCACGCGTGCTGCTCGACCTGATGCTCGGGTAGCCGATTTGCGGTTTTCCATCCCCTTGCACCGGCAATACCGGAGGCAAAGTCACTGATGGTTAGGGGGCGAAACGAAATGCATTTCTCTTTTCTGCGGATCCTGTCCTTCCTCGCGCTCGCGGCAGGGGTGCTCACCCTCGGCGTCGTCCAGCGGGGCGCGGCCGCGACGAGCGTCCCGGCGATGCTCGAGGGCGTCGCGGCCGGCGTCGAGGTGAAACCGCTGCTCAGCGTGAACGACAAGGTCGGCAGCTACACGTACGACACGATCCCGGACGGCATCGCCGTCTCGAACCAGGGCAAGAACGTCCATCTCTACGTCAATCACGAGACGTCCCTGGTGCCGTTCCCGGCCAACGTCAGCGACTACACGAACGCGCTCGTGAGCAAGCTCGTGATCGAGCGCAGCTCGCAGAACATCCTGCGCGGCTCGTATGTCGTCCCGTCGGACGCGAACTACCAGCGCTTCTGCTCGAACTTCCTGGTCGGCAAGGCACACGGGTTCGCGCGTCAGATCCTGCTCACCAACGAAGAAGCGACCGACGTGGTCAGCCGGCAAGGAGCGGCATACCCGCCCCGCGCAGGCGCAGAACAGGCCGGCGTCGTGGTCGCCTACGACATCAAGAACAACGTGCACAAGGCCGTCTACTCGATGGGCCGGCACAACCACGAGAACGCGGTCGCGATCCCCGGCTACAAGGTCCCGGTGATCCTCTCGGGGGACGACACGTTCAACGCTCCCGCGTCGCAGCTGTACATGTACCTGACCAAGGGCGCCAACGCGATCATGCGGGACGAAGGCGCGCTGTACGGGTTCAAGGGCGACGACCCTGCCGTGAACGACTACGGCGATCTGTCGCTCGCGAAGAGCACGAGCGGGACCTTCATCCGCGTCCCGGTCTCGGTCGCGCTCGGCGACCAGAACGCGCTCGAGAACTGGTCCAACGCCAACAACGTCTTCCAGTTCATCCGCGTCGAGGACATCGCCTACGACCGCAACACGCCGAACGTCGTCTACTTCGCCGACACGGGCGAGCCGCGGGCGCTACCCGACGCCGTGACGACGCGCCTCCGCCGCGGGCCAGCCGGAACGGCCGGCCCATATCCGAACGGCCGCATCTTCCGCATGGAGCTCGACAAGACCAACCCGCTCAAGGTCACGAGCCTCTCCGTCATCGTCGACGGCGACGCCAAGGGGGCCGCCGGCGCGGGAGACGTTACGCTTGTTCACAATCCGGACAACATGGAGACGACGAAGAAGGCGATCCTCTTCCAGGAGGACCCGGGCACGCAGAACCAGTACGCGGCCGGGAACTCCGCCGGCACGACGGCTCGGATCTGGAAGTACGACCTCGCGACCAAGACCGCCACCGTGGTGGCCCGCGTCAATCAGAAGTCGCTGGACGCGAACGCGGCGCAAGGCACGTGGGAGTCCTCCGGGATCGTCGACGCTTCGTACGCGTTCGGCCCGGAGTGGTTCTACACGAACGTCCAGGCGCATACGGTCCTCGTGCAGCAGGAGAAGATCGGGGCGACGACCTACAAGCGCGAGCACGGCCAGCTGCTGCTGGTCAAGATCCCCGGCACGTAGCCGTTCAGACCGATTCGGAGGCGGGCGTCGCAGTCGCGGCGCCCGTCTCTACGGCCACCCGCTGTGGCTCGCGCACGATGGCGGCGAGGCGGCCCACCAGCTCGAGCGTGTCGCCTGCCTCGACGAGCGTCTCGAGCTCGTCGAGCCGCTCCCCCAGCCAGGCGGGGTCAACCGGCGAGACGTCCAGCGCGACGATTTTCACATGCTCGGTCGGCTTCCAGGTCTCTCCCTCCGCGAAGAGCTCCTCATGGATCTTCTCGCCCGGGCGGCTGCCGATGAAGCTGATCTGGATATCCACGTCGGGCTCCTTGCCCGAGAGCCGGATCATGTTGTGCGCAAGGTCGACGATGCGGATCGGCTCTCCCATGTCGAGCACGAGGATGCGGCCCCGGCCGCCGATCGCGCCTGCCTGGATCACCAGCGCGACCGCCTCGGGGATGGTCATGAAGAAGCGGGTCATCTCGGCGTCGGTGACCGTCACGGGGCCGCCACGCTCGATCTGGCGCCGGAAGAGCGGAATCACGCTGCCGGTCGAGTTGAGCACGTTTCCGAAGCGGACCGCGACGAAGCGGGTGGCAACGTCGTCCCGCGCGCCATGGGAGCCCACGATCCACTCGCAGAGAGTCTTGGACTGCCCGTAGACACTGTGCGGGTTGAGCGCCTTGTCTGTGGAGATGAGCACGAAGCGCTCCGCGCCGAACTCGATCGCCACGTCGGCGACCGCACGGGTGCCGAGCACGTTGTTGCGCACCGACTCGAGCGGATTCGCCTCCATCAGCGGGACGTGCTTGTACGCGGCGGCATGGAAGACGACTGCGGGGCGATAGCGCTCGAACACCTGCCGCATCCGGTTGCGGTCGCGCACGTCCGCCAGCACGGGCACTCCGGCGGCGAAGTGGCGCTCGTCGACCAGCTCGCGCTCGATGTCGTAGAGAGAGCTCTCGGCCTGGTCCACGAGCACGATGCGCTGGGGCCCGGCGCGCGCGATCTGGCGGCAGAGCTCCGAGCCGATCGAACCGCCCGCGCCCGTCACGAGCACGGTCTTGCCCGAGAGATACGAGTTGATCGACTCGAGGTCGACCTCCACCGGCTCGCGGCCGAGCAGGTCCTCGACCTGCACCGGCCGGATCTGGACCGCAAGGTCACGGTCGCCGGTGATCAGCTCGTTCAACCCGGGCAGCGTCTTGACGGGCACGTTCTCGGCACGCGCCATCTCCACGACCCGTGCGCGCTGCTCACCGGAGGCCGACGGGATCGCGATCAAAACCTCGTCCGGACGGCGGTCACGCAGGAGGTGCGGAAGCTCGTCCGACGTACCGAGCACCCGGACCCCGTGCAAGCGCAGGTTCTTCTTGCGAGGGTCGTCGTCGATGAGGCCGATCGGCGTGTAGCCGAGTGAGGGCATGCGCAGCATCTCCCGGAGCATCAACTGGGCGGCGTCGCCGGCGCCGACCACGATCACCTCCTTGCCGCGTGCCACGATCGAGCGGCTCTGGGGGCGTTCGATGATCGTACGGGCCAGCATGCGTGAGCCCGCGACGAGGGCGAGCGTGAGCAGGCCGTCGATCACCCATACCGTCCGCGGCACCTCGGCCGCGTGGATCTCGAAGAAGCTGAAGATCAGAAAGGTGACGAGGGATGCAGAGACGACGCCGCGCGCCGCTCCCCACATGTCACGGGTGGAGACGTACCGCCACCAGCGGTTGTAGAAGCCGGACACGGTGAAGACGACGAGCTTGAGAGCCGCAACCAAGCCGAGGATCTGCCAGCTCACGTACCGCTCGTAGTAGACGGGCAGGTCGGTGTCGAAGCGCAGCCGGAAGGCGAAGAACCAGGCGGCTACGACGATCGCGAGGTCGGCCGCCAGCTGCGGCAGCCGATGCCGGTTGAACGGAGACCTCACGCCTTGGACGCGACGCCCACGGCCGCGCGCACGACCTCGACCACCCGCTCCTGCTGCTCCGGCGTGATGCCCGCCCAGAGCGGCACCGAAAAGTTGTCCTGCGCGGCGCGCTCGGTCTCCGGCAGCGAGCCCGGCTGGTACCCGAGATAGCTCAGCGCCGGCTGCAGGTGGAGCGGCGGCAGGTAGTACTGCGCGTTACCGATCTCCGCCTCGGAGAGTGCGGCGCGGATCCGGTCCCGTTCGGGCGAGCGGCAGACGAACAGGTGGTAAACGTGCCCCGGCTCGTCCTCGGGGATCTCGCACAGGTCGCCCAGGCCGAGCTCCGCGTAGCGCGCGGCCGCCTCGCGGCGCGCTGCCGTCCAGCCGTCCAGCTCGCGCAGGAAGATGCGCAGCGCCGCGGCCTGGATCTCGTCGAGGCGGGAGTTGTAGCCGACGTACTCGAACGTGGTCTTCGCCTTCGAGCCGTGGAAGCGCAGCATCCGGATCCGCTCGGCGAGCTCCGCGTCCCGGACGGCGACGAGCCCTCCGTCGCCGAGGCAAAACAGGTTCTTCGTCGGATAGAAGCTGAAGGTCGAGGCGATCCCGGTACCGCCGATAGCCGGCGAGCCGAATGCCTGGGCCGCGTCTTCGACGATGGGCAGGCCGAAGCTCGCCAGCTGGGCAAGTGATGCCGGCCGGCCGAAGAGATGAACCGGCATGATCGCCTTCGTCCGGGAGGTGACCTTGCGCTCGACGTCCTCGGGGTCGAGGTTCAGCGTCGCGGGATCGATGTCGGCGAAGACAGGGGTCGCCTCGCGGCGGGCGATGGCTTCCGCGGTGGCGAAGAAGGTAAAGGCCGGGCAGATGACCTCGTCGCCCCGGCCGATCCCGAGCGCATCCAGCACGAGCACGATGGCGTCCGTGCCGTTCGCAACCCCGATCGTCTCCGGTACCCGTAGGTATGAGGCCGCCTCGCTCTCGAACGCGGAGACGTTCGGACCGAAGACGAACTTCCCGCTCTCGAGCACTTCCGCGAACGCCTGCTGCAACTCGGGGATGAGCGGCGCGAACTGCGCCTTGACGTCGACGAGATCGATCCTCACGGTCGGAGGAGTCTAGCGAGGCTCCGCCGCAGGCCTCCCACGCCGTTGCACGTATCTCCAGGCCAGGTACGCGGCCCCCGTGACGAGCGCCGCGACGATTGCGTAGTCGACGTAGTGGAACGCGTGGTGGAAGTCGGTCCACCGGCGCCCGAGGGCCCAGCCGGCGCCCGCGAGCGCGAAGCACCAGATCGCCGATCCGAGCAACGTCAGGACGGAGTAGCGACCGAGTGGCGCGCGGAACACGCCCGCCGGAATCGACACGAAGGAGCGCACGACGGGCGTAATCCGGCCGAGGAAAACCGCCCAGTCCTCCCACCGGTCGAACCAGCGCTCAGCGCGCCGGAGCTTCGCCTCGTTCAGATGCAGCCAACGGCCGCGGCGCTCCAGGAGCGGACGGCCACCGCGAAGCCCGATCCACCAACCGCCGAGGGAGCCGAGCGTGTAGCCGAACGTGCCGGCGAGCGCGATGCCGAGGTACGCCTCCACACCAGGACGAAGCGTCCACCCGAAGAGCTGAACGTCCTGGCCCGCGAACGCCCCCGCCGCGACGGCGCCGCCGTAGACCATCACGGCCTCGCTTGCCGCCGGAAGAACCGCGTCCACGAACATCAGGAGGAAGACCGCGTAGAGCCCGTAATCGCCGACCACGGAGGTGAGAGAGTCCGTGAGCCCGGACAGGATCGACGCGACCAGCACTGCGGGAGACTCTAACCCTTGCTCTTGGGCTTCTCGATCGGCACGGGCGCCGCCCGGATGACCCGGAACGGAGCGGTGACGAGGTCGACGGCGCCGAGCTCATTCGTCGCATGGAACCGAACTTGGTACACGCCGCCGTAGACAAAGGACTTGCCGCCGCGGGTCGTGCCCTTCCAGCCGGCGGCGAACCGGCCGGCGGGTAGGCGGCGGACCGCAATCGTCGCGACCTGGATGCCGGAGGTCGTCTCGACCGTGGCGGTCACTCTCGCCGCCCGCGTCAGGGACACTCCGGCCGAGATCGACTGCTTGCCGCGCACGCGGACGACGAGGGTCCGCCGCGAGAGTCTCGTGAAGCCGAGCGTGTTGTTCACCGTGAAGCCCTGCGTGGTTGTCGAGGCTCGCCCGAGGTCGTCCGTGGCGGAGACGTCGAGCCGCCAGCGGCCTTCCGCCGGTGGCACGGCGTCGGCCAGGGGATCCACCGGAGCGGGAGGGAAGGCCACGGGGTACGTCCCGGGCTGCCGGAGCACGGTCTCGGTGAACGCCGGTGTCCCGTCCGGGGAGACGAGCGTCGCGACGACGTTGGACGGACGAACCACCTTGTAGGAGAGCTCGCGTTGTTCCTCAGCCACACCGTCGCCGTTGGGCGAGATCACCGCGTCGGGCGCCGGCGCATACACGCCGTAGTACATGAGCTGCAGCGCGTTCGAGACAGGACGCTCGCCGCCGGGATCGGAGGGTCGGTTCAGCAGCAGACCGTCGAAGGCGAGGGACGACGACCCGCCGCCGTCGAACGCCGATCCGGTCACCGCGCCGAGCCGCACCATCGTCTGCGCCAGCTCGAAGTTGGTCATTCCGATGCTGTAGCCGGGACGGCGTCCGTCCGTGACGACCATGAGCACGCGGCCGTCCACCAGCTGGCCGACGCCCGTGCGTGGGTTCCGGGGTGCGAGCTGACTCGACGTGAAGGCTTCCTGCGCGCGAAAGACCGGACCGCCGTTTCGGACGAGCACGGGCCCGCCCCCGAGAGCATCCGTGATCCCGGTCCACTCCGGCCGGAAGATGACTCGCAGCGTGACGTACGTGCCGACCGGCGCCTCCTCGGACAGCCGCGCAGCCGCGGTGCCGCGGGCGACGAGCACGGCGCCGCCCTGGGGGATCGGCGTGCCGCCCGCGCCAGCGACCTGGACGACCGGGCCCAGCAGATCGGTGTTGGGAGTCGTGGGCGGGAGCGGGAAGATGACCGCCTCCGTGACACCCGACTGGGCCGGCGTCGCCCGACCGTAACTCGGGGTGAACAACGAGATCCCGTTCGGGCCGGGGATCTGATTGAGGTCGTTCAGGGTGCGACGCTGACCGAGCCCGCGCCAAGTGCCGAAGAACTCGACGCGGCGTACGTCGATTGCGCCGTCCGGCGTGACTCCGGTGCTCGAGCGGTCGCCGTACGGGGGGCTCTCGACGACGCCCCCGCGCATGAGCACGCCGCTCGGCCGCCCGGAGCCGGCGAAGTAATCGCCATTGACCCCGACCATCGTCGCGGCCGGGGAGAGGCGCTTCTGCATGGACGTGACGCGCTCGAGCCCCTGGATCGTCTCGTTCGAGAGCACCGGACGGAGGGCGTAGAGGCCGGTCGGACGCGGTGCGCGGACGACATGGATGGCGACCGGTCCGTGTGGCGTGAACTGCACACCGCGCTCGTAGGTGACACCGGGCATCAACGTCGTCTGGGCTGTCGCGGGCGCAGCGAAGGCGAGCGCCAGCAGCGCACCGGTGAGAAGTTTGCGCGGCATGACCCCGTCCCAGGCTAGCCGAAGGGTCGGTGGCCCTTTGCAGGGATTAACCGAATCCGTACAGCCTGTGGAACTGCTAGCGAACGGGGCTGATGCGCCCGGAGAGCGCCAGCGTACGAGCCTCGTCCGCGTCGGGTGCGTACACCTCGACGAGCTGCGGAACCCCGGGGAACGCCACGTAGACGCTCGTCGGGCGGGTCACGCTCCAGACCGCGACAGCACCGCCGGCGGCCATGCGCGAGGTCATCTGCGCGGTCTTCGCACGGGCGACAGCCGTCGCATACGCGCCGCGCAGAGGGTAGGTCGCTACCGTGATCGCGCGCGCGGAATCGCCGGCTTTGCCGCCGAGCGGCAAATATCGGACGAACGTCCCCGCGCTCGTCGTCGTCAGCTCGAGCTTGCGTGCGGGCATCGTGCCGGCCCAGTAGACGGGCCCGTCGTGCGAGCTCGCGAGCGACGCGAGTCTCGCCGGCGACACCCCCGCGGCAGCAGCGACCTGATTCGCAGCGCTCGGAGCATCTCCGCGCGTGAGGACGAAGGCTGCGGCTGCGGAAGCCACGACAAGCACGAGGAGCGCTGCGGAGGCAAACTTCAGGCCCCGCCGGCGAGGGCGGCGATCCGAGCTCAGGGCCGTGGGCTCGACCGGCACGGCGGTCGGCTTCTTGGCGGGAGCGCGCTTCCGTGTTGCAGCGGGCTTGGACGCTGTCGTTGCCTTTTTGCGGCTCTTTTCCACAGAGACGATGTCGGCAACCACGCCCATTTGCATGAGCCACGGTGCGTCCGCCACCGTCATCCAGTCACCGCCTCGCGCGTCAGGGAGTCGACCT
>DATLDK010000147.1:0-22728 GCA_035525905.1 Gaiellaceae bacterium | reverse complement strand
ACGAGGCGCGCGGGTAGCCGCCCGGCGTGTGCCGGGCGATTCGAAGGCCGCAGATCTTCGTGGGTCGCCATGAGGTGGTTGTGTCGGTCTCACGCGCGTAGAGAGGGGAGTGCGCGCTTCCTGAGGCATCGACCGGGGAAGGGGCGACCTTGAGGAAGGCTGCGGGTTAAAACGGGTAAAGGCGGCTGAAGATCACCCGTCCGGGGGACACCGCCGTGGCGGAACGCAGTCGACCCGCGATCCGCTTGGCTACGCGGAATGCGACGATCGGGTGAGCTCGGCATCAGCAGATCGAAGAGGTCGGCCGGGACTCGAGCTGGCGTTCGAGCCGCCGCCTGCCGTGCCGGCCGGTCAGAACGACCTAACGCTCAACCTCAGGTTGAGTCCCTGGAACGAGTGAGCGCCGGCTGGGTCACGCCTCGCCGAGAATCGCTCGCGCGAGCTCCGCGGAGCCCGCTAGCTCGGTCCCCAGGACGAGCGCGGTGCGCCGACCAACGCGCTCGAATGCAATCGCATGGCTGCCGCGACTCCAGCATGCGTTCGCCGCGCACGGAGTCGCCGCCGGCTGCCCCGCCACTGCTGCGCCGAACGCCGAGGTGACGTAGAGGGCGGCCGCCTGAGCCCACTGCTGCGCATCCGATTCCGAGTCCCAATCCAGCGCCAAGACCGCGGCGAAGTTCGGTCCGCTCCGATAGAACGCCGACCGGCCCCCTCCCCAACCCTCGCCCACCTGAGCGAGACGGGGGATGCCGAAGACGGCGAGCAGGGCACGAAGGTCGAGCTCGCCAAAGGTGTCGTCCGCGACAAGCCTGAGCCCCGCGGCCTCGGCAGGGAGGACGATGTTCACGGCGTCCTCCCGCTCGAGCAGCTTGTCGATGTGGAAGATTTGCTCCGTCGTTTCGGGGAAGCGGCGCAGGGCCCCGAAGACCGCAGCGTTGCCGCCGAGATTATGCAGGTCCGCGGCGAGCCGCAGGCCGACCGTTGCCGGGAACGCACTCTCGAGACGGAGGAAGCGATCGAGCCGAGCCCCGCCGCGCGCGCCAGCGGTCGGCACCGGAGCGACGAGGGAGGCATGTCCGCCGGCCGTGGCCAGTGCGGCGAGCCTCGCGTCGCGGCTGTGGGCGAAGCCGCGAAGCCGGCCGAGGCCGAAGGCCTGATCCTGAAGGGCGCCGACCAACTGCTGCAGGACCGCCGCGCGGGATGCTCGTCCCCGCGAGACGTAGACCTTGCGCGTCAGCGGGTCGTAGAAGGCTTGTTGGACGACGACCCTGACGAGAGCCTTCTGTACCAGCCCAACGTCCGGACTCATTCCGAGAGACCGGTAGAGCTCCGCGTCGTAGCTCTGCGCGGAACCCGGATAGAGGCGCGCGAACGCGGTGGCACGCCGCTGGCGGAACCGGAGCGGGTCCTCGCTGACGACGGGTACGGCACGTTTCGCGGGCAGCCCGCTCAGCTTGGTCGCGATGCGAAGGAGCGCCTTGCTCTCCGCGGGGCCGATCGTCGGCGGAGCGACCGCCGCTCGTGCCGACGGGATCACGGCGGCAAGTGCAAGCAGCGCGAGAGGTAGTCGGGGCATCTCGTGCTGCAGTCTCCCAGCCTCGCAGGTGGACGTGAAATCCGGACAGCTCGTCTAGGGCGCACCTACAATGCCGGGCGATGGCGACGACCGAGGATCGCGGTTCCCTGGACGCGACTCAGTCCTGGCGTGAAGAGCTGTACGGGCGCTCACCGGAGCGGCAGGGGGAGTTGTTCTCGACGATCTCGGGGCTGGAGAACGTGCCGTTGGCGACTCCGGACACGGTGGATCTGGATTACGAGCGTGATCTCGGGTATCCGGGCGTGCATCCCTTTACGCGTGGTGTGTATCCGTCCATGTATCGCGGCAAGTTGTGGACGATGCGCCAGTTCGCGGGCTTCGGGACCGCCGAGGAGACGAACGAGCGCTTCCGCTACCTGCTCGAGCATGGCCAGACCGGCTTGTCGACGGCTTTCGACATGCCCACGTTGATGGGTTACGACTCCGATCACGCGCGCTCGCTGGGCGAGGTGGGCCGGGAGGGTGTGGCGATCGACTCGCTCGAGGATATGCAGACGCTGTTTGCCGGGATCCCGCTGGGCGAGGTGTCGACGTCGATGACGATCAACTCGCCGGCCGCGATCTTGCTGGCGTTCTACGTCGCCGTCGGGGAGCAGCAGGGCGTGCCGGCGTCGGCGCTGCGGGGAACGATCCAGACGGACATCCTGAAGGAGTACATCGCCCAGAAGGAGTACATCTTCCCGCCGGAGCCGTCGATGCGGCTGGTCACGGACATGGTCGAGTGGTGTGCGACCGAGCTGCCGCAGTGGCATCCGATCTCGATCTCGGGCTACCACATCCGCGAGGCGGGCTCGACGGCTGCGCAGGAGCTTGCGTTCACGCTAGCGGACGGTTTCACGTACGTCGAGTGGGCGGTCGAGCGGGGGTTGGACGTAGACGAGTTCGCGCCTCGACTCTCCTTCTTCTTCAACGCGCACTTGGATTTCTTCGAGGAGATCGCGAAATACCGGGCCGCGCGTCGGATCTGGGCGCGCGAGCTGCGTGACCGCTTCGGCGCTCGTAATCCGCGCTCGTGGCTGATGCGTTTCCACACCCAGACGGCGGGGGTGTCGCTGACCGCACAGCAGCCGGAAGTGAACATCGTCCGGACGGCGATCGAGGCGCTGGCGGCGGTGCTCGGTGGGACGCAGAGCCTGCACACGAACTCCTACGACGAGGCGCTCGCACTGCCGACCGAGGACGCGGTCCGGATCGCGCTGCGGACTCAGCAGGTGATCGCGCACGAGACGGGGGTGGTGAATACGATCGATCCTCTCGGCGGCTCCTATTACCTGGAGGACCTGACCAACCGGATCGAGGCGCAGGCCTGCGAGTATTTCGAGCGGATCCGGGAGCTGGGCGGAATGGTCGAGGCGATCAAACAAAACTTTCCGCAACGAGAGATAGCAGACGCTGCGTTTCGCTACCAGGAGGAGGTGGAGCGCGGAGAGCGGGTCGTCGTCGGCGTCAACCGTTACGTGCTCGACGACGAGACGCCACTCGAGATCCTCAAGATCGACGCTGCCCTCGAGGGGAAGCAGATCGAGCGCGTGAAGGCGCTCAAGGGCCGGCGCGACTCCGCCCTCGTGGAGCGGCACCTGGCCGAGCTCAAGCAGGCGGCCGGCCGCGACGGCGTCAACCTGATGCCCCTCATCCTCGACGCCGCCCGCGACTACGTCACCATGGGGGAGATCTGCGACGCGTGGCGCGAGGTCTGGGGTATCTGGCGCGAGACGCCGGTCTTCTAACAGACACGTACACTTAACTTACGTCTAACCCAACCTCACGGCCGTCGTCTTACCCTGCGACCGTGAGTCCACCCACGCGCCGTTCCCTCTCGCTCCTCTCCGGCCTGATCCTCGTGGCGGGCGTGGTTGCAGTCGCCGTCGCGTGGGTCGGCGACACCGGGCGCTCGCAGGCGACGCCGCCTTCGAGCGAGCCTGCGCAGATCTTCACGCCGCGCAAGCAGGTCCCGCTCGACGTCGAGGCGCGCAAGGTGGCAGGCCGCTTCATCCTCACGGCGGTGGCGCGCCAGAATCTCGGCGAGTCGTATGCGCTCGCGCACCCGGAGCTGCGCCAGGGCATGACGAGGCGCGAATGGCTGCAGGGCGACATCCCGGTCGTCTACTACCCCGCGAAAGAGATCGACAAGGCGACCTTCAAGGTGGACGAGTCCTACCCCGACGAGGCGATCCTCGAGGTCGCACTGCTGCCGAAGGACGCAAAGAAGACGAAGCCGCAGGTGTTCTACATCGGCCTCAAGAAGTCAGGCAAGGGGTCGGGCTCGCGCTGGCTGGTCAACTACTGGGTTCCGCGCGCTGCCCCGCAGATACCGACCGACCGGGGTTGACAGCGACATGAGGGCGCTCTCGTCGCCGAGGTTCCGGCGGCGTGCGCTCAAGGGTGGGCTCCTGCTCGCCGTCGTAGCGGCAGGAGCGTTCCTCAGCGTCTTCTACTGGGACACCGCGACGATCGTGGAGGCGCCGCGACACGGACGGGCCGACCTGTACGAGCCGCCGATCCCGGTCAAGATGGCTGCCGCCGAGCGGCGTCAGGTGATCGCGACTGCTGCTCGGTTCGTCCACACCGCCGTCAGGCGCAACCACGCCGAGCGAGCCTACGAGCTGGTCGGCCCGAACCTGCGCACCGGCACCACGCTCGCCCACTGGCGGCATGGGGACATACCGGTGATTCCCTATCCCGTCGACGACGCACGCTGGAAGTTCGATTACTCCTACTCGGATGAGATCGGGCTGCAGGTGGCGGTCTTCCCCTCGCCGGGAGCGGAGGTGCGGCCGATGGTTTTCAACATGTCGCTGCGTGCCGTCGGCGAAGGGGCCGAGCGGCGCTGGCTCGTGGACTCGTG
Organism: Gaiellaceae bacterium; assembly: GCA_035525905.1. Lineage (GTDB taxonomy): Bacteria > Actinomycetota > Thermoleophilia > Gaiellales > Gaiellaceae > Gaiellasilicea. The sequence continues at coordinate 18,286 of DATLDK010000147.1, read as the reverse complement.
GTCACCGCGCGGGGGAGGGGACAGCAGCCCTCGCCCCACCAGCTCCGATGGCTCACCCTTCCGGGTCGACCTCCGGCCACCGGTCTCGGCGTCGACGAGCCTTGGGACCGTATGGCTGGTCGTTCCTGCCGGCCTGGTCGCGCTCGCCCTGCTCGTCCCGGCCGTGCTCCTCGTGATCGAGCGTCGCCGGTCGCGCCGGGCGCAGCGCGCGTACCAACGGTCGCTCTAGAACTCGAGCTCGAGCCCGTCATAGGCGAGCTCGGCGCCCGGTGGCGCCGGACGCTCCAGCGGGCGGTGCGTGAGCACGACCCGGAGCGCATGAGCGTCCGTCGCTGCGTCAGTGGCCTCTTCCGGCGACAGATGCCCCCGCTCGGGTCCGTCGTAGCCGCCGTTGTCGAGCGTCGCCTCGGAGAGGAGTAGGTCGGCGTCGCGAGCCAGTTCCGCCAGCGCCTCCGAGGGGCCGCTGTCTCCCGAGTAGGCCAGCGTACGGTCTCCCTGGACCCGGAAGCCGAAGGCCTGGACGTCGTAGTGGTCGACTGGCACTGCGGTCACCTCGAGCCCGCCTGCAACGAACGGAGTCCGCGCTTCGTACTCGGAGACCGTGAAAGCGCGGTCGAACATGTCCTCGCTGCCGAGACAGGACAGGACAGGCCTCAGCTCGTCGCGACTGCCCGGCGGGAGCCACAGCTCCGGCTTCGGCAATGTCTGACCCGGCCCGAACAGGCTGCCCCAGACCCACGGGACCAGGTCGCCCCAGTGGTCGAGGTGCAAGTGCGTGATCGCGATCGCCTCGAGCGTCGGCCACGGTTCCCGCAGCCGCAGCTTGGCGAGCACGCCGGGGCCGCAATCGAGCAGCAGCCGGTCGTCCACGAGGTACCCCGAGCAGGCCCCGCCGGGGTTCGGCCAGGCGGGCGACGAGCCGATGACAGAGAGCCGCACCTCCCTATACTTGCCGACCTATGTCTACCCCTGGGGCCCGGAAGATCAGAGTGGTGATCGCGAAGCCCGGCCTGGACGGCCATGACCGCGGGGCGAAGATCATCGCGAGGGCCCTCCGGGACGCCGGGATGGAGGTGATCTACACCGGCCTGCACCAGACGCCGGAGCAGATCGTGGAGACCGCGATCCAGGAGGACGCGGACGCCGTCGGAATCTCGATCTTGTCCGGTGCGCACATGACCCTCGTCCCCCGCATCCTCGACGGGCTGAAGGCCAACGGGGTGGAAGACGTGCTCGTGGTCGTCGGCGGCACGATCCCGGGGGACGACGCCGAGGAGTTGAAGGGCAAGGGAGTCGCCGAGGTGTTCACGCCGGGCGCGCCGACGAGCGAGATCGTCGACTTCTTGCGCGCGAAGATCCCCGTCTAGCCTTTTAGGTCCGATTCAGGGCTTGACGACGACCCGGGAGGCGGCCAGCGCGCCTTTCGCGCCGGTCTGCGCGGCGAGCGTCACCTTCGCGGGCTCGGTCCAGACCGTGACGGGTAGGCCCCTCGTCAGCAGGTCGAGCGCGGGAAACGCAAGGCCCATCGGCGAATCGATCCCCTCGAGCGACGCGGTTTCCGGGACGGCGACCCCAACCTTGAATCCGGACTGCTTGATCTTGCGTCCGCCGGGCCAGGAGCGGACCTGGTCGAGGCTGAGCTGCAGATCCTCGCCTGCAGCCGCCACGACCTTGCCGGTGAGCGCGAGGGTGAAGGTGCTGCCGGTGCGGGCTGCGAAGAGCAGGCGCTTGGCCTTGCGGAGGTAGGGATACGGGCTGACCGCGCCGCCACCGTTCGGATGCACCTCGAAATGAAGATGCGCCTGGATCCCGTTCGCATCGCCGGAGTCGCCGACGAAGCCGATCGGCTCACCCGCGAGGACCCTGGCGCCGCTCTTCAGTCCCTTCGCGTAGGCGACGCCGGGCACGCAGCTCCCCCGGTTGTCGTTCTCCAGCGTGAGGTCGTTGTTCAGATGGATGTAGAGGTATTCGGTGCCGCTTTCGCCTTCCAGGTAGAGCATGCAGCCGGCTCGGGAAGAGGTCGTCCAGAACTTCACCGTGCCCCCTTCCGCGGCGAGGGCGAGGGCCTGCTTCGGCGCCATCAGGTCGTTCCCCTCATGCCGGCCCTGACCGCGCGCGTCGCCGAAGTCGTCGGTGTAGGTGGCCTCCCCGAGCACCGGAAACACGAGCGTCGGCACCTTCGCCGTAGAGGATGCGGCGGCCGCACCTGCGGTGAGCAGGAGCACGAGCAAGGTGAGGAGTGCTCCTCGGGCTGTCGTCCGGGTGACTGTCATCGAAGTACCGGTTCGAGCTCGAAGGGCGGGAGCCTAGCATGGCTCTCGGCAGAATGCCGCTCAAAAGGGGTAAAACCTGCTCGACACCGCTCTGTCGAAGTGCGGCGGGAAGCATCGTTAGAGTCACGGACGATGAAGATCGCCGTGTGCGTGAAGGAGGTGCCGGACGCAACCGCGCACAAGCGGATCGATCCGGGGACGAAGCGCCTCGACCGTTCCGGAGAGGGGGCGCTGAATGCCTTCGACGCGAACGCAGTCGAGGAGGCGCTGCGCCTCAAGGCCGCGACGGGCGACGGTGAGGTGGTCGTCGTCTCGATGGGCCCCGAACGTGCGCTGAACTCGCTGCGCAAGGCGCTCGCGATGGGCGCCGATCGGGCCGTCCTCGTCTGCGACGAAGGCGCGGCCGGGTCAGACCTCCTCGCCACGAGCCGCGTCCTTGCCAAGGCGCTCGACCGCGAGCAGCCGGATCTCGTCCTCTTCGGCCAGCAGTCCTCCGACTCCGACGGCGCGGTGCTCTGGGCGGCTGTCGCCGAGCGCCTACGCCGTCCGGTCATCTCGCAAGTCGCCGAGCTGACCCTGGACGGCGGCTCGCTCACCGGGAAGCGGCAGACCGAGTTCGGCTACGACGTCATCCGGGCGCCCCTGCCGGCGGTGGTCGCCGTCGCCGACTCGATCAACGAGCCGCGCTACCCCTCACTGAAGGGGATCATGGGCGCGAAGTCGAAGCCCCAGGAGACCCTCTCGCTGGCTGATCTGGGCGTCGAGGCGAGCAGCGTCGGCGCGGAGGGATCGCGTACCGAAGTGCTCGGCCTTTCCGATCCACCCCCGCGCGGGGACACCCGGAAGATCGAGGACGACGGCAGCGCTGCCGACCAGATCGTTGCCTTCCTGACCGAGAAGAGGCTGATCTGAGCATCCTCGTCTTTCTCGAACATCACGGCGGCGAGCTTCAGAAGGGCTCGCTGGGGGTGCTCTCGAAGGCCGCCAGTCTGGGGGCGGGCGACGTCACCGGGGTGATTGTCGGCTCCGGCGTCGAAGGGCTCGCCGCGCAGGCGGCCACGTACGGCGCGGCCACCGTCTACGTCGCGGACGACTCGAGCCTCGAGGCGCCGCTGCCGCAGCCTCGGATCGACGCGGTCGCGCAGCTCGTCGCCGACAAGGGGATCGAGACCGTCCTCTTCGGCCAATCGATCCTCGCGGCCGACATCGCCTCCGGGCTCGCGGCGCGGCTCGACGCCGGACTGAACTGGCAGCTCACGGACCTGACGAGCGACGGCGGGAACCTGATCGGGAGGCAGTCGGCGCTCGGGGACTCGGTGCTCGTGGACGTGGGCTGGACGTCGACTCCGAGGATCGGCCTCTTCCGCGCGGGCGCCTTCGACCCCACCGAGCAGCCGGCGGCGGGCACGGTCGAGACCTTCGAAGTCCAGCTGCAGGAGCACTCACTCGCGGCCGAGATGGTCGAGCAGGCCCACGCCGAGGAGAGTGGCCCCTCCATTGAGGATGCAGACGTGATCGTGGCCGGCGGCCGCGGCCTCGGGGAGCCGGAGAAGTTCGCGCTCGTCGAGGACCTCGCCAGGGCGCTCGGCGGCGCCGTGGCCGCGACGCGCGCGGTGGTGGACGCCGGCTGGTACCCCTACTCGGCGCAGGTGGGGCAGACGGGCAAGTCTGTCTCCCCGGCCCTGTACGTGGCGTGCGGGATCTCGGGCGCCATCCAGCACAAGGTCGGAATGCAGAGCTCCAAGACGATCGTCGCGATCAACAAGGACCCGAACGCGCCGATCTTCGAGTTCGCCGACCTCGGCGTCGTGGGCGATCTGCATCAGATCCTGCCCAAGCTGACCGCGGCGCTCCAGGCCCGGAAGTCGTGAGGGTCCGCCCGTCCGACCACCCCGCGCCGTTCGCGCCGTTGGACGTGATCGCGGCGCCGACGGATCCTGCCGACGAGCGGATCGAGGTGGGCGTCCTGATCGTCGGGGCGGGTCCCGCCGGCCTCGCGTGTGCGATCCGCCTCGGCCAACTGCTGGAGGAGTCGCCCGAGACCGCGGAGCGGCTGGGCGAGGTTCCCGTCGCCGTGGTCGAGAAGGGGAAGAGCCCCGGCTCGCATTTGCTCTCAGGCGCGGTGGTGAACCCCCGCGCTCTTCGCCGGCTCTTCAAGGGCCGGCTGACGATGAAGGACCTCCCGAGCTACGGCGAGGTGCACGGCGAGGCGGTCTACCTGCTCACCAAAGGCGCGGCGCTCCGCATTCCACCGCCACCGACGATGCGCAATCACGGCAACTGGGTTCTCTCCGTGTCGCAGCTCGCCCGCTTTCTCGCGGAGCAGGCCGAGGCGGGCGGCGCAGCGGTCCTGCCGGAGACCGACGCCCAGAAGCTGCTCGTCAGCGACGGGCGGGTCCAGGGGATCCGCACGGGCGACAAGGGCCGCGGGCGCGACGGACAGGAGCTCGGTACGTTCGAGCCGGGCTCGGACATCGTGGCGAGGGTGACCGTGCTCGCCGAGGGCACGCAGGGTCACCTCACGGGCGCGGCGCTCGCGCGCTTCGGCCTCGAAGGGGGTCAGCCCCAGATCTGGGCGCTCGGCGTCAAGGAGGTGTGGAAGGTGGCCAAGCCGCTCCGCCACATCGTGCACACGATGGGCTGGCCGCTGCGCAAGCGGGCGAAATACGGGGAGTTCGGAGGATCGTTCATCTATCCGATGGGATCCGACCTGGTGTCGCTCGGGTTCGTGGCCGGGCTCGAGTACCGGGACGTCGAGTTCTCCGTCCACGACGTCCTGCAGGAGTTCAAGACCCACCGCCTCGTTCGCAAGATCCTGCGGGACGGTGAGCGAGTCGCGTGGGGCGCCAAGACAATCACCGAGGGTGGCTTCCACGCCCTGCCGAGAAGGTTTCACGCGCCGGGCCTCCTGCTCGCCGGTGAGAGCGCCGGGCTCGTCAACGTGCCCACGCTGAAGGGAATCCATTACGCGATCGAGTCGGGGATCATGGCTGCGGAGGCAGCGTTCCGCTCCCTCCAGCGGGGGGAGTCGCCCGGCCGTGCCGGAGCGCTGGGGTCATACGACGAGGAGCTGCGGGCGAGCTACGTCGTGGGAGACCTGCACCAGGTGCGGAACATGCGCCAGGTCTTCGACAAGGGGTTCTTCCTCGGCGGAGCGCTCGCGAGCGCGATGACCGTGACCAAGGGCAACTTGCCGCCGAAGGAGTTCACGATCGAGCCGAATGCCCAGCGCTCGCTGATCCGCACCGACCGGGCGGCCAGCTACCCCGCGGCCGACGGGAAGCTCACGTTCGACAAGCTCTCTTCGGTCTTCCTCTCGGGAAACCGGACTCGCGACGATCAGCCCAACCACATCAGGATCCAGCGGCGCGTGCCACGCGACCTAGCCGACCTCTGGGTCAACATGTGCCCGGCGCACGTGTACGAGGCAGGCGCCACCGACGGGGACGGCATGGTGCACGTCGAGGTGAACCCGTCGAACTGCGTTCAATGCGGCGCCATCTCGGCCAAGGCCGGCCGCCTGACCCCGCCCGAGGGCGGCTCGGGCCCCGAGTACACCCTCACCTAGAGCGGCCTCGCCAGGCCTCGGCCATCCCGATCCGCTCCTCCACGGAGGGGTGGCTGTCGAAGAGCACGTGCGACCACGCCGGCGGGTCCGGATCGTCCAATGACTCGACGGTGAAATTGGTGAACAGCCCGGCCGCCGCATCCGGGTCGCGAGTCGTCTCGAGAGCCACCCAGTCGGCCTCCTGCTCCATGTGCCTGGAGATCGCGTTGTAGACAGGGAGGGAGAGGAGGTTGAGGCCGACCACCACGAGCAGGGAAAGCGGCACCGCCGCCGGATTCGCCATGCCCCCACGGCGCCGGGTCGCGAGCGCTATCACCCAGGCTCCGGGCCACGCGAACAGGGCGTACCAGCCGATTCCCTCCTGGATGTGGTGCCGCGACAGGTGGCCGAGCTCGTGCGCGAGCACGACCTTCACCTCGTCGTCGCCGAAGCGGCCGTCGAGCATGGTGTTCCAGAAGGTGACTCGCTTGCTCGGCCCCAGCCCTGCGGCGTAGGCGTTGGGAGCGCTCGTGAAGTCCGTCACGTCCTCGACGACGATGGGCACCGGCTCCATCCCCTGCTCCTTCGCATAGTCGCGTGCCGCCGCTTGGAGTTCGGGCCGGCGCAGCGGCTCCGTTGTCGAGAGATAGGGATAGATGAACGAGAAGAGCGCGCCCAGCGCGACGAAGACCGGCGCCGCCGCGAGCCACCAGCGGCGCGGAAAGCGCCCTGCGATCGCCATCACGACCATGAGTGCGAAGCAGATGAAGAGGAACTCGGCCCCGAGCTGGAACCAGTTCGCGAAGAGCGTCTCGACGTAGCCGCTGTCGGTCTGGTCATAACGGCGGTCCCACCAGACCTCCACCAGGCGGAAGGGAACCTGCGAGAGCCAGACCAGAGCGAGTCCGATCATCCCGAGCAGCATTCCCGTTCCGATCCGGCCGGCCGCGGACTCGCGTGCGAAGCGAATGCCCCAGCGCGCGTACGCGAGCAGGACGGCGAGCAGCACGAGTTGTGACGCGATGAACTCGAAGCCGAAGAAGCTCTCGTACCGCTCCGAGCGGGCCACCACATCCTGGTCGATCTTGCCCGAGAGGTCGATGCTCGGCAGGTCGAGACCGCGTGGGACCCGGGTCCCCCAGAGGGCGTACGCAGCGCCAACCCAGAGCACCGCCAGGACGAGGCCGGCAACAGCTCGCAGCGCTCGCTTGCGCTTGGTCAGACGGCCGCCTCGGGCTCGGCCGGCGGCAGGTGTGGCTCCGCTCGGGCCGGCTCCCCCGCCACCGGCTCTGCAACGGCCGGCGTCGAGTGTGGGTACCGCGGGGTGAGCAGCAGCACGTAGGCGTAGGTCTGCGACAGGTAGCGGATCGCCGCCGCGCCAGCGTTGCGGAGGCCGAGGGGCATCCGGCCGGTGGCGAGCGAGGCGAACCAGCCCAGGAAGGAGATGACGATCAGCACGTAGGTGAGCAGCGTCGCGATCAGAAGGGCCGGGAGCGCGAGCAAGAGCCGGAAGAACGTCAGCAGGCGGCTCTGGCGTACCGGAGGATCGATCGTGACGAACAGTGGATAGGGCTCGGCGACGAACCCCGGAAACGGGTTCGCGATCAGAAACAGATAGGCGTAGACCTGCCCCTGGTAGGACACGTACGCGGCGCTGAAGCGGTGCAAGGGATCCGGTAGCCGCCCGATCGCGAGCGCGGCGATCCAGCCGATGAAAGCGGCAAGCCAGATCGCGTAGCCCCAGAAGGAGAGCCAAACGAGATGGGGGATTGCCAGCAGCACGCGAAAGAAGACCGTCAGCCTCGAGCGGCGGCCGTCGTCGTCGAGCTGCAGTCGCACCGGGTGCTCTGGGGGCGGCTCCCGGACGGACTGGTTCGGATCGCTCGTCGGATAGCGGTCGGTGAGCGAGAAGAGGTAGGCGGAGAGCTGGGCGCTGTAGCCGATGCACCACACGAGCAGGTTGCGCAACCCGCCCGGCATCCGACCCGTGGCGAGCGCCGCGAACCACGCCAGGAACGACGCCACGCCTGCGATGCCGCCGTAGCTGAAGGCGTCGCCACCGAAGATCCCGGCGAGCAGCAGCGACGGGATCACGAGCGCGAGCTTGAAGAAGGTCAGCACGCGTCGTTGCGGCTCGCGCTCGGGCAGGTCCAGCCGGACGGGGTAGCGGGCGTCGTCCCCCACGAACCCCGGGAACGGGTTCGCGGCCAGTCCGACGAAGGCGGCCACGTGGGTGCTGTAGCGGACGTACGCGGTCAGGAAGCGGTGGAGGGGCCGCGGCGACCGCGTCGTGACCAGGACCGCAAACCAGTTCAGGACGGCAGCGACGAGCGCGAGCACGGTCCACGCGGCGAGCCAGACGAGGTGCGGGATCGCGAGGAGCAGCCGGAAGAAGACGGTGAGCCTCGAGCGCCGGAGGTCGTCGTCGACCGTGATCCGCACCGGGTGGCCGCTCACCGCCGGGAGTCTACGATGCCCCGATGCCGGTTCGCCGAGAAAACGTCCTCGCGGCGGCCGAGCAGATCCGCGGCCGGGTGCACCGCACGCCGACCCTGTCGTCGCGCACGCTGGGCGACCACGTCTGGCTCAAGGCCGAGCTGTTTCAGAAGACGGGCTCCTTCAAGGCGCGAGGCGTCCTCAACAAGCTGGCGTCGCTGACCGCGGAGGAGAAAGCGCGCGGTGTGATCGGGATCTCCGCCGGCAACCATGCTCAGGCGCTCGCGTGGGGCGCCGCCGCGGAAGGGATCGATTGCCTCGTCGTCATGTATGCGAGCGCGAGCGCGGCGAAGGTCGCGGGCACGCGTGGTTACGGCGCCGCGGTGGACCTCGAGGCCGCCGACGCCGTAGAGGCGTTCTCCCGGCTCGACGAGCACATCCGGGAGACGGGGCGCACGCTCGTCCACCCCTTCGACGATCCGCTCGTCATCGCGGGTCAGGGGACGTTGGCCCTCGAGCTGCTCGAGGACGTGCCCGAGGTCGAGACGATCCTCGTCCCGAGTGGCGGTGGCGGCCTGGTCGCCGGGATCTCGGCTGCGGCTCCCGACCGGCGCGTGATCGCAGTCGAGCCGGAGCGGTCCACGGCCGTACATGACGCGCTGGTAGCCGGTCGTTCCGTCGCCGTGACCCCGGAATCGATTGCGGACGGGCTCTCGGGACCGTTCGCAGGCGAGAACGCGCTCGCAGTCATGCAGGCGCACGAGGTCGAGAGCATCCTCGTCACGGAGGAGGAGATCAAGGAGGCGTTCCGGTTCCTGTACACGCGGGCGAAGCTGGCGTGCGAACCGGCCGGCGCGGTCGCCGTCGCGGCGATCCTCGCGGGGAAAACCGGCCCTGAACCTCTGGCTGCGGTTGTCTCAGGAGGCAACGTTTCGCCTGAAACCGCCTCTGCTATCCTGGCTTCGCGATGAAGACCGGAATCCATCCCGAGTACGTTTCCACCCACGTCCGCTGCTCCTGCGGCGCGGAGTTCGAGACGCGGTCGACCCAGGCGGAGATCCACGTCGACGTCTGCTCGGCTTGCCATCCGTTCTACACGGGCAAGCAGAAGCTGATGGACGCCGGCGGCCGGGTCGAGCGCTTCCAGCGCCGCCTCGAGAAGGCCGGCGGCTCCCGCCGCGCCTAAGCCGAACGCGTCTTGGCCAACTCGATCGGAGGGCAGGCTGTCCTCGAGGGCGTGATGATGCGCAGCCCGTCGAGCTGGGCCGTCGCGGTCCGTAAGCCCGACGGGGACATCGCTCAGGTCGTCAAGGAGATCACGTCCCCGATGGCGCGCAACCGGATCTTCCGGCTGCCGGTGGTCCGAGGTGTGATCGCGCTGGGGGAGTCGCTGGCGATCGGGTTCAGGGCGCTTGCGATCTCGGCGAACTACGCGGCCCAGGATCCCGAGGCCGAAGCGGGCGAGGTGCAGACGGAAATCGGGCGCGGTCAGATCATCTTCTCGTTCGCGATCGCGATCGGTTTTGCGCTGATGCTGTTCAAGGTGACGCCCGCGCTGATCACGAACCTCTTGCCGATCGATACCACCGGCGCGTTCGTCGTCGTCGAGGGATTGATCCGCGTCTCGATCTTTCTGCTCTACCTGCTTCTGATCTCGCTGCTGCCCGACCTGCGCCGCGTCTTCCAGTACCACGCGGCCGAACACAAGGCGATCAACGCCTACGAAGCAGGCGAGGAGCTCACCCCCGAGCGCGTGCAAACCTTCAGTTTGATACACCCGCGTTGCGGAACTGCTTTTTTGCTCTGGGTGATGGTGATCGGGATCTTCGTCTTCGCGTTCGTGGGGCAGCCGGCGTGGTACTGGCTGATCCTCAGCAGGATCCTGCTGTTGCCGGTGATCGCCGGAATCGCGTACGAGCTGATCCGGTTCGCGGGGAAGCACCAGGGCAATGCGATCCTGATGACGTTGCTCGCCCCCGGCATGTGGTTGCAACGATTGACGACGCGCCAGCCGTCGCTCGATCAGATCGAGGTCTCGATCCGGGCGCTGCAGGAAGTTCTCCGCCGCGAAGGCGGCCTTTCCGTGGAGGAGCGCAAAGTCGAGGTCATGGCGTAGTGCCCCGCATCGTGCGAGAGGCGGCGGTTGCCTGGCGGGGATCGTTGTCGCGCGGGGCCGGTGTGGCGAGCGCCGGGACGGGAGCGTTCGAGCTGCCGATCGACCTGCCTTCACGGATCGGTGAGAACGTCGACCGCACGAGTCCCGAGGAGTTGCTCGCCGCAGCCCATGCCGGCTGCTACGCGACATCCCTCGCCGGCGAGATTGCGCGCGCCGGCGGAACGGTCGGGACGCTCGACGTCCGCTGCACCGTGACGATGGACGAGGTCCCCGGGAAGGGGCACTTGATCGTGGCGTCGGAGCTCGACGTGACCGGGCGTGCGGAGGGGATCGACGAAGCCGGCTTCGAGGGTGCTGTGCGGGCGGCGGACGCAGGGTGCTCGTTCTCGGCGCTCATCCGCGCGAGCGCGTCCGTTACCGTACGCGCGCATCTGCAAGAGAGCTGAGGGAGGCGAGATGGCGGCCGAACGTCGAGCGGCAGTGACCTGGAGCGGGGACCTGATGACCGGGTCCGGCACGATCGACGAGGTGGGCTCGGGTGCGTTCGGCCCTCTCGACGTCACGTGGGCCGCGCGGTCCGAGGCGGACTCCGGAGGGACGACGAGCCCCGAGGAGCTGATTGCGGCGGCGCACGCGTCCTGCTTTGCGATGGCGCTCTCGCACGCCCTCGCGCAGGCGGGGCATGCGCCCGAACGGCTGCAGACCTCCGCTGCGGTGACCTTCGTCCCGGGGACGGGGATCACGAAGATCGCTCTGGCGGTGCGCGGGACGGTTTCCGGCCTGGACGCGGAGGGATTCCGTGAAGCCGCCGAGGACGCGAAGAAGAACTGTCCCGTCTCGCAGGCGCTTACGGGCGTCGCCGACGTCACGGTCGACGCCGAGCTCGCGTAGCGGCTCCAGCTCCACGGCCACCGCCCGAAGCGACGCGTCCGGGGACTGTCCCCGGGCATGGCCCGCGGGGACGCGTGGCGGCTGGCCGGCGCCGGCGCTCTACTACCCTACGGCGATGGCCAACGAGATCGAGAGCCTCGTCGACGAGGTGGAACGCTCTTACACGGAGGTGCGCGAACGCCTCTCCGACCCCTCGGTGTACAACGACCACCGCGAGGCAGCGGACGTCGGGCGGCGGCTGAAAGAGCTGGAGATGCCCTACAAGCTCGCCCAGGAATGGCGGGCGACGCGCGAGGACGTGCAGGCCTCGCAGGCCGATCCGGAGCTGAGAGAGCTGATCGCCGAATCCGAGACGCGCCTCGCGGAGCTCGAGGAGGAGCTCAAGGTCGCACTCGTGGAAAAGGATCCGGCCGACCTCAAGGACGTGATCGTCGAGATCCGTCAAGGCGTCGGCGGCGACGAGGCGGCGATCTGGGCGGGCGACGTGCTCCGGATGCTGACGCGCTACGCCGAAAACCGCGGCTTCAAGACGGAGCTCCTGTCCGCAAACGAGAGCGAGACCGGCGGCTTCAAGGAGGTCGTCTTCGCGGTCAAGGGCGACGGGGCCTACTCGATCTTCAAGTACGAGGGCGGGACGCACCGTGTCCAGCGCGTCCCCGAGACGGAGTCGCAGGGCCGGATCCACACGTCGACCGCGACCGCCGCCGTCATGCCCGAAGTGGAGGAGGTCGACGTCGCGATCGACGAGAACGATCTCAAGATCGACGTCTATCGCTCGACGGGGCCCGGGGGCCAGAGCGTCAACACGACCGACTCGGCGGTCAGGATCACGCACCTGCCCACCGGGATCGTGGTCGCGATGCAAGACGAGAAGTCGCAGCTTCAGAACAAAGCTAAGGCGATGCGCGTCCTGCGCGCCCGCATCTACGAAGCCGAGCGCGAGCGCCAGCAGGCCGAGCTGTCCGCCACGCGACGGCTGCAGATCGGCACCGGTGAGCGCGCGGAGAAGATCCGCACCTACAACTACCCCGACAGCCGCGCGACCGACCACCGCGTGAAGGTGACGGTGAACTTGGAGAAAGTCCTGCACGGGGGGCTAGACGACTTCACCGAGGCTCTGCAGGCGGAGGATCGCCGCAGAGCGCTCGAGGCGTGATCCCCGCGCTGACGCTGGGGGACGTTCTCCGGCGGGCCACGGACCACCTCGCCAAGACCTCGGAGACGGCTCGCCTCGACGCGGAGCTCCTGCTCGCACACTCGCTCGGCCGGCAGCGGATCGAGCTCTATACCGACTTCGACCGTCCCCTCAGCGAGGCGGAGCTCGACGAGTACCGCGCGCTCGTTGCGCGTCGCGCGCGCAGTGAGCCGGTCGCCTACATCCTGGGCGAGTGGGGCTTTCGGCGGCTGACGCTCGCGGTGGACGGCCGCGCGCTGATCCCGCGGCCTGAGACCGAGATCGTGGTCGAGCGCTGTCTCGCGCTCGCCGCCGGGATCCGTGCGCCGCGCGTGCTCGACGTGGGCACCGGCACGGGCGCGATCGCCCTCGCGCTCGCGGACGAGCTTCCCGGCGCGAGCGTGACCGCCATCGACGTCTCGACCGACGCGCTGACGCTCGCGCGGGAGAACGTCGTCCGGACCGGTCTCGAGGTCGAGCTGCTGGAGCACGATCTGCGCGCGGGACTTCCGCCCGGTCCGTGGGATCTCGTCGTCTCGAACCCACCGTATGTGGAGCCGGAGGAGCTGGAGACGCTGATGCCGGACGTGCGCGAGTTCGAGCCGCACGTTGCGCTCGTGGGCCGCGGCGCCACCGAGATGGTCGCCCGCGCGGCGGTCGCCGTCCTTGCCACGGCGGGCTGGCTCGTGCTCGAGGTGGGCGACGGACAGGCGCCCGCGACGGCCGCTCTTCTGCAGGCGCTCGGCTATGGGGAGGTTGCGACGAGCGCTGATCTGACCGGCCGTGACCGCGTGGTGGAAGGGCGCCATGTCCCCCGTTGATTGCGCCGTCGAGGCCATTCGAGCGGGGCGGCTCGCAATCATCCCCACCGACACCGTCTATGGCCTGGTCACGACGGCCCATTCCGAGGACGCGGTGCGGAAGCTGTATCGCGCGAAGGGCCGAAACGACGTGCAGCCCACAGCGATCGTCGCGGCCGGTCTTGAGCTGCTCTTCGAGTGTCTCCCGGAGCTCGGCGGGCGTGCGGAGTCGATCGCGCGCGCGCTGCTACCCGGTCCCTTCACGTTGATCCTCCCCAACCCGACCCGCTGCTTCCCCTGGTTGACCGGCACGAATGCCGACGCGATCGGTGTGCGGGTGCCGGAGGTCGCCGGGCCGGGCGGGCAGGTGCTTGCGGCCGTCGGTGCCATCGCAGCCACGAGCGCCAACCTCCCGGGCGGACCCGACCCGCACACCCTCGACCAGGTGCCGGAGGAGCTCCGCGCGGTCGCCGCGCTGGTGGACGGGGGCCGTCTGCCGGGGACGCCTTCGACCGTGATCGACTTCACCGGGCCGGAGCCGATCGTGCTCCGGGAAGGCGCCGCTCCAGCGGCCGAGGCGCTCCGGGCCGTCGCCTCGGTGCTCTAGCATCGAGTCGTCCCTCAAGGCCCGAGGAGGAACGGCATGGCCGTCGCCCAGGAAACGCTCGACCAGCTCCGCAGCGGAGGGCTCGCGGACGTCGATCCGGAGATCGCGGAGCTGCTGGGAAGGGAGCTCGACCGGCAGCGCAACCAGATCGAGCTGATCGCATCGGAGAACTTCACGTGGCCGAGCGTGCTCGAGGCAGTCGGTTCCGTGCCCACGAACAAGTACGCGGAGGGCTACCCCGGCCGGCGCTACTACGGCGGCTGCGAGGTGGTTGACGAGATCGAGCAGCTGGCGATCGACCGGGCCAAGGACCTTTTTGGCGCCGAGCACGCGAACGTGCAGCCGCACGCGGGCGCCCAGGCGAACATGGCGGCGTACTTCGCACTGCTCCAGCCCGGCGACACCATCCTCGGCCTGCGGCTCGAACACGGCGGCCACCTGACGCACGGACTCAAGGTCAACTTCTCGGGCCGGCTCTACACGATCGCGGCCTACGGCGTCTCGCGCGAGACCAACACGGTCGACTACGACGAGGTGCTCGAGCTCGCGAAGGAGCATCGGCCGAAGCTGATCGTCTGCGGCGGATCCGCCTATCCCCGGACGGTCGACACGGCGGAGTTCCGGAGGATCGCCGACGAGGTGGAGGCCCTGCTCATGTGCGACATGGCGCACTTCTCCGGCCTCGTCGCCGCCGGTCTGCACCCAAACCCGGTCGAGCACTGCGACATCGTCACGTCGACGACCCACAAGACGCTCGCCGGTCCGCGGTCGGGATTCGTCCTCTGCCGCGCCGAGCACGCGCAAGCGGTCGACCGCGCCGTTTTCCCGGGCATGCAGGGCGGGCCACTCGAGCACGTGATCGCGGCCAAGGCCGCGTGCTTCAGGATCGCCGCCACGGCCGCCTTCCGGGACTACCAGACCCAGGTCCGGGCGAACGCGGATGCGCTCGCCGACGAGCTGATGTCCAGCGGGCTCGACGTCCTGACCGGTGGCACCGACACCCACCTCCTGCAGCTCGACCTGCGCGCGACCGACTGGACGGGCGCAGGGGCCGAGGAGCGCCTCGACGAGGTGAAGCTGACCGTCAACCGCAACACGGTCCCGTTCGACGACCGCCCGCCGACGGTAGCTTCCGGCGTCCGCATCGGCACGCCCGCGGCGACGATGCGCGGCTTCGACGAGGACGACTTCCGCGAGGTCGGCCGGATCATCGCCGGCGCTCTCGGAGACGAGGATCTCGGCGGGCTCGCAGACCGGGCCGAGGCTCTCTGCGCCAAGCGGCCGCTCTACCCGGGCTTCCGCGGCTACGCGGCCTACTGATGACGGGTCGCGTCACCGAGGTCACGCATCCGCTGGTCCAGCACAAGCTCTCGTACCTGCGCGACAAGGAGACGCCGACCGTCCACTTCCGCAAGCTCGTCAACGAGCTGACGCTGCTGCTCACCTACGAGGCGACGAAGGACTTCCCGACCGAGCCGGTCGAGATCGAGACGCCGCTGGAGACGATGCACGCGCAGCGCATCTCCGGAAAGAAGGTGGCGGTCAACCCGGTGTTGCGCGCGGGCCTCGGCATGCTCGAGGGAGTGCTCTCGTTGATCTCGAGCGCGCGCGTGGGCTTCATCGGGCTGTACCGCGACGAGGAGACACTCCAGCCCGTCGAGTACTACGTGAAGCTCCCCGACGATCTCGAGGAGCGCGACGCAATCGTGCTCGACCCGATGCTCGCGACAGGGAACTCGAGCGCGGCGGCGATAGCCTCGGTGAAGGCGGCCGGGGCGCGCTCGGTCACGCTCGTCTGCCTGGTCGCCGCACCCGTCGGGATCGCGCGGGTGCACGACGAGCATCCGGACGTCCACATCGTCTGCGCCGCCATCGACCGGGAGCTCAACGACAAGGGGTACATCGTGCCGGGCCTGGGCGACGCAGGCGACCGGCTCTACGGCACGAAATGAGGCGGTGCTGATGGACGCGCTGCGCGACCATCCCGAGGTTCTCTACGGCGCGATCGCCGCATTCGTGATCGTCATCCTGCTCACGCCAGCCGTCGGCGGGATGGCCCGCATCCTCGGCGTCGTCGACCGCCCCGAAAGCCGTCGGCTGAACGTCAACCCCGTCCCGCGGCTCGGGGGACTGGCCATCTTCTTCGGGATCTTCGTGCCGGCGCTTGCCTTCCTGCAGCTCGGGCGCGAGACGCGGGGCGTCCTGCTCGGAGCCGCCGTGGCCACCGTCGTCGGGGCGATCGACGACTTTCGCGTCCTCAAGCCCGGACGAAAGGGGGCCGGCCAGGTGGTCGCGGCTGCGATCCCGCCGTTCTTCGGCGTCTGGATCGATCACTTCACGTTCCCCTTCTTCGGCCCGGTCGACCTTCCCGCCGTCGTTGGGATGCCGCTGACCGTGCTCTGGATCGTCGCCGTGATGAACATGGTCAACTTCCTCGACGGCATGGACGGGCTCGCCGCGGGTGTCTGCGCGATCGCAGGAGTCACGTACGCCGTGCTCGCGCTCTCGCTCGAGAAGATCGATCCGGCGGTGCTCTCGGCGATCGTCGCGGGAGCCTGCATCGGGTTTCTCCGGCACAACTTCTTCCCGGCCCGGATCTTCATGGGCGACTCGGGAGCCCTCGTGCTCGGCTTCCTGCTCGCCGCGGTCTCCGTGCAGGGCTTGCTGAAGACCGCATCGACGGTTGTCCTCTTCCTGCCGCTGCTCGTGCTCGCGGTGCCCATCCTGGACACGTCCTTCGTGGTCGCACGGCGGCTCAAGCACCGGCAGCGCGTGTCGGCTCCGGACCAGTCGCACCTCCACTTCCGCTTCCTCCGCCGCGGGTTCTCGCAGCGGCGGGCCGCGGTGACGATGTGGACGTGGTGCGCGACGCTCGCCGGCGCTGCGCTCGCCACACGATTCATCGCGTTCCGCGAGGGTGGCCACTGGCATCTGCCCCAGACGCTCGCAGTGGCGGGGATCGCGCTCGTGGCGCTCGCGTTCTCGCTCTACGTCGTCTACGTGCTCGAGATCGTCAAGCTGAGCAACCCGCGCCGATTCCGGCGCAGCCGCTCAGAAGACCCGGTCGAAGAGCGTCGGTCCGCGTAATACAAAGTCCCCACTTTTCCCCCGAGTGAGGCGGTTTTCCGCTGTCACAAGCTCTGCTATGCTCGCCCCGCAGATGGAGGAGAAGCCGACCTCGAACCTCAGCCTCGCGGGGGCGGGGTCCGTCCTGATCGGCACCACGGCGGCTGTGATCGTCCTCGGCATCGCGATCGGCTGGCTGCTGGGCTCGACGGCCTGGGGCTTCCTCGCCGGCGCCATCCTCGGCATTCCGATCGGCGTCTTCATGACGTACAAGCGCTACGGCCACGCGCTCTGATGGCCGGCGTCTTCTCGACCCCAAGACCGATGCCGGACCAGAAGCTGCCGTTCGTCGCCGGAGCCGCCGTGATCGCGCTCGCGCTGCCGATTTTCCTCGCGACCGGCTGGGAGCTGCGGGGCTGGTGGATCGGCGCGACCCTCTGGGCGGCCTCGCGCGCACTCGCTGCGCTACTGACGCACCTGCGCTCGGGCATGGGTAACCTCGCCGGCTCAGGCGTGGTGGGCTTTGGCATGACGTTTCGAGCGCTCGCGGTGATGGTCGTCGTGGTCGCGCTCGCAGCAACGGACGCGCGGCTCGCGCTCGCCGTCGTCCTCCTCTACGCGCTCGCCTACACGCTCGAGCTGGCGGTCGCGCTCTCGCTCTACTTCTCCGGCCAGCCGAGGGGACAGTCGCGTGGCACGGCTTAGCGCGCTCGCCCTCGCGCTCTTCCTGCTGCTGCCGCAGGTCGCGCTCGCGGCGACGGAGGCCGAGGAGGAATTCAACCCGGAGCACGACTTCGACCCCGGCGAGTGGGTCCCGATCCACCTCGGCTCGCTCGACCTCTCGATCAACAAGACGGTCGCCTACCTGATCCTCGGCTCGCTCCTGACGATGGCGCTCGGAATCGTGCTCATGCGAGTCCGCATCGGCCCGAAGAACGAGGTCGGGCGCCGGCAGGCGGTCGGCGAGATCGTCTACGACGTGGCGCAGACCCAGGTCGCCGAGCAGGGCCTGCCGCACAAGGCGATCGGACGCTGGTTCCCGTACGTCGCCTCGCTGATGCTCTTCATCTGGGTCATCAACATGATCGGCTTCATCCCGCTGCCGCTCTCGAACGAGAAGGTCGACGTCTTCGGGGTCGAGCTGCCGACGCTCGCGATCTACGCGGCGACCTCGTCGATCAGCGTCACCCTCGCGCTGGCGCTGATGACCTGGCTCTTCACGCACATCGAAGGCATCCGTTACAACGGTCCGGTCAAGTACTTCAAGAGCTGGATCCCGGACGTCCCCAAGGGTCTCTATCCGCTGATCGTGCCGCTCGAGATCCTCGGCCAGTTCATGCGCCTGATCAGCCTGTCCGTTCGTCTGTACGCGAACA
>DATLDK010000142.1:0-28743 GCA_035525905.1 Gaiellaceae bacterium | reverse complement strand
CGATGCCGCGGCCCGCGTCCCCGACGACCGCATCCTGGCGGAGACGGATAGCCCGTACCTAGCGCCGCAGCCCCTGCGCGGACGGCCGAACGAGCCGGCGAACGTCGTCCACACGCTTGCCGCTCTCGCAGCCGCCCGCGCGCAGGATCCGGCGGAGCTCGAGGTGCAGATCGATGCGAACGCGACGGCCGCGTTCTCGCTGCCGTGACCGTCGTCCCGAAGAAGCAGCTGGGCCAGCACTTCCTTGCGGACGAGAACATCCTGGGGGTGATCGGCAGGTTGGCGGAGGTTCGGGCGGACGACACCGTGCTCGAGGTCGGCCCGGGTCTCGGCATCCTCACTCGCTACCTGGCCGATCGCGTCCGCCACGTTCACGCCGTCGAGCTCGACCGTTCGCTCGAGCCGCATCTCCGGCGCCTGGAGGAGCGGCCGAACGTCGCGCTGCACTGGGGCGACGCGCTCGTGCTCGACCTCGCTGCTCTCGAGCCGCCCCCGACGAAGCTCGTCGCGAACCTGCCGTACAACATTGCGACGCCGATCGTCGCCGAGAGCCTGACGGGCCTCCCCACCGTGGAGCTTTGGTGCGTGATGGTGCAGCGCGAGGTGGCAGAACGCTTCTTCGCAGCGCCATCGACAAAGGCTTACGGAGCGGTGTCGGTGCTGATCCAGCTCGCCACGCGCCGGACGGGGTTCCATCCTGTCGCTCGCACTGTCTTCCGGCCGCCGCCGAACGTCGAATCGGCGCTCGTGGCTTTCCGGAGGGTTCCGCTGCCGGAGGGGTTCGAGCGGATCAGGGCCGTCGTCGAAGCAGCCTTCGCGCATCGGCGCAAGACCCTGCCCAACTCACTGGTGCTTTCCGGTCTTGCGGAACGAGACCATGCTGCTGCCGCCCTGGAGGCGATCGGACGGGTTGCGGACACGCGGGCCGAAGCGCTCGAGCCTGCCGAGTTCGTGGCCCTCAGCGAAGCGCTGTGACGCGAGCACCCGCCCCCGCAAAGCTCAACCTCGCACTCGTCGTCGGGCCCGCACGGGAGGACGGAAAGCACGAGGTCGCGACGGTCCTGCAGCGGATCGACCTGGGCGACCGTGTCGCGATCGCCGCCGCCCCGAGCCTGCAGGTGACCGGGTTCCCGACGGACACGCTCGTCCGCGACGCCCTGACGCGCCTGGCCGAGACAGCAGGCGTCGCCCCGTGCTGGCGCGCGACGATCGTCAAGCGGATCCCGGTCGCAGCCGGGCTCGGCGGCGGCAGCTCTGATGCCGCGACGGCGCTTCGTCTCGCCAACGCCACGCTCGCTGAGCCGTTGCCGTCCGACGAGCTGCGCTCGCTCGCGGCGACGCTCGGAGCGGACGTCCCCTTTTTCCTCGCCGACGGACCGCAGCTCGGTGTGGGGGACGGGTCCGACCTGACGCCCCTCGACCTGCCGCAGGATTACTGGGTCGTGCTGGCGCTTCCGCGGAACAGCGCGAAGGCGTCCACCGCGACGGTCTACCGGAGCTTCGACGAGCGGGACGGCCCGCAGGGCTGGGAGGAGCGCCGCGCTGCGCTCGAAGAGACGCTCGACGCGGTCCGGCGCCCCCGCGACCTGGCCGCGCTGCCCCCCAACGACCTCGCCTCGTCGCCGCTCGCGGCCGAACTGCTCGCACTCGGCGCATTCCGCGCCGACGTGAGCGGCGCCGGACCGACCGTCTACGCGCTCTTCCACCACCGGCGCCGGGCGGAGGCAGCGCGGCGCGCCTTGCGGGGGGCCCGCCGGACCTGGCTCACGGTTCCCGTCTGGTACGGCTGACGGATACGGTTGTGACGTGGATCGCCCGCTGACGATCGAGCCCGGACACAGCCGCCTGGGTCGCAGCTTGCGTGACAGTCGCCTCCGGATCGCAGTGGTGGTCGCCGTCGTCGAAGGCGTCCTGGTGCTGCTCGGGGAGATCGCCTGGTGGGCAGTTGTCCTCGTGGCGATCCTCGCTGTGGTGCTCTACGTCGCTGCCGGCCGGAAAGCACGTCGCCAGGAGGTACGCGAGACTTCGTGGATCTTCGCGGTCTCTCAGCTGGCCGTCGTACTGGTGCCCGCGGCGGCGCTCGTACTGACCGCCTTCGCGGTCGTCGCGCTCGTGCTCCTCGCCGTCGTCGCGCTCGTCGTCCTCCTGCGAGACCGCCGGTAGAGTTGGTCCACCGAACCGTGGGGCGTAGCCAAGCGGTAAGGCAGCGGGTTTTGGTCCCGCGATCCCAGGTTCGAATCCTGGCGCCCCAGCCATTTCACCCAGCCCGATGACCGAGCCGACAATTGCAGCCGTGGTGATGGCCGGCGGGCTCGGCACGCGCATGCGTTCCGCCGTCCCGAAGCACCTGCACCCCATTCTGGGCCGCCGCATGGTCGATTGGGTGCTGGAGGCCGCCCGTCCGCTCGCACCCGCGCCACTCGTCGTGATCGCATCGGCGGAGACGCGCGACGCATTCGACGACGTGGACGTCGCCGTGCAGGAGCGTGCGCTCGGTACGGGTGACGCCGTCCGCTCGGCGCGCGAGGCCGTCGGCACGGGCGTGGACAGCCTCCTCGTACTCTCCGGCGACACGCCGCTCCTGACGGCCGAGCTACTCCAGGCGCTGGTCGCGACGCATGCACGCGAGCAGGCTGCCGCGACCGTGCTCTCGTTCGTGCCCGCCGACGCGCGCTCGTACGGCCGTGTCGTTCGGGGCCCGGAGGGCACCGTCCAGGCAATCGTGGAAGCCGTCGACGCAACCCCCGAGCAGCTGGCGCTGCAGGAGTGCAACTCCTCGATCTATGTGTTCCGCAGCGAGGTGCTCTGGCCGGCGCTCGACCGCCTCGAACCTCACAACGCGCAAGGCGAGCTGTACCTGACCGACGCCGTGCGCGACCTGGTCGCACGCGGTGAACGGGTCGTGGCGCACGTCGCGGATGATCCCGCGGAGACCGAGGGGGTGAATACGCGCGTCGAGCTGGCGCAAGCCGCAGCAACGCTCCGCGACCGGATCAACCGCACGCACATGCTCGCCGGCGTCGGTATCGCCGACCCGGGCTCCACCTGGATCGAGCCCGAGGTCGAGATCGAGGCGGACGCCGTCATCCTTCCGTTCACGGTCCTGCGTGGCCGCACCAAGGTCGCTGCGCGCGCCGAAGTCGGGTCACACGTCGTCGCGATCGACGCTGAGATCGGCACGGACGCGACCGTCGGCCCCTTCTGTTACCTTCGCCCCGGAACCGTCCTCGGGCCTCGAGCGAAGGCCGGAGCGTTCGTCGAGATCAAGAAGTCGACCATCGGGCAGGACACAAAGGTGCCGCATCTCTCGTACATCGGCGACGCGGAGATCGGAGAGGGGACGAACATCGGCGCAGGATCGATCACGGCGAATTTCCCCCACCGCGCCGGGCAGCCCAAGGGCAAGACGACGATCGGGAGCAATGTCCGCGTGGCGGTAGACACGATGTTCGTCGCTCCTGTAACCGTTGGCGACGATGCGTGGACGGCCGCGGGGGCCGTCATCACCGACGATGTCCCCGACAACGCGCTTGCCGGCTTTCCGCCCAAGCAGGTCAACAAGGAGGGTCGTGGTGGAAAGCGTGACGATTGAGCAGGCGCTGCCCGGGCTCGAGGGCCGCGAGCACACGCCTCCGTCGCCGCTGCTGGCGGCCGGCCGCGCAGTCTTGCTGACACCCCAAAAGCGGCTCGCGGTCGTCGCAGGAAGCTCGCACCCGCTGCTCGCGGAGAGGATCGCGGGGCACCTCGGCGTCGAGCTGACGAAGGTCGAGAGGGCTACCTTCGCCGATGGCTCCCCGTACTTCCGCTTCGAGGACTCCGTGCGCGGCGCAGACATGTTCATCGTCCAGACCGCGGCGCCGTCGATCGGCGAGCATCTGATGGAGCTGCTGATCATGGTCAACGCGGCCAAGCTCGCCTCGGCGAAGCGCATCACGGCCGTCATCCCCTGGTACTTCTACGCGCGCCAGGACAAGAAGTCTCGTCCGCGCGAGCCGATTACGGCGCGACTCGTCGCCGACCTGCTCGAGACCGCCGGAGTCGACCGCGTGATCACGATGGACCTCCACGCCGGCCAGGTGCAGGGCTTCTTCCAGATCCCCGTCGATCACATGGTCGCGGTGCCGATGTTCGCGCAGCACATCCGCGACTACCTCGGCACCGAGGTCGAGCGGGTCGCCGTCGCCCCCGACACCGGACGCGCGAAGCTCGCGGGCAAGTTCGCGGAGATGATCGGCGGCGGGCTCGTCGTGCTCAACAAGGAGCGACCGGGCCACAACCAGGCCAAGGTCACGGGTGTGATCGGGGACGTCGCAGGCAAGGTCGCCGTCATGACGGACGACATCATCGACACCGCCGGGACGCTCTGCGCCGGCGCCGAGGCGCTCCGCGAGGCCGGGGCGACGCGCGTGATCGCCTGCGCCACGCACGCGCTCTTCAACGAACCGGCGCTCACGCGCATCGCCGAGAGCGCGTTCGAGAAAGTGGTCGTGACGGACACCGTCCCGGTCGACGAGCTGAAGCGGCCGGGCAACGTCGAGGTGCTCTCCATCTCGGGCCTGCTCGCAGAGACGATCCAGAACGTGTTCTCCGACGACTCCGTCTCCGCGATCTTCGCGGGCGAGAACCAGCTGTTCTGATGCTGTTGCCGCGCAAGCTCCTGGGCCTGATCTACGTCGCGATCGGGATCTTCGTCGCCCAATCGAAGGACTACCTCGAGAACCTGGACACCGTGAAGCGGGTCGTGTCCGCCGTGCTCGCGATTCTGCTCTGGCCCCTGCTCTTGCTGAAGGTCGATCTTCACATCAGGTGAGCCTGGCCTAGTAACAGACTGTCACTAGGGTTGCGCTATCATCCGCCGCCGTGGCCGGCGACAGATTTCGTCTCGAGGTGAAGGAACGTGACCGGCTCGGTTCGCCCGAGTCGCGGCGCCTGCGCAAGCAGGGCTTCGTTCCCGGCGTTCTCTACGGCAAGACCGGCGCGAAGTCGTTCGTGGTCAACGAGCGCGACCTTCGCTCCGCGCTCACCGGCTCGTCCGGCCTGCACGCTGTGCTCGACGTCGTGCTCGAGGGCCAGTCGACGCCGCACTCGTCGATCCTGAAGGAGTACCAGCGCGACCCGATCCGGGGCCACGTCAGCCACATCGACCTGCTCGAGGTCCGCCTCGATGTCGCGATCCACGCGACGGTCAACGTGCACCTGCACGGAGCCGAGGATGCGCCGGGCGTGAAGGAGGGCGGCGTCATGTCGCAGCCGAGCTCCACGCTCAACATCGAGGCCCTGCCGATGGAGGTGCCGGAGAGCATCGAGGCCGACGTCAGCCGGATGGAGATGGGCGACGCGCTGCGCCTCGAGGATCTGCCGATGCTCGAGGGCGTCACGTTCCTCGACGACCCGCACGAGACCGTGATCGCCACGGTCTCCGCCCCCCAGGCCGAGGTCGAGCCTGAGCCCGTCGAGGGCGAGGAGGGCGCGCTGCTCGAGGGTGCGGACGCGGAGGCTGACGCCGAGGCTTCCGAGGGCGAAGCGTCCGGCGAGGCACCCGAGGCAGAGTCCGGCACCGACTCCCCCGAGTAATGCGCCTCTTCCGTCGAGGGGAGAGCCCCTCGACGCTCGACCTTCTCGTCGTCGGCCTGGGCAACCCGGGCCGGGAGCACGTCCGCGACCGGCACAACGCAGGGTGGACCGTCGTCGACGAGCTCGCGCGGCGTCACGACGGCTCGTTCAGGTCCAAGTTCTCCGGTCAGCTCGCCGAGATCCGCGTCGAGGGCCTGCGGCTCGCGCTGCTGAAACCGGAGACGTACATGAACCTTTCCGGCAGCTCGCTGGCGGCAGCGGCGCGCTTCTTCAAGCTTCCGACGGAGCAGATCGCCGTCGTCCACGACGACGTCGACCTGGACCCAGGGCGCATCCAGGTGCGTCTGGGCGGCGGCCTCGCCGGCCACAACGGGCTTCGTTCGGTGCGGCAGTCGCTCGGCTCGGCGGAATTCCTCCGCGTGCGCGTCGGCGTCGGCCGGCCTGGTCGCGGCGACCGGCGGCCGGTCGCGGACTACGTGCTCTCGCCGTTCGCGCCCGAGGAGGACGTCGAGGCTCTGGTCGGGCGGGCCGCTGACGCAGTCGAGGCGCTTGCGAAGGATGGCCTCGAAGCAGCGCAGCGCCGCTTCAACTGACTCAGGACGAGCGCACGGAGACGACCCGCGCGTTCCACGAGCCCTTGGGCGCGTTCACCGCGACCGTGTCCCCCGCTTTTGCCCCGAGCAGCGCCCCGCCGAGCGGCGAGTCGGTGGAGACACCGCCGACGCTCGAGATCTCCACCTCGAAGCGGCCGCCCTGCTCGTCCTCCACCTCGACGATCGACCCTACGCCGACCACTCCGTCGGCGGCCTGCTCCACGAGGACCGCGTTCTCGATTCGGCTGCGGAGGATCGAGATCCTGCGCTCGAGCAGCCCCTGCTCGTTCTTGGCGTCGTGGTAGGCGAAGTTCTCCGAGAGGTCGCCGAAGCCGCGAGCGGTCGCGATCGCCTCGACCATCTCCGCCCGCTTCGGACCTTCCAGCTGAGCGAGCTCTGCGGCGAGCTCGTCGCGCTGGGCTGCGGTCATCGACTCGTGGGGGCGTTCAGCCACGCCTGCATCATCGCATCAGTACCGTGAGACGCTGGTGAAACAGCTTCCATTACTCGACCCGGGACGGCCGGATACCCGGTCGCCGACCCGATTTCTGCTCTGGGTCGGCGAGCAGCAGCTCGGCACGCTCGCGCTCGGCATGGGCTTCGGGGTCGTCTGGATGCTCGCGCAGGCGCTGCTGCCCTACGTTCTCGGCCGGGCGGTCGACGACGGGCTCGCGGCGGGTGACAACCGGGCGCTCCTCGAGTGGGCCGCCGTGCTGCTCGCGCTGGGGACGGTGCAGGCGTTCGCCGGCGTGGCGCGCCATCGGGCCGCGGTCAGCAACTGGCTGCAGGCCTCGTTCCGCATGGTGCAGGTGGTCGCGCACCACGCCGCGCGGATGGGTCCAGCCGTGCGGGCGAAGGTGACGACGGGCGAGGTCGTGGCCACGGTCTCGAACGACGCGATGCGCGCGGGCGGCGCGTTCGACATCACCGCTCGCCTTGCAGGCGCGATCGCGTCCTACTTCGTCGTCGCAGCGATCCTGCTCTCGTCGTCGTCCGTGCTCGGGCTGGTCGTGCTCCTCGGTGTGCCCATCCTGGTGCTGAGCCTCTCGTTCGTGATCCGCCCGCTACAGGCGCGGCAGCGCGAGCAGCGCGAGGAGGTCGGCCGGCTCACCGCACTCGGCGCCGACACGGTCTCCGGGCTCCGTGTCCTGCGAGGCATCGGCGGCGAGCAGGTCTTCCTCGGCCGCTACCGGACCCGCTCCGAGCAGGTGCGCCGCGCCGGGGTCCGCGTGGCGCTGCCGCAATCCACTCTGGACTCGGCCCAGGTGCTGCTGCCCGGGATCTTCGTGGTCATCGTCACCTGGCTGGGTGCGAGGCTCGCCGTCGAGGGCCGCATCCGTCCCGGCGAGCTCGTCGCCTTCTACGGCTATGCGGCGTTCCTCGTCATCCCGCTGCGCACCGCCGCCGAGACGGTCGACAAGATCACCCGCGCCTACGTCGGTGCGGCCCGGATGCTCGAGATCCTGAGGGTGGAGCCGCAGGTCGGGGAGCCGGCGGTTGCCGCAGCCGAGCCGCCGCCCGGGCTGCCGCTGACCGACCGGCGTTCCGGCCTCGTCGTCGAGCCGGGGCTCTTCACGTGCGTCGTCTCGGCTGCGCCCCAAGAAGGCGTCGAGCTCGTCGACCGGCTCGGACGGTTCGTCGACGACGAGGGCGTGTGGCTCGGCAGCGTTCGGGTCACCGACCTCCCGGTCGAGGTCGTGCGCCGGCGAATTCTGGTCAGCGAGACGGATCCGATGCTCTTCTCGGGCACGCTGCACGGGGAGCTCGATCCGTGGGGTTCTGCAACCGAGGCGGAAGTCCGTACGGCGATCGAGGTCGCGAACGCGGAGGACGTGCTCGACGCGCTCCCCGAGGGGCTCGACGGCCTGGTGGAGGAACGCGGCCGCTCGCTCTCGGGCGGCCAGCGCCAGCGGCTCGTCCTCGCGCGCGCTCTGGTCGCCGACCCCGAGATCCTCCTGCTCGTCGAGCCGACGAGCGCGGTCGACGCCCATACGGAGGCGCGGATCGCTCGCCGGCTGCGCGAAGCACGACGCGGGAAGACAACGGTCGTCCTGACGGCGAGCCCGCTCGTCCTCGACCAGGCCGAGCGGGTCGTCTTCCTCGAGGGCGGCCGCATTGCGGCGACGGGTACTCACCGCGAGCTCCTCCAGAGCACGCTCGCGTATCGCGCCACCGTCACGCGCGAGGAGGAGGACGACGCCGCATGAGCGAGCGCTTGCCGATCGCCGACGGTTCCGAGGTTCGCGCCCACGCCGCCGCGCTCTTCCACCGCCATCGCCGCCCGCTCGGCGCCGTGCTCGGCCTCCATGCGCTCGCCGCGGTGGCGGGCCTGGCCGGCCCGCGCCTGCTCGGCGAGCTCGTGCAGGCCGTCAAGGAGGGCACGACCACGGCTCACATCGATCGCGTGGTCGCGCTGCTGGCCGTCTTCGTGCTCGCGCAGACGGTGCTGACGTGGTTCGCGCGCCGCGCCTCCTTCGTCCTCTCGGAGGAGGTCTTTGCGCGCCTGCGCGAGGACTTCATGGGCCGCGTGCTCGCGCTGCCCCTCTCGACGGTCGAGCGCGCCGGCACGGGCGACCTCGTCTCTCGCACCACGGCGGACGTCGACGCGCTCGCACGCACGGTGCGCTTCGCGATCCCGGAGACGATGATCGCGGCGGTGACGACGTTGCTGACGGTCGTCGCTGCGATTCTCGTCAGTCCGATCGCCTCGCTACCGGTCGTCGTCGGCCTACCCGCGATCCTGATCGGGACGCGCTGGTACCTGCGACGCGCGCCGGAGGGCTACCTCTGGGAGCGGGCCGCCTACGCGACGATGACGGGGACGGTCGGCGAGACCGTCGACGGCGGCCGCACCGTCGAGGCGCTCGGCCTCGGGCGACGCCGAATCGAGCGCGTCGACGCCGACCTCGCCGACGCCTACCGGGCCGAGCGGCGGACCCTCTACCTGCGCACGATCTGGTTCCCCACGGTCGAGATCGCGTATGTGCTGCCGGTGGCGACAGCTCTCGTGTGGGGCGGGTGGCTCGTTTCCTCCGGCCGGGCCTCGATCGGCGCTGTCACCGCCGTCGCGCTCTACGTGCAGCAGCTCGCCGATCCGGTCGATCGCCTGATCTCGTGGCTGGACGAGATCCAGGTCGGAGCCACGTCGTTCGCGCGGTTGATGGGTGTCGCGAAGGTTCCCGACGACCGAGAGGCGACCGGCGACGAGCCGGAGCACGAGCGGCTGTGCGCATCGGACGTTCGTTACGCCTACCGCGAGGACCACGATGTCCTCCACGGTCTCGACCTCGATCTCGAGCCGGGCGAGCGCATCGCGGTCGTAGGTCCGTCCGGAGCCGGCAAGTCGACACTCGGACGACTGCTCGCGGGCATCCATCCGCCGCGAACCGGGCGCGTCGAAGTGGGCGACGTGCGGCTCGTCGACCTCGATCTGGAGTCGCTCCGGCGGGAGGTCGCCCTCGTCACGCAGGAGCAGCACGTCTTCGTCGGCACGCTGGCCGACAACCTCCGGCTCGCGCGCGTCGGGTCGACAGACGAGGAGCTCCTGGCTGCACTCGAGGCGGTCGATGCGCGGCCCTGGGCGGAAGCACTTCCGGACGGGCTCGAGACCGTCGTCGGCGCGGGCGGCTTTCCGCTGACGCCCCCGCAGCAGCAGCAGGTGGCGCTGGCGCGTCTCGTGCTGGCAGACCCGCACACCCTCGTGCTCGACGAAGCGACTTCCCTCCTCGATCCGCGCGCCGCGCGCCACCTCGAGCGCTCGCTCGGCTTCGTGCTCGAGGGCCGGACCGTCGTCGCGATCGCGCATCGCCTCCAGAGCGCGCACGACGCCGACCGGGTCGCGGTGATCGAGAACGGCAAGCTGTCGGAGCTGGGCACGCACGATGAGCTCGTGGAGCAGGAAGGGTCATACGCGGCGCTCTGGGAGTCCTGGCACGGCTAGTACCATGGCATCCGCGGAAACCCGGTTTCCGCCTGTCGTCATGGACCGCCCGGTACTCCACGCGTTCGTCAGGGAGCTGCTCGCGCTCGACCGCCTGCAGGCGTTTGCGGCCGCCCTGCCCGCGCGTGCGCGCGTCTCCGAACCGATCCTGCCGCTGCTGCTCGCGACCCTGCACGAGCACCTGGGTCGAGGCCTCATCTGCCTCCTGCCGGAGGACGCGGATGCGCGCGACGCGGCGGAGGCCGCAGGGTGGTTCGTCGGCGCCGACCGCGTTGCGCTGCTGCCGGGTCGTGGCGTCCGCTGGGGCTCCGGTCTCGAGCCACCGCCGCATCTCGTGGGGGAGCGAGCGCGTGCCCTCGACGTGCTGGCTCAGGGCGGGCTCGTCTGCGCCTCCGCGACGGCGCTCGCGGAAGGGGTGCCGCCCGCTGCCGACCGCGCCCTGCCGGTTCGGCTCGAGGTCGGCGACGAGCCCGGGTTGGACGGTCTCGCCCAGTCGCTGGCGCTGGCCGGCTACGAACGCGTCGAGCGCGCCGAGGAGCGCGGCCAGTTCGCGGTCCGCGGCGGGCTCGTCGACGTCTTCCCGACGACCGGTCGCGAGCCGCTCCGGATCGAGCTCTACGGCGACGAGATCGAGCAGGTGCGCGCCTTCTCGCCGTTCACCCAGCGGGCGCTGCACACGGTCGACGACGCCGTCGTGTACCCGGCGGCCGAGCGGAAGGCCGACCTGGGGGAGCCCACGCTGGCGGACGACGAAGCGCTGGAGGCCGCTCCCGCCACTGTGCCGGACGACCTCGTCCCGGTGCTGGACCGTTCCCCCGACTTCGTGTGGGAGCCCAACGAGGTGCGGCGTGTGTGGGCCGAGGAAGGCCTGTCCGAGATCTCGCTCGCGGGCACGTCGGAGCTCGACCCCTTCCCACAGTCGCAGCCCTACACCTTCGAGGCCCAGCGCCCCGCGATCGCCGCGCGCGGCCTCTCGGAGGCTGAGAATGAGCTCAACGCGTTCGTCCGCGGCGGCAACCGCGTCGTCGTCGCGTTCCCGCACGCAGGTGAGGCGCTCCGCACCGACAACCTGCTCAAGCGCGCCGACTCCCGCATGCTCGGCGAGGGCCAGGATCTTCCGGACCAGCCCGAGCTCCTCTTCGCCGTGGCGCCTGCCCGTCGCGGCTTCGTCTGGCGGGAGCTCGGGCTCGTCCTCCTGCCCGACACGCAGGTCTTCCGCAAGCGCCCGCCTCGCGCCGACCGGCGGCTCGGCCGTGCCCTGGCCTCGTTCGCCGACCTCCGCAGCGGCGATTTCATCGTTCACGAGGACCACGGCGTCGGCAAGCTCCTCGGCTTCGAGACGAAGGAGGTCGCGGGCGTCACGCGCGACTACCTCTTCCTCGCCTTCCGGGGCGAGGACCGGCTCTACGTGCCGCACGAGCAGCTCGGCAAGATCTCCAAGTACATCGGCGCCGACGCGAGCTCTCCGGCGCTCTCCAAGCTGGGCGGCAAGGCCTGGCAGAACCTCAAGTCTCGCGCCCGCGAATCGGTTCGAGAGCTCGCGACTGAGCTGATCGCTCTGTACGCGCAGCGGCAACAGGCGCCGGGGACCCCGTACGACCTCGGGCACGAGTGGCTCGAGCGGCTCGAAGCCGAGTTCCCCTACCGGGAGACCGAGGATCAGGCAAGAGCGATCGAGGCCGTCAAGGAGGATCTCGAGGCCCCACGGCCCATGGACCGGCTGGTCTGCGGCGACGTCGGCTTTGGGAAGACCGAGGTCGCAGTGCGGGCGGCGTTCGCCGCGGCCGTGAACGGCAAGCAGACGCTGGTTCTCTGCCCGACGACGATCCTCGCGGAGCAGCACTGGAACACATTCAAGGCGCGCTACCTCGACTTCCCCGTGCGGGTGGAGATGGTGTCTCGCTTCCGCAAGCCGGCCGAGACGAAGCAGATCCTGAAGGACTTCGCGGCAGGAAAGATCGAGGTGCTCGTCGGCACGCACCGTGTCCTCAGCCGCGACGTGATCCCGAAGGACCTCGGTCTCGTCATTCTCGACGAGGAGCAGCGTTTCGGCGTCGCGCAGAAGGAGCTGCTGCGTTCGCTGCGCCTGGAGGTGGACGTGCTGGCTCTCTCCGCGACGCCGATCCCACGCACCCTGCACATGTCGCTTTCCGGTCTGCGTGACATCTCGATCATCGAGACGCCGCCGGAGGGCCGGCGGCCGATCCGCACGACGGTGGGCGAGTACGACGATGAGCTCGTCCGGACGGCTCTGGAACGCGAGCTCGAGCGCGGCGGGCAGGCGTTCTACCTGCACAACCGCGTCGAGACGATCGAGGAGGCCGCGGAGAAGCTGCGGCAGCTGTGCCCGAAGATCCGCTTCCTCGTCGCGCACGGGCAGATGAAGGAGCGGGAGCTGGAGGAGATCATGCACGCCTTCCTGCGCGGCGACGGCGACGTGCTCGTGTCGACGACGATCATCGAGTCGGGGATCGACATCCCGCAGGCGAACACGCTGATCGTCGAGCGCGCTGACATGCTCGGCCTGTCGCAGCTCTACCAGATCCGCGGCCGCGTCGGCCGCTCGGACGTGACCGCGCATGCCTACCTGCTCTATCCGGATGCGATGGAGCTCTCGCCTGAAGCACGCGCGCGACTGTCGACGCTCGCCGACCACACGGAGCTCGGTGCGGGCTTTCAGATCGCCATGCGCGACCTCGAGATCCGCGGTGCCGGCGACCTGCTCGGCGCCGAGCAGTCGGGCCATGTCGCCGCGCTCGGGTTCGAGCTCTACGTCGAGATGCTCGCCGAGGCGGTCGCAGAGCTTCAGGGGCAGCACCGGCTGGCCACGCGTCCCGTGCGGGTGGACGCGCGGGTGGATGCCTACGTGCCCGCGAGCTACGTCTCCTCCGAGGCGTTGAAGATCGATATCCACCGGCGGCTCGCGCTCGCGGAGTCCGACGACGAGCTGCGCGAGCTCCACGCTGCGCTCGAGGACCGGTACGGCCCTGTGCCGGAGCCCGTCGAGCATCTCTTCGCCATCCAGGACGCGAAGCTCAAGCTCGCCAGCCTGGGCGCTGACTATCTGATCTACAGAGGCGGCCGGGCAACGGTTGGACCGCTCGTCCTCGGTTCCGCCGAGCTCCGCGCCCTTCGAGGCGTGTCCGACACTGCCGTGTACACGAGTGCCAAGCGCGAGGTCTCGCAGCGGACCGATGCGCTCGAGGGGGCGGTCGGCCTGGTCGATGCTATCGTGGTGGCTCGTCAGGCAGCCTGAACGGCGCCCCCGCGACTACCTGGAGCTTTCTCACTCATGAAGATCTCTCGTCTCCCGCTTTCTCTCTGTGCGCTCGCGCTCACCCTCGTCGTCCTCGCCGGCTGCGGCGGCGGCAACGACGCGGTGCCGGCGGACGCCGTTGCCGTGGTCGACGGCACCAAGATCAAGAGGAGTGACTACAACCAGATCATCGCGCAGGCGAAGAAGAGCTACAAAACCCAGAAGCGGGAGTTCCCGAAGGCCGGCTCGCAGGAGTTCCAAACGCTCAAGAACCAGGTCGTCCAGTTCCTGGTGCAGCGCGAGCAGTTCGACCAGGAAGCAGACGCGCTCGACGTCGAGATCACCGAGAAGCAGGTCGACGCCCGGCTCGCCCAGATCCAGAAGCAGTACTTCGGCGGCGACAAGACGAAGTTCGAGAAGCAGCTGAAGGATCAGGGATTGACGGAGGCGCAGGTGCGCAACGACATCCGCTCGCAGATCGTCTCGGAGAAGATCTTCGCCGAGGTCACCGGGAAGGTGAAGGTGACCGACAAGCAGGTCGAGGAGTACTACAACAAGAACAAGTCGCAGTACAGCCAGCCGGAGAGCCGGGAAGTCCGCCACATCCTCGTGAAGACGAAAGCCAAGGCGGACGACATCTACAACCAGCTCAAGGGTGGCGCAGACTTCTCGGCCCTGGCGAAGAAGTACTCGCAGGACACGGGCTCAAAGGCGAATGGCGGCAAGCTGACGATCTCGAAGGGGCAGACCGTGGCGCCGTTCGACCAGACGGCGTTCCTGCTGAAGACGAACGAGATCTCCAAGCCGGTCAAGACGGAGTTCGGCTACCACGTGATCCAGCCGGTCGGCGACGTCAAGCCCGCCAAGGTGACGCCGCTGAAGGAAGTCGAGGAGTCGATTCGCCAGCAGCTCGCGCAGACGAAAAAGAACGAGGCGATGACGAAGTGGGTGGAGGAGCTGAAGAAGGACTACGAGGACAAGGTCTCGTACGCCGTGGGCTTCACCCCGCCGCCGACCGCCACCACCACCGGCAGCACGACCGCCACCCAGACCGGCTAGTCGCTTGCCTCTCGGCGAGGCGCTCGGAGAGCTTCAGGAGCTGACGCGGCGGCTGCGCCGCGACTGCCCCTGGGATCGAGAGCAGACCGCGCGCACGATCGTGCCTCACACGGTCGAGGAGGCCTACGAGGTCGCGGACGCCGCTGCCGGCGGCGATCCGGCGAAGCTGCTGGACGAGCTGGGCGATCTCCTCTTCCAGGTCTACTTCCTGGCACTGCTGCTCGAGGAGCAGGGCGAGGGCGATCTCGAGCAGGTGGCGCGTGCCGTCCACGCCAAGCTCGTGCGGCGCCATCCGCACGTCTTCGGCGACGCGGCGGCGGACACTGCCGGCCGCGTACGCGAGCGCTGGGAGAAGCTGAAGACGGAGCAGGAGGGCCGGAGGGGCATCTTCCACGACGTCCCCGCCTCGCTGCCGGCGCTCCTGCAGGCACGAAAGCTCCAGCGTCGCGCCGTTGCGGCCGGTTTCGACTGGCCGGACCTCGAAGGCCCGCTCGCCAAGGTCCGTGAGGAGCTCGGCGAGCTCGAGGCCGAGGTCGTGCGCACGGGCGAGCCGAGCCCGGAGACCGAGGCGGACGCGAAGGTGGCGCACGAGGTCGGCGACCTCCTTTTCACCGTCGTCAACCTCGCTCGCCGGCTCAACGTCGACCCCGAGCTGGCGTTGCGCTCGACGAACGCCCGCTTCGTCACCCGGGTCGAGCGAGCGGAGGAGCTTGCGGCCGCGCGGGGCGAGCGGTGGAGCGAGCTGCCGCTCGACGAGCAGGACCACTACTACGATCAGGCCAAGGAGGAAGAGGAGTGAGCTCGATCAAGAGCGTGCGGGGCCGTTGGATCCTCGATTCGCGGGGGAACCCCACTGTCGAGGTGGACGCCGAGCTCGAGTCGGGCGCGTTCGGTCGAGCCGCTGTTCCTTCCGGGGCGTCGACGGGCGTGCACGAGGCGGTCGAGCTGCGCGACGGCGGCGCGGAGTGGGGTGGCAAGGGCGTCGGGAACGCGGTTCGGAACGTGCTGGAAATCCAGACGGAGGTGGCCGGCCTGGACGGGCTCGATCAAGCATCGGTCGATCGGAGACTGATCGAGCTCGACGGGACGCCGAACAAGGGACGGCTCGGCGCCAACGCGATCCTCGGCGTGTCGCTCGCGGTGGCGAAGGCGGCAGCGGCGGAGACCGGACAGCCGCTGTACCGCTACCTCGGCGGGGATGCCGCAACAACGTTGCCTGTGCCGATGCTGAACGTGATCAACGGGGGCGCGCACGCTGCGAACTCGATCGACCTGCAGGAGTTCATGCTCGTCCCGGTCGGGGCGGAGACGTTCGGCGAAGGCCTGCGGATCGGGGCAGAGGTCTACCACGCGCTGAAGAAGGTGCTCAGCGACCGTGGCCTCGCGACGGGCGTGGGCGACGAAGGCGGGTTCGCGCCCGACCTGGACTCCAGCGAGGCCGCGATCGAGGCGATCCTGCAAGCAGTCGAGCGCGCCGGTCACAGCGACTCCGTCGTGATCGCGCTCGACCCCGCCGCCAGCGAGATCTTCCAGGACGGTGTCTACCGCTTCGAGGGGCGGGAGGAAGCGAGCTCGGAGATGCCCGGGTTCTGGGCGGATCTGGTGGAGCGCTACCCGATCGTCTCGATCGAGGACGGACTCGCCGAGGACGACTGGGACGCGTGGGGTCGCCTGACGGCCGAGCTCGGCGACCGCGTGCAGCTCGTCGGCGACGACCTGTTCGTCACGAACCCCGAGCGGCTGCGTGAGGGGATCGAGCGCGGCGTCGCGAATTCGATTCTCGTCAAGGTCAATCAGATCGGCACGCTGACCGAGACGATCGAGGCGGTCCGGCTCGCGCAGTCGAGCGGCTACACGGCAGTCATGTCGCACCGCTCGGGCGAGACCGAGGATTCGACCATCGCCGACCTGGCTGTCGCTCTCGGCACGGGCCAGATCAAGACGGGCGCGCCGGCTCGCTCCGATCGCGCTGCCAAGTACAACCAGCTACTGCGGATCGAGGAGGAACTGGGAAGCCGGGCGCACTATCCCGGCTGGAGCGCCTTCCCGAGGGCACGCCGCTAGCCTGTCGGCATGGCCGTCGTCCCGCGCCGTACGAAGATCGTCGCCACCATCGGTCCTGCGTCGTCCACCCCGGACGTGCTCGAGACCCTGATGCACGTGATCGACGGCGCGCGGCTCAACTTCTCCCACGGCACCCACGAGGATCACGCCGAGCGCGCGCAGGCGATCCGCGAAGTGCAGAAGACCGTCGGCCGGCCGGTCGCGCTGATCGCGGATCTCCAGGGGCCGAAGCTCCGAATCAGCGACCTGCCGGAGCCACGAGTCCTCGTCCGCGGCGAAGAGGTCACGATCTCGGGCGAGGACGGAGCGCAGGACGGCGACCTGCCGATCGCGCCCTCGGTGCTCGGCTCGGTGCTTCAGCCCGGTTTCGACGTCCTCATCGACGACGGCGCAGTCCGTCTTCGCGTCTCCCGCGTCGAGCGGGGCCGGGCGGTGTGCGAGGTCATCGCCGGCGGCACCGTCACGTCGAACAAGGGCGTCAACCTGCCGGGGATACCGCTGCCGATCCCGTCCTTGACGAAGAAGGACATCGACGATCTCAATTTCGCGCTCGAGCTCGGCGTCGACTTCGTCGCGCTCTCGTTCGTGCGCACGTCCTCGGACGTCCAGGCGCTGAAGACGCTGATCGAGGCGTCGGGCTCGACCGCGCACGTCATCGCCAAGATCGAGAAGGCGGAGGCCGTCGCCGTGCTCGATGACATCCTCCGCGAGGCCGACGCCGTCATGGTTGCTCGCGGCGACCTCGGCGTCGAGATCGGCGCCGCCGAGGTGCCGCTGCTGCAGAAGCGGATCATCCTGCGCGCGCTCGAGCGGGGAAAGCCCGTGATCACCGCCACCCAGATGCTCGAGTCGATGATCCATTCCCCGGAGCCGACGCGCGCCGAGGCATCGGACGTGGCGAACGCCGTGCTCGACGGGACGAGCGCGATCATGCTGTCGGGCGAGACCGCCGTGGGCGAGTTCCCCGTCGAGGCGGTCGCGTTCATGGACCGCATCGCCCGCGCGGTCGAGCCGAGCCTCGGCTACAGGCACGAGATCCCGCAGGCCGAGGATCAGCCCACGATCGGGCAGGCGATGTCCAACGCCTCCTGCGACATCGCGGAGGCGCTCGAGGCGCGGGCGATCCTCGTGCCGACGTTCACGGGCCGGACCGCTTCGGCTGTCGCCCGCCTCAGGCCGCGGCGTCCGATCATCGGCCTCACGCACCACCTCTACGCGCTCTACCACATGGCTCTCGAATGGGGCGTGACCCCGGTGCACGTACCGGAATGCGCCGACGTGGAGGAGCTCTGGGCCACGTCGCTCGAGGCGGCTCGCAGCACCGGGATCGTCGAGCGGGGCGACCGCGTCGTCCTCACCGCCGGCACTGCCGTCAACATCCCCGGCTCGACGAACGTGATCAAGGTCGAAATGGCCTAGGAGGGTTCTGCTGAAGACCGCGGAATCGTGTGCCGTGGCCCGGCGAACCTCCCGCCCCGACCAGCGTCCTGCCAAGCCGGCGGCCTCGCGCGGCAAACGGACGTCCAAGCGGGCGGCCCGGACACAGCGATCGACCCTGCTCCTGCGCTGGTGCGTGCTCGCGACCGCCGGCTTCGTGGCCTTCCTCTACTACCAGCCGCTCTCGAACTACCTGCACGCGCGGGCGACGCTGAACCAGCGCACGGCCGAGGTGCAGCAGCTGCGCGAGGAGCGGAGCAGGTTGCAGGCCCGGCTCGAGAACTCTGCGACGGTCGCCGCCCTCTCTCGCGAGGCCCGGCGGATGAGCCTCGTTCGTCCCGGCGAGCGGCTCTTCATCGTCAAGGGCGTCGCCGAGTGGCGGCGTGCTCATGCGGTCAATACGCTTGGGCGGGATGGATGACCGCGCGCTCGTCGAGCGACAGCTCGGCCGCCCGCCGCGGGCTTTTCTCCGCGTCGTAGCACGCTGTCCCTACGGTGCCCCTGCCGTCACCGAGCAGGCGCCGTACGACGACGCCGGCGACCCGTTCCCGACGACGTACTACCTCACCTGCCCGCAGCTCGTGGCCGCGATCGCTCGGCTGGAGGCGGCGGGCGGCGTCGAGCGCTGGAGCGCCGAGCTGGAGCGCGATCAGGACCTGGCCGCCGACCTCGACCGCGCCACCGGCGAGCAGCGGCGGCTTCGGCGCGAGCTCGCCGGCGCGCAGACCGGCCGCGACCAGGGCTCCTCGCTCGAGCTCGGCATCGGCGGCAGCGCGAATCCGCACGGGCTCAAGTGCCTGCACGCCCACGCAGCGTTTGCGCTCGCCAGGCCCGGCTATCTGCTCGGGGAGCGCGTGCTCGGGGAGATCGAGCCGCTCTGGCCGCCGCAGCGGTGCTGTAGCGAACTCTAGGATCGCGGCGTGGTCACCCGGGCCGAGGTCGAGAGCGCGCGTCGCGAGTGGGAGGACGGACACCGCCGGCTGCTCGAACAGAGCCGGAACGATGGCACGGGCGACCGGCTCCTGGTGCAGGTGGACGTGGTCGCCGCCGAGCTTCGCCGCCGGGTGGGGGGCGTCTTCACGGTCGCCGAGCTCGCGGAGGAGTACGGCCGGTCCGACGAGTGGACCCGAGCCGTCGTCTCGGAGCAGGCTCCGGCGCCGGGGTGGCCGCGCACGCTGTCGCTCGTCGAGGCTGCTGCTTTTCACCTCTACGCGCGCGGCGCGCAGGATTACGAGCCTTGACGTCCGGCCCCGAGCGGCGGCCACGACCTCCGAAGCGGAATCCACTCTGGCGGCCGCTGCTCGTGCTGGTGGGCCTGCTCGTCGTCCTCCTCCTCGGAGTCTCGCTCGGGCGGGCGCTCGAGGACGGGCCTTCGCCCGGCGGGGTGCAGACACGGGTCCGGATCCTGAAACCGCAGCCGCTACCTCCCGCCACGCGGACGGTGACGGTCACGGTGACGAGCGGCTGACTGCCACGCGTGGTTTGAGTTTGCGGCAGATTTGGGTAGTTTCGTCTCCGACATGGCGTACGAGGGCACCAGACGCGCGGGCGCGGCGCAGCCAGAGTGGCTGACGCTGGGCCAGGCGGCGAAATACGTCGGCGTGGCGCAGAGCACGATGCGCAAATGGTCCGACCTCGGCCGGGTGTCGGCCTTCTACACCCCCGGAGGCCACCGACGCTACCGCCGGGCCGACCTCGATCAGTTCCTCGACCGCTCCTCCTCTCCGCCCACGGGCGTCCCCTCGACCGACGCGGGGCCGGTGGTGCTGATCGTGGACGACGACCAGGCCCTGCGCGAGTACGTGCGCGTCAACCTCGAAGCCGAGGGCTATGTCGTCATGGAGGCGGCGAGCGCGGCCGAGGGGCTCGCCGCGCTCGGTGAGCAGTCGCCCGACCTGATCCTCCTCGACGTGATGATGCCGCAGGTTGACGGCTGGGAGATGTTGCAACGGATCCACGAGCACACGGGGGTCGGAGCGATTCCGGTGGTCATGTTCTCGGGCAAGGTCGACGAGCGATCCGCCGCCGAAGCGGAGTCCCGCGGCGCGCAGGGATTCATCGGCAAGCCGTTCGACCCGCAGTCGCTGATCGAGTCGACGAAGCAGCTCCTGCCGGTCTAGCGGCTAGAGCTCTTCCGAGGCCTGCAGCAGCCCTGCGCCGATCAGCGCGAGCGAGGCCAGAAGGCTGATCCAGAGTCCGATGCCACGATGGGCGAAGAAGAACTCGTCCGGGATCGAGATCGCACGCACGAGCACGAAGATGGTCGAGAGCGCGCCGAGCGAGATCACGACCAGGCTCTCGGGGACGGCGGCCGGAAGGTCGAGCCCCCACTGGCGCAGGGCGACGACGAGGATCGCCGCCAGGCCGATGAAGAGAACGAGCTTGCCGAGGAGGCCCGTGTGCCAGCCGAGGACGGACACCTCGACACCCTCGCCGCTGCCCGCGTACCACCCCGTGAGGGCCGACAGCGCGAGCACGAGCCCCGAGATCCAGGTCGCTCGCTCCCCGAGCCCCCACAGCGAGGGGCCGAGGCGGCGTAGTGACGGTGCGGGCTCCTGAACGGGGTCGTAGGTCGGGTCTTGCAGCGGTTCCGGCGTTTCCACGGTGGGCAGTATGGGCAAACGGCCGGCGAAAGTCACGTGGGTACGTTCTGGCAGGAGCCTGCGCTGAGCGCCTACGCGCGCAGAGAGGACTACACTTTGCAGGATGGCTGAGCCTGCGACGCGCCCTCCGGCAGGCGACGAGACGTCACCCATCGACGCGCCGCCTTTCGACCCGGTGGCGGTCGACCGCGCCTACTTGCAGGAGCGGGCGCGCAGGCGTGCGCGCACCGAGCGGTCCCGCGCTCGCCGCCGGGCCGGCCTGCGCTTCTGGCTCGTGCTCCTGGGCCTCGTTGCCGTCAGCGTGTTGCTCACGCTGACGATCTGGCGCGAGGTCGAGCGGCTCTTCGGCCTGTAGCCGTGCTCGACACGCGGACGGATCTGTCGGTGGCGCTCGCGGCGCTCTCACGTGCGGGCCGGCTGCTGACGGGCGCGTCCACCCTCGAGCCGATTCTTGGCGAGCTCGTCGAGGCGGCGGCTCGAGGGACGGGGTCGGAGCTCGCGGCGGTCTGGCTGCCAGACCGGACCGGGACCCTGGTGGCCCGTGCGGTGTGGGCCTCCTCGGGCTCGCTCGTGGCCGAGCTCGACGGCCGCCAAGCAGACACGCCCGCCGCTGCGGCGGCGTCCCTGGGAACGCACTTCGAGGGGGAGATGGAGACGCTGAGCGTGCCGCTCGACCTGGACCGCACGAGCGGGCTGCTGACGATCGTCCGCCGCGACGAGCCTTTCGACGGCGAGTCCCTCCTGATCGCCACGCTTGCTGCGGACTTGACCGCGCTTGCGGCCCGGCTCCGCGAGGACGGTCTCGGCCCGTCGCGTGAGGGTGGCGGAGGCCTCGAGGTGGCGGGAGACGCGTTGGCGGCCGTCGCCGATGACGACGGCGCGGCGGGGCGCGTCGCCCGCCTGGCCGTGATTGCCGCCGGGGCGGAGGCAGCCCTCGTCTGGCGGCTGCGCGCGGGCCAGCTCGAGGTCGAGGGCAGTCATGGACCGATCGAGCCCGCGGCGGACCTCGAGGAAGCTGCCCGGTCGACCCTCCAGGAGGAGCAGGGGACGATGGCCGTCCGCGGCGATGCCAGAGCGGGGGAGACGGTCACCTTGCAACTGGGACAGCCGCCGCTCGGTGCACTGCAGCTGCGCTTCC
This sequence comes from Gaiellaceae bacterium, assembly GCA_035525905.1. Lineage (GTDB taxonomy): Bacteria > Actinomycetota > Thermoleophilia > Gaiellales > Gaiellaceae > Gaiellasilicea. The sequence continues at coordinate 7,079 of DATLDK010000142.1, read as the reverse complement.
TTCCCGGACGCTCGCCGGACGAGCGAGCCCGTGCGCAGCTCGCGAGCTTTGCCGTTCGTGCCGCGCATGCGCTTCGCTCCTCGGAGCGCGCGCGCGAGGCCGGCTTCGAGCTCGAGCGCAGCCGGGCGCTCCTGTCCGTCGTCGGCGAGGCGATCGCGAGGCTGTCGCTCTCGCACACGCTGGACACGGCGATCGACCGCGTCGCCGAGCTGCTCGGCGCCGATCGTGTCGCCGTCTACCTCCGCGAGGAGGGCCGGACCGTCGTCGCTGCGAGCCGCGGGATCGACGGCCCACACGAGGCGATCGCCGACGCGCTTCTCGCCGTCGCGCTGCAATCCCGGCGCGGCGGAGCCGTCGTCGAGGTCGACGACGCGACGACCGACGACCGGCTGGAGCCTGCGCGCGCCCAGGTAGGGGAGTCCGAGGTCAGCTCAGCGCTGGCGCTGCCGCTCGTCGTCGGGGACGAGCCGATCGGGCTGCTCGCGGCGTACCCGAGAACCCCGAGACCTCTCAGCGCCAACGAGAACGCGCTGCTGGTGGCGCTCGCCGCACAGCTCGCCGTGCTCGTCCAGAACGCGAGGCTGCACGAGCGCGCTCAAGAACTCAGCAGCGAGCGCGAGGAGGCGCTCGCGTCCGAGCGCGAGTCGGCCAAGCGGTTGCACGCGCTCTACGAGATCTCACGCTCCTTCGCCCAGAGTCTTTCGCTCGACACGACGCTCGAGGTGCTCGTGCAGTCGATCGTGACTCTGCTCGGCGTCGATGCGGCCGTCATCCGGATGCCGGACGAGCGCGGGGTCGAGTTGGTCGCGCGGGCGATCCACGTGAACGACGAGCGGGTCGACGCGGCAGCACGCGGATTGCTCTCGCGACCGCAGCAGCTGCCGCGTCGCGAGCTGCTCGCCCTGCTCGAGCGCAACGAGCCGCTCCTGCTCGACGTCGACCGGGCAGAAGGGCTCGGCGGCGCGCTCGCCCTGTTGGCGCCCTTCCTGCGCAAGGGCTCGAGCGCGGCGGTCATCCCGGTCGCGACGCCCGCTGAGCTGCTCGCCACACTGACGATCGTCTCGCTGCACCCGGGCCGGCCGGTGGCCGGGGAAATCGCCGAGACCGCGCTCTCGATCGCCGGCCAGGCTGCGCTCGCGATCGACAACGCGCGGCTCTACGGTCAGCAGAAGGCCTTCGCCGACACCATGCAGCGGTCGCTGCTGCCGCGCGCTGCGCCCGAGCTGCCGGGCCTCCAGCTCGGGGATGTCTACGAGTCCGCCGCGCGCGTCGAAGTGGGCGGCGACGTCTACGACTACCTGACGCTCGAGGACGGCCGGCTCGCCGTCGTGCTGGGGGACGTCACCGGCCACGGCGTCGACGCCACAGCGGATATGGCGATGGCGAAGTACGTGTTCCGCTCCCTCGCGCGAGAGCGAGCCGAGCCCGGCGAGTTCCTGGCCGCCGCCAACGACGTCGTCTGCTCGGAGATCGCGCCAGGACGGTTCATCACGATGGTCGAGCTGGTGATCGACGCTGCGGCCGGCGAGGTCGCCTGCGCGAGCGCCGGCCATCCGGCGCCGCGCCTCGTGCAGCCCGGTGGGAGCGTCGAGGGCATCCGTGCGCGCGGCCTGGCGCTCGGGATCGACGCCCCCCAGGTGTACGAGACGGTCCACGCAGAGTTCGTGCCGGGGGCGATCGTCGTCGCGTACACGGATGGCGTCGTCGAGGCACGGCGCGGCGGCGAGCAGTACGGAGTCGAGCGGTTCGACGCGCTCCTGTCTGCATCTCGGTCGCTGCCGCCGCGGGAGATCGCCGAGGCCGCGCTCACCGCCTGCCGCGAGTGGGCGCAGAGCGACCTGACCGACGACTTCGCGGTGGTCGTGATCAAACGCCCGGCGTGAGGTCTCTCGCAGCGCTCGTCTTCGGCGCCGGTACGGGGTCGCTGGCGACGGAGATCGCCGCGTCCCGGCTGCTCGCGCCCTACTTCGGCTCGTCGACGATCGTGTGGGCGAACCTGATCGGCATCGTGCTCGCCGGGTTGGCGTTCGGATACTGGCTCGGCGGACGTGTCGCCGACCGCCGGCCGGAGACCCGGCTCCTCGGCCTGATCGTGCTCGGATCCGCACTCTGGGTCGCAATCACCCCCTTCGTTGCGCGCCCGTTCCTCGACGCCGCAGTGGGCAGGCTCGACACAGCGTCTGCAGGTGCGGTGATCGGCTCGTTCTTCGCCGTCCTGCTCCTGTTTGCTCCCGCCGTCGTGCTGCTAGGGATGGTCTCGCCATTCGCGATCCGTCTCGCGATCACCGACGTCGAGACCGCGGGGGCTGTGGCGGGCCGCTTCTACGCACTTTCGACGGCGGGGTCACTGCTCGGCACCTTCCTGCCAGCCTTGATCACGATTCCGCTCGTCGGTACGCAGCGAACGCTGATCGGCACAGCCGTGCTGCTGGCGGTGTCGGCATCCTTCCTCCTCGGGCGGCGGGTGGTGCTGCTCGCAGCCGTGCTCGCTGCGCTCGTCGCCCTCCCGCCGGGTGTGGTCAGGGCGGAAAGCGATCTGTTGTACGAGGAGGAGTCGCTCTACCAGTTCATCCAGGTGATCGAGCGCGACGACGGCCGGCGCCTGCTGCGCCTGAACGAAGGAGTCGCCGTCCATTCTCTCTGGCGCCGCGACACGGTGCTCACCGGCGGCGAGTGGGATGCGTTCCTCGTGGTGCCGCCGCTCCTCGGCCGTCCGCTGCGCTCGGTCGCGATCCTGGGCAACGCTGCGGGCACGACCGCCCGCGCGCTCGGAGTCTTCTACCCGGGCGCGCGCGTCGACGGCGTCGAGCTCGACCCGGCCGTCAGCCGCGTGGGGCGCCGCTTCTTCGGCCTCGGGGACAACCCCCGCCTGACGGTGCACGACGCCGACGCGCGCCCCTTCCTGCGGCGGACCAAGAGCCGGTACGACCTGATCGTCGTCGACGCCTACCATCAGCCATACGTGCCGTTCTACCTGGCCACGAGGGAGTTCTTCCGGCTGGCGCGCGATCGGCTCACGCCGGGCGGCATCCTCGCACTGAACGTCGCTTCAGTCCCCGGCGACGACCGGCTCCTCGACGGTATCTCGGGCACGCTGACCTACGAGTTCCCGATCGTCGCGCTGTGGCCGGCGCTCCGTTTCAACAAGATCCTGCTTGCCTTCGACCGGCCGCTGCAGGCCCCCGGCCCCGTGCCGCGCGAGCTGGAACCGCTCTGGGAGCTGCTCCAACACGGGCTCCGCTCGGTCACACACAAGGCCGGGCGGCCCTGGACGGATGACCGCGCTCCCGTCGAGTGGGTGACCGACCGCATGATCGTCGAGTTCGCCGCGAGAGGCGGGCAGCTCGACGAAGACTTCCTGCCCACGGCACCGTGAAGCTGCTCCGCGACGACGGGCCGCTGATCCGGGTCGGGCACCGCGGGGCGGCGGCCCTCGCGCCGGAGAACACGCTGGTCGCGTTCGAAGCCGCGCTCGCGAGCGGAGTGGATGCGATCGAGTTCGACGTGCTCGATCGTGGCGCCGGCCCGCTCGTGCTCGGCCACTCCCTCGCCGAGCTCGGGCCTGAGCCCGCGACCCTCGACGAGGCGCTCGCCTTCCTGTCCGAGCGTGAGGTCGCCGTGCAGGCTGATCTGAAGCTGACGAGCCGCCTCGACGAGGTCGCGGCCGCACTGGCACGGCACGGCCTCGTCGAGCGAGCGGTCGTGAGCTCGGCCCACGTCGCGAGCCTCGTCGCGCTTTCGCGCCAAGCCCCGGAGATCCGGATCGGCTTCACCTACCCCGAGGACCGTCACGGCGTCGCGGGGCGACCCCTGTTCCGACCGGCGGTCCGGGTCGGGATCCTGGCCGCCCGGCGTGCGCTCGCGGCGCGGATTCCCGGCATGATCGCGCGGGCGGGAGCGTCCGCCCTGATGCTCCATCACGCGGTGGTGACTCGCGCGGCCGTCGAGCGCGCGCATGCCGCGGGCGTGGCCGTGTGGGCCTGGACGGTCGATGACGCGGGCGAGCTCGCGCGTCTGGACGCGGCCGGGGCTGACGCGGTCATTTCGAACGATCCCGGACTCTTCGGCGGCCTGGCTACACTGCGCGCGTGAGGCGCCGAGGACTCGTTTTCGCCCTATTTGTCGCATGCACGGCTGCCGGGGTGCTCTCCGCGGCCCTGCTCGCTGCGAACCCGTCTCCGGCCGCGGAAGCGCCTCCGACGACCGGCACGACGACGGTCCCGCCTCCGCCGCCGACGACGACCGCGACCACCACGACGACGACCACCACCAGCACGACTCCGACCGTGCCGCGCCCGACGACCATCGCCGCGGGCGTCACTGTGGCCGGCCAGGTGCTCGTCGGGGGCCTCTCGCCCGCCGCGGCGACCGCGGAGGTCAAGAAGTTTTTCGCCCGGCCTCTGACCTTGAAGGTCGGCAGGGCCACCCTGCGCGCGACGCCGCAGCAGCTCGGCGCCTCGGCCTACGTGGGTGAGGCGATCCGCCGCGCGCGGATCGTGCCCCCGGGTGCCAACGTCCCGCTGAAAGTGGCGGCGCCTCAGGCGCGACTCGAGCGGTACGTGCGCACGCTGGCGAAGCGATTCGACCGCACCCCGGTGGACTCGAAGCTGTTCCTCCGGAACTCGAAGCCGTTCGTGACGACGGAGAGGGCGGGGCGGCGGCTCCGCCAGACGGTCGCCGTCCTCGGACTCTTTCGAAGTCTCAAGACCCATGTCCGCGCGCCCCTCGTGCTGCGGCCCGAGGTCGTCCCGCCGGCCACGACGCGCAAGTCGATCGGGGACGTGATTTTGATCCGCCGCAGCCTGAACAGGCTCTTCCTCTACGACGGCATGAAGCTCCGGCGCACGTTCGGCGTCGCCACCGGTCAGTCGCGGTACCCGACGCCCGTAGGGAGCTTCCACATCATCGTCAAGTGGAAGAACCCCTGGTGGTACCCGCCGGCCTCGGACTGGGCCAAGGACGCAGAGCCGATTCCGCCGGGCCCCGGGAACCCTCTCGGCACGCGCTGGATGGGAATCTCGGCGCCGGCTGTCGGCATCCACGGCACCCCCGACCCGGCCTCGATCGGCTACTCGGTCTCGCACGGGTGCATCCGCATGCGGATCCCCGAGGTCGAGTGGCTGTTCAACCAGGTCGACATCGGCACCCCCGTCTACATCCTCAGATGAGCGGGCGGCTGCGGCTCGGCGCGCAGGTGGTGGCCGTGGCTGTCGTCGTGGCGCTCCTCGGCCTGCTCGGCTGGAAGCTCGCGCAGGGCGACAGCGAGGTCACCTCGGAGCTCGCCCGCGGTGGCGCGCCCGTGGCCCCGGCTTTCACACTGCAGCGTCTCGACCGGGTCGGTGACCTGACCCTGGCCTCCCTGCGCGGCAAGGCGGTCGTGCTGAACTTCTGGGCCTCCTGGTGCGGTCCCTGCCGCGACGAGATGCCGCTGCTGCAGGCGGGCTCGAAGCGCTGGCAGGGCAAAAACGTCGTGTTCGTGGGCGTCGACGCCAAGGATGATCGCGGTTACGCGCGGGACTTCCTCAAGCGGTATGGCGTGACGTACGCCAACGTCTACGACGGCAAAGGTTCGCTGATCGGCCGCTACGGCGTGACCGGGTACCCGGAGACCTACTTCATCGACGCCGAGGGGAAGGTGCGGCACCGGATCGCGGGCCCGGTCGAGGAGGCTTCCGACCTCGACAAGGGGATCCAGCGCGCGCTTGCGCCCGCGTGACCAGGCGGCGCGCCGCCCTCCACTGCGCCGCTCTGGCCCTGCTCGTCGCGGCCCCTGCTCTCGCGAGCGAGGAGCGCCCCACTCCCGCCGAGCTCGAGTCGGAGCTGGTGTGCCCGGTCTGCGAGACGACGCTCGACTCGTCTGACGCCCCCGTCGCGCGTCTGATGAAGGCGCGCATCCGCGAGCGGATCGCCGCCGGAGACACGAAGAGCGAGATCAAGGCGTACTTCGTCGACCAGTTCGGCGAAGGCGTGCTCGCCGTGCCTCCGCGGAAGGGCTTCGACTTGATCGCGTGGTTGCTGCCGCTCGCAGGCCTCGCTGCGGGCGCCCTTGTCGTGGGAGCGCTCGCGTGGCGCTGGAGCCGCACCGCCAGGGACCCGGACGGCGAGGAGGAGCCGGTGGCTCCTGCGCTCGATCCTGAGCTCGAGCAACGCCTCGACGACGAGCTGGCACGGTTCGAAACGTGAGCGGTAGCGCGGTGGCCGTCTCCTTCGGCGCCGGCTTCGTCTCCTTCCTCGCGCCCTGTGTGCTGCCACTCGTTCCCGGCTACCTCTCTGCGGTCTCTTCGATCGAGGCGGACCGCCTGGGCGAGCCCGGAGCGTCGCGACGGGTCGTCGTGTCGAGCCTCCCGTTCGTGGCCGGTCTCGTCGCCGTATTCGTGCTCCTCGGCGCCGGCGCGGCGGCGGTCGGGCTGTCGTTCGTGCGCAACCAGTTCCTGCTCGAGCAGGTGGCCGGGCTCGTCCTGATCGTCTTCGGCTTCGTGTTCATGGGCCTCCTGCCCTGGCCGCAGCGGCTCGTTGGCGCGGGTCTCGTTCAGGGAGCTCGGCGGCGCGGCTCCGGCTTCCTGCTCGGCGGAGCGTTCGCCGTCTGCGCGGCCCCCTGCATCGGGCCCGTCCTCGGGTCGATCCTGGTGCTCGCGGGCGACTCCGACACAGTGCTCGAAGGCTCGCTTCTGCTCGCCGTCTACGCGCTGGGCCTCGCGGTCCCGTTCCTGATCGCCGCCGCGCTCTTTGCGCCTGCAATGGGTCTCTTTCGCCGCGTGCGCGACCACTACGTGGTGATCCAGTTCGTCAGCGGGCTGATCCTCGTCGCACTCGGGGCGTTGCTCTTCGCGGGCGAGTTCTGGCGGCTCCGCGTCTACCTCAACCGGCTCTTCGACGCGGTCGGGCTCGGGGGTTAGGATCCTCACGTGGCGACGATCCTGCTCGCAGGAGTCGACCTCTTCTTTCGAGGGAAGCTCGAGGCGCTGCTCGAGGGGCACCACCTGATCACGTCCGACAGCGTCGACCCGCCCGACCTGGTCATCTGCGACATCGCCCGGGTGGAACCCGACGAAGTCGTCGATTCGTGGCCGGACATTCCG
>DATLDK010000109.1:0-2881 GCA_035525905.1 Gaiellaceae bacterium | reverse complement strand
CGGGTGCTCAGCGATCACCTCCTCGAGGACGTCCCAGACCTCGGGCGTCATCGACTCGACGTACTTCTTCGCCGCCTTGATGTTCTGGACCGACTTGCGCTCGACGAGCCGGCTCATGATGAACGGCTTGAAGAGCTCGAGGGCCATCAGCTTCGGCAGGCCGCACTGGTGCAGCTTCAGGTACGGCCCCGCGACGATCACCGAGCGGCCGGAGTAGTCGACCCGCTTGCCGAGCAGGTTCTGGCGGAACCGGCCCTGCTTGCCCTTGAGCATGTCGCTGAGCGATTTCAGCGGTCGGTTGCCCGGGCCGGTGACGGCGCGGCCGCGGCGGCCGTTGTCGAACAGGGCGTCGACGGCCTCCTGCAGCATCCGCTTCTCGTTGTTGACGATGATCTCCGGCGCACCCAGGTCGAGCAGCCGCTTGAGGCGGTTGTTCCTGTTGATCACGCGCCGGTAGAGGTCGTTCAGGTCGCTCGTCGCGAAGCGGCCGCCGTCGAGCTGGACCATCGGGCGCAGCTCCGGCGGAATCACCGGCACCGCCTCGAGGATCATCCACTCGGGCTTGTTCTCCGAGGTGACGAAGGCCGAGACGACCTTCAGCCGCTTGATCGCCCGCTGCTGCTTCTGCCCCTTCGAGGTCTTGATCGTCTCCCGCAGCGTGCGGGACTCCTCGGTCAGGTCGAGATCGCGGAGCAGGTCACGGATCGACTCCGCCCCCATGCCGCCGCGGAAGTAGACGCCGAAGCCGTACGGCGAGCCGAACCGGTCCTTGAGCTCACGGAAGATCTGCTCGTCGTTGACGATCATCTTCGGCTCCAGCTCGCGGAACTTCTGCCACGTCTCCTCGAGCCGGCGCACGGCGTCGACCGACGCCTCGCGTGCGTCCTCCCGGCGCGACTCGATGTCGGCGTACATCTCGCGGACCTTCAGCACCCACTGGCCGACCATGTCCAGGTCGTCCTTGCGCGCACCCTCCTTCAGGCAGAGGTCGTACGCGAGCTCGCGGACGTCCTCGGGCGCACCGTTCGGGTCCGCCGCCGCGGTCACGTCGGCGAGCAGGCCCTTGCCGACCTCGCGGGCCTTCTCGAGGTTCTTCATGTCCACACCCGCGACCGCGGCCGCGTCCTCGCCCTCGAGCTCGGTGCCCGAGAGCAGCGCCTCGACGATCTTGTTCACGTGCTTCGTGAGGGCGCCCTTCTTGGAGCCGGACGCCTCTTCGAGCTCGGCGCGGAGCGGCTGGAGGGCCTCCTGGATCTGCTGGGCTGCGGTCGCGACCTGCTCGTGCTCACGAGGAGCGAGCTTGCGGTCGGAGCGCGTCGCGGTGGCCCGGACGAGCTCGCGCAACTTCTTCGGGTCCTCCGTCGAGACGGTGCTCGCAAGCTCCGGGAAGATCCCGGAGCCGAGGGACCGCACCTCTTCCAGTGTGGGCAGCGCCTGCTCCTCGGCCCAGTTGGCGAGGCCGCGGGCCCAGAAGTCGTCGTCCTCGTCGAAGCCCTTGTCCTTGCCCTTCGCGAAGAAGTCCCGGCGACGCTGCAGACGCTGCTCGAGTGCGGCCAGCGCCTCGTCCCGATCGACGTAGATCTGCTCGGACTCGATCCGAACCTTGTCCTCGAGGTCGTTCAGGTCCTTGGCACGCGCCTCGACGTCGACCGCGGTCACGATCGACGCGGCGAAGTAGAGCACCTTCTCGAGCTCGCGCGGGGCGATGTCGAGGAGGTAGCCGATCCGGCTCGGGACGCCCTTGAAGAACCAGATGTGGCTGACCGGAGCAGCCAGGTCGATGTGCCCCATCCGCTCGCGGCGCACCTTCTGGCGCGTCACCTCGACGCCGCAGCGCTCGCAGATGATCCCCTTGTAGCGGACGCGCTTGTACTTGCCGCAATAGCACTCCCAGTCCTTGGTCGGACCGAAAATGCGCTCGCAGAAGAGACCGTCGCGCTCCGGCTTCAGGGTGCGGTAGTTGATGGTCTCCGGCTTGGTCACCTCGCCGGAGGACCAGTCCCGGATCTGCTTGCTGGACGCAAGCCCGATTCGAATCGCGTCGAAATCGTTGATGTCGATCAAGTGATCAGCGCCTCTTTCTGTTCTTCAGTCAGTCTGGTCTGCATTAATTGTCGAGCTCGAGGTCGACGACCTCTTCGGCGACGGGGCCGGCCTGGGCCTGCGCCTCTTCCTCCGCCACCTCGTCGGGCGTCATGACGACGTCCGCGAGGTCGTCGAGCTCCTCGTCGGCCGCGATCACGAGCTCGCCCTCGGCGTCGATGCGCTCCTGGCCCTCTTCGGCCTCCTCGGCCGTGGGCTGGCGTGCCGCCGCCCGGAGCGAGCCCGGAGAGAGGTCGATGCCGAGCTCTTCCGCCGCGCGGAGCAGCTCGTCGTCCTCCTCCCGCACCTCGACTTCGCGGCCCTCGTCCGAGAGCACCTGGACGTCGAGCGCAAGCGACTGCATCTCCTTCAGCAGCACCTTGAACGACTCGGGGATCGACGGCTCGGCGATGTTCTCGCCCTTGACGATCGCCTCGTACGCCTTGACGCGGCCGATCGTGTCGTCGGACTTGATCGTCAGCATCTCCTGGAGCGTGTAGGCGGCGCCGTACGCCTCGAGCGCCCATACCTCCATCTCGCCGAAGCGCTGACCGCCGAACTGTGCCTTGCCCCCGAGGGGCTGCTGCGTGACCAACGAATAGGGGCCGGTCGAGCGTGCGTGGATCTTGTCGTCGACGAGGTGGAGCAGCTTCAGGATGTACATGTAGCCGACGGTGACCTTCTGCTCGAAGGGCTCGCCCGTCTTGCCGTTGAAGAGCCGCACCTTGCCCGAGACCTTGCGGCCCGTGTCGCGGCTCTGGTCGACGTTGAACTTGATCGGCGAGTCCGGGTTCTGCTT
>DATLDK010000029.1:0-26345 GCA_035525905.1 Gaiellaceae bacterium | reverse complement strand
CCTCGAACTCGCCCGCACACGAGTCGACCGCGAGTCTGCCCGGGAGCGGCCGCCGGCTTCGCACCTCGCTCTCCGTCACACCGAGGATCCGCGCGATGCGCGCGTCCGGGAGCCCGAACCGCTTCGCCGCCGCGACGTCGCCGCCGGCCGCCAGCTCACGCTCGGCCGCACCGATCGACTCGAGCTCGGCCGTGAAGTACGGATGGAGACCGGGGATCTCAGGCAGCTCGTCGCCCGACTCGACGCCGTCGAGCGCTTTCAGGAGCGCCTCGGGGAAGGTTCGGCCGAGGCCGAGCGCCTCACCCACCGCGCGCATCTCGGTTCCGAGCTCTCGCGGGTTTCCCGGAAACTTGTCGAAGTCGAACCGCGGCGCCTTCACCGCCACGTAATCGAGCGCCGGCTCGAACGCCGCGCTCGAGACGCCCGTGATGTCGTTCGGCAGTTCGTCGAGCGTGTAGCCGACGGCCAGCAGGGCCGCCAGCTTCGCAATCGGGAAGCCGGTCGCCTTCGATGCGAGCGCCGACGAGCGTGACACGCGCGGGTTCATCTCGATCAGCGCGAGCTCACGGGTCTCCGGCTCGTAGGCGAACTGGACGTTGGCGCCGCCCGTGGCGACGCCGACCGCCCGGGCGCAGGCGAACGCGGCGTCGCGCAGTCGTTGCAGCTCCCCGTCGGGCAGGGTCTGCTGCGGCGCGACCGTCCACGAGTCCCCGGTGTGAACCCCGACGGGGTCGAGGTTCTCGATCGAGCAGACGACGATGCAGTTGCCCGCGGTGTCGACGACGACCTCGAGCTCGAACTCCTGCCAGCCCTCGAGTGAGCGCTCGACGAGCACCTGGCCGATCGGGCTCGCCGCGAGGCCGTGGGCGACGCGGTCGCGCAGCTTCGCCGGCGTCCGTGCGATGCCGCCGCCGCGGCCGCCAAGCGTGAAGGCCGGACGCACCACGGCCGGCACGGGGCAGGCGTGGAGCTGGTCGAGCGAGGTGACGACGACGCTTTCCGGCACCGGCAGACCCGCCGCTGCCATCGCGGTTCGGAAGAGGGACCGGTCCTCCGCGGTGCGAATGGCGTGCACGTCGGCTCCGATCAACTCGACGCCGTGCTCGGCGAGGACGCCGTTCTCGGCGAGCTCGATCGCGAGATTGAGCGCCGTCTGGCCGCCGAGCGTGGGGAGGAGCGCGTCGGGCGACTCCTTCGCGATGATCTCCGCGAGCGTCGGTGCGTCGAGCGGCTCGAGGTAGGTCGCGTCGGCCCATTCGGGGTCGGTCATGATCGTGGCGGGGTTCGAGTTGGCGAGCACGACCCGGTAGCCCTCCGCCCGGAGCGCGCGGCACGCCTGCACGCCGGCGTAGTCGAACTCGCAGCCTTGCCCGATCCGGATCGGCCCGGACCCGACGATCAGGATGCTGCGAAAGTCGGTTCGCTTCGGCACGCCGTGGCGATCAGGTCGAAGAACGGGATGGCGTCGTGCGGTCCCGGAGCCGCCTCTGGGTGGAACTGCAGCGTTGTGAAGCCGTCGCCCGCCAGCCCCTCGACTGTGCCGTCGTTCAGCGAGATGTGGCTCACTTCGGACTCGTCGCCGGGCTCGACCGCGTAGCCGTGGTTCTGCGCCGTCACGAGCACGCGGCTCGAGCCGGTCACGCGCACCGGGTGATTGGCGCCTCGATGGCCGAAGGGAAGCTTGAAGGTATCGAGGCCGAGGGCGAGGCCGACGAGCTGGTGACCGAGGCAGATGCCGAAGAGCGGAACCCGACCGAGCAACCCGCGCACCGTGTCGACCGGGCCGTCGAGCTGGGACGGGTCGCCCGGCCCGTTGCCGACCAGCACCGCCGCCGGGTCGAGCGCGAGCACCGCGTCCGCGTCCCAGTCACCCGGCACCACGAACGCCTCGAGCCCCGATTCCACGAGCCGGCTGACGATCGACCGCTTGCAGCCGAGATCGAGCACGACGACGCGCGGGCCTGCTCCGAGGGAGAACGGCTCGCCCACGCATGCCTCGAACGCGGGGGGTTGCGACGCGAGCTCGGGCTCCGCCAGCATGCGCGGCCAGTCCAGGTGGGGCTCCGCGAGGGCCCGCGCGTGCAGGGCCTCGGCCGAATCCATGCCGAGGGCGCAGCGCATGGCTCCGTTCGCGCGCAGTCGGCGTACCAGCGACCGGGTGTCCACCTCCTCGAGCGCCACGATCCCGTGTTGCGCGAGCCATTGCGACCACTCCGGCCGGGCGCGCCGCATGACGACCCCTTCCGTCCACACGCGGCCCGACTCGAGCAGCCGCTCGTCGACGCCGTAGTTGCCGACGAGAGGCGTGGCGAACGTCAGCACCTGCCGTGCATAGCTCGGATCGGTGACGGCCTGCTCGTAACCGGCGGGGGAGGTCGTGAAGCACGCTTCGCCCGCAGCTACGCCGCTCGCGCCGACCGAGCGGCCGCTGAACACGGTTCCGTCCTCGAGCACCAGTTTGGCGTCCGTCGTCTGCATACTTCTCACAATATATGCATAATACGCAGATGACGGTCACGACCTCGATCCTCGGTGCTTCCGGGTACTCGGGCCAGGAGACGCTCGACCGGGTGCTCGCGCACCCGGGCCTCGAGCTCGTCGCGCTCGGCTCGGACTCGCTTGCCGGCCGCGGCGCGAGCGTGCTCGACCCGCGGCTGAACGGGAACGTTCCGGCCTTCGTCGCGAATGAAGCGGCTGTCGCCGCGGGCGCCGAGCTCGTCTTCTGCTGCCTCGACCACGAGCGAGCCGCGCTCCTCGATGCGGCCGCCGACGTGGTCGTCGTCGATCTTTCCGGTGCGCACCGGCTCGCGGAGCCGTCGCTCTATGACCAGTGGTACGGCTTCGACCACCCCCGGCCCGACGGCCTGGAGGACTGGAGCTACGCCATCCCCGAGCTCTTCCCGCCGACCGGTCCGCTGATCGCGAACCCGGGCTGCTACGCGACCGCCGTGCTTCTGGCCCTCGTGCCGCTCGTGGACGTCATCGAACCGACCGGTGTCGTCGTCGACGCCAAGTCCGGTGTCTCCGGGGCCGGCAAGGCGCTGAAGCCCTCCTCGCATGCAGCCTCGGTGTTGGAGAACGTGACCGCCTACAAGGTCGGCTCGCACCAGCACGCGCCCGAGATCGAGCGGGCACTCGGCTTCCCCGTGTGCTTCGTCCCCCACCTGTTGCCGGTCCGACGCGGCCTGATCGCGACGTGTTACGTGCAGTCCGACAGCGACGTGCGCGAGCTGCTCGAGGCGGCCTATGCGAGCTCGCCCGCAGTGACGCTGCTGCCGGAGGGGGTCGCACCCGAGCTTTCGCGGGTCCAGGGAACCGACGGCGCTGAGCTCGGCGTCTTCACCGACCGTGCCACGGGGACCAGGATCGTCGTCTGCGCGATCGACAACCTGGGCAAGGGCGCCGCCGGCCAGGCGGTGCAGAACGCGAACCTCGCGCTCGGCCTGCCCGAGACCGCAGGCCTCCGGCTCGCGGGAGTCCTGGTTTGAGCGTCACGGCCGCGAAGGGCTTCCTCGCCTCGGGTGTCCAGGCGGGGATCCGCCGCAAAGCGCTGGACCTCGCAGTCGTCCGCTCGACCGTGCCCGCCGTCGGGGCGGCGATGTTCACCGTCAACCGGGTTCAGGCCGCTCCCGTCCTGGTCTCGAAGGATCATCTCGCCGCCGCCGAGCCGCAGGCGATCGTGATCAACTCGGGCGTGGCGAACGCGGCCACGGGCGAGCGTGGCGAGCTCGACGCACTCGCGACCGCAGCCGAGGCGGGGAGGCTGCTCGACCTCTACGCCGAGGACGTGCTCGTCCTCTCCACGGGCGTCATCGGCGTGCTGCTGCCGCTCGAGAAGGTCCTCGGCGGACTTCGCGAAGCGGTTCCGGCTCTGTCCCGGGAGGGCGGCCCGAATGCGGCCCAGGCGATCCTGACGACCGACACGAAGACGAAGGAGTCCGCCGTCTCGCTCGACGGGTTCTCGGTCGGTGGGATGGCCAAGGGCTCGGGGATGATCCACCCGCAGCTGGCAACCATGCTCGCCGTCGTCACCACCGACTACCCCCTCGAGCGGGGCGAGGCGATCGACTTCCTCCGCCCCGCTGTCGAGCGCAGCTTCAACTCGATCTCGGTCGACGGCGAGTGCTCGACGAACGACGCCGTCTGCCTGCTGGCGAACGGTGCGAGCGGGGTCGAGCGGACCCCCGCCTCGGACGTTGCCTTCGCGCTCGCCCTCAACCGCGTCTGCGACGACTTGGCAGAGCAGATCGTCGCGGACGGTGAGGGAGCGACCGTGTTGGCGGAGATCGAGGTCAGCGGCGCGGTCGACTCATCGCAGGCGCGCGCGATCGCATCCCGGATCGCGACCTCGCCGCTCGTCAAGACCGCGCTCTTCGGGCACGACGCGAACTGGGGGAGGGTGCTCGCGGCGGCCGGCTCGGCTCCTCACAATGGCGGTTTCGCCTCCGTCGAGGCGGGGCGCGTGACGCTCTCCTACAACGGCACCATGGTGCTCGAGCGCGGGACGCCTTCCGGCATCGAGCCGGATGTCTCGAACGGCAGCTGCCGGATCGAGCTCGACCTCGGACTCGGCTCGGGAGCAGCGAGCTACCTCACCACCGACCTGTCCTACGACTACGTCCGCATCAACGCGGACTACCGCACATGAGCCTGGTCGTCGTGAAGCTGGGCGGAGGGGTCGCCGCGGAGGCGACGAGCCTCGTCTCGCGTATGGCCCGCGAGCACTCGGTGTGCGTGGTCCACGGAGCGGGACCGCAGATCTCGGCCGAGATGGAGCGGCTCGGCCTGGACGTGAAGTTCGTGGGCGGGAGGCGCGTGACGACCGCGGCGGGGCTGGCCGTCGTCCGCGCTTCGTTTGCGTCGGTCAATCGGGAGATCTGCGCCGCGCTCGGCCCGCGCTCGGTCCCCCTCTTCGGCGACGTGATCGGCCTGCAGGCTTCGCCCGTTCCCGAGCTCGGGCTCGTTGGCGAGGCCGTGCCGTCGCGCCCCCGAGCCGTCGCAGCGGCGCTCGACGCCGGCTTGATCCCCGTCGTGGCGCCGCTGGCGGAAGGCCCGCTGAACGTGAACGCCGACGAAGCCGCGGCGGCGCTTGCGATCGGAGTCGGCGCCGACCGGATCCTGTTCCTGACGGACGTTCCCGGACTGCTCCTCGGCGGTGCGGTCGCCGCCACCGTCCGCGGCGTCGAGGCGGAGCGGATGCTCGAGGCCGGAGAGCTCACGGGCGGCATCGTCCCGAAGCTCCGGGCTGCGATCGATGCCGCGCGGGGCGGGGTCGACGCGAAGATCGGCGCGACGGCGGTGCTCGCGTGATCGAGTTGCTGGGGCTCTCCCCGCAGCTCCTGCCGGCGTACGCCCGCCACGAGGTCACCTTCGCGTCGGGCCGGGGGACCTGGCTCACCGACGTCGAGGGCCGGCGTTACCTCGACCTGCTCGGCGGGATCGCGGTCGTCTCGCTCGGCCACTGCCATCCGATCCCCCTCGCCGCCGCGCGCCGGCAGCTCGATTCCCTGTGGCACACATCGAACCTGTACTCCACCGAGCCCATGCTCAGGCTGGCCGAGCTGCTCTCCGCTCGGTTCGGCGGCGCGAGGTCGTTCTTCTGCAACTCGGGCACGGAGGCGGTCGAGGCGGGCCTCAAGTGGGCCAGGAAGGTGACCGGCAGGCCGGTTGCCGTCGCGCTCGAGGGTTCCTTCCACGGCCGCACCCACGGCGCGCTCTCGGTGACGGGGCAGCCCGCCAAGCGTGCGGCCTGGGAGCCGCTGGCCCCCGCCGCGCGCTTCGCCGGGCTGAACGACATCGACTCGCTCGCCGCCGCGGTCGCCTCCGACACGGCCGTGATCCTGATCGAGCCGGTCCAGGGTGAGGGGGGCATCCACCCCGCAACCGCGGAATTCCTGGCGGCCACGCGTGAGCTCGCAGACGAGCACGGCGCGCTGCTCCTGTTCGACGAGGTGCAGTGCGGCCTCGGCCGCACCGGCAGCTTCTTCGCGTGGGAGCAGTCGGGAGTGGCTCCCGATGCGCTGACGCTGGCGAAGGGGCTGGCGAACGGCCTACCGATCGGCGCGCTACTGGTCGCTGACGGCATCGATGCGGGCTTCGAGCCCGGCGATCACGGCAGCACGTTCGGTGGCAATCCTGTCGCAGCAGCCGCTGCGTGCGCGGTCGTCGACACGGTCGACGAGGCGCTGCTGGCGTCCGTCCGCTGTCTCGGCGAGCAGCTCGCCACCGGCCTCGCCCGCCTGCCGGGAGTGTGTGGCGTCCGCGGGCGCGGGCTCATGCTCGGGGCGGAGCTCGACCGCCCGGCAGGTCCGGTGGTTGCCGCCTGCATCGCTGCGGGACTGCTGGTCGGCACCGCGGGCGACACCGTTCTTCGACTGACGCCTCCCCTGACGATCTCGGGGGACGAGGTCGAGCTGGGACTGGCCCTACTCGAGGAGGTGCTGGCGTGAACAAGTTCGAACGGCAGGGAACGATCCTCAGGCTCGTGGGGGAAAAGCAGCTCTCGACCCAGAGCGACGTCGTCCAGGCCCTGCGGGACGAGGGGCTCGATGCCGTGCAGGCGACCGTCTCGCGCGACATCGCGCAGCTCGGGCTCGTCAAGGTCCGCGGAGACGACGGCCGCCTCGTCTATGCGCACCCCGGCGCCAACGATCTCGACCGTCTCAGCGAGCTCGCCGCTGCTCTTCGCCGCTGGGTGGTCGGGCTCGAGCCAACGGAGAATCTCGTCATCCTGAAGACGCCGCCTGGGTTCGCGAACGCACTGGCGCGGGCCGTCGACGACGCCGCGCTGCACGAGGTCGCGGGGTGTATCGCCGGCGACGACACGATCTTCCTCGCGGTTCGCGAGGGATTCGCAGCGGGCGAGCTGGCCGACCAGCTTCGCCACCACCTGGACGGCGACACCTAGTGGCGACGACGCTGCCCAGAGCGCTCGGAGTCGACCTGCGCGGGCGTTCCCTCGCCCGTATCCGAGATTGGACCGCTGCCGAGGTCGAGGCCGTGCTGGACCTCGCCGACGAGCTGAAGGCGAAGCAGCGGTTGCGCGAGCCGCATCGCCTCCTGGAAGGCCGCACGCTCGGCCTGCTCTTCCGCAAGCACTCGACGCGAACGAGGGTCTCGCTCGAGGTCGCGGCAGCCCATCTCGGCGCGACGGCCCTGTACCTTCCGGACGATCAGCTCCAGCTCGCCCGCGGAGAGCCTGCGGAGGACACCGCGAGGGTGCTGTCCCGCTACCTCGACGCGATTGCGATTCGCACCTACGCCCACGGAGAGCTGGAGGCATTCGGCGCAGCGGCGACGATCCCCGTCTTCAACGCGCTCACCGACGAGGCGCACCCGCTGCAGGCTCTCGCCGACCTCCAGACGATCCGTGAGCGCTTCGGCTCGCTCGAAGGGGTCCGGGTCGCCTGGATCGGTGACGGCAACAACGTCTGCCTCTCGCTCGCCGAGGCCTGCGCCCTGTTCGGTGCCGAGCTCGTCTGCGCCGCTCCAGTCGGTTACGAGCCCCCCGACTCCTCGATAGCCGTCGTCCGCGATCCGCGCGAGGCGGCTGCCGGCGCGCACGTCGTCGTCACCGACGTCTGGACGAGCATGGGACAAGAGGCCGAACGCGAGCGGCGGTTGCAGGCCTTCGCCGGTTACACGGTCGACGACACCCTCCTGGCGCTCGCGGATCCGGACGCGATCGTCCTCCACTGCCTGCCCGCGCACCCAGGCGAGGAGATCTCCGCGGACGTCCTCTACGGCCCGCGGAGTGCCGCCTGGGACGAGGCGGAGAATCGCCTCCACACGGCCAAGGCGCTGCTGGCGTCGACCGTCGCCTAGACGAGCCGGCGCCAGCGCGAGAAGACGTCTTCGAGATCGGCCCGTCTTGCGTGCGGTACGAGCACGAAGAGGCGGTCGCCCGCCTCGACCACGGTGCTCCCGCGGGGCGGGATCGTGTCGTCGCCGCGCGTGACGAGCGCGATCAGCGCGTCGCGCGGCAGACCCAGCTCGCGCACCGCGGAGCCCGCGATCGCATGGTCGCCGGCGATTGCGAAGTCGACGAGGTCGAGCTTGGCCTCATGGCCGATCTCGAGCGGCACATCGTGCACGGGCGGCGCCTGGGAGAGCAGCCCGAGGCGGCCGGCGAGCCATTCGAGCGTCGTGCCCTGAACGATCGTCGAGACCACGACGACGAAGAAGACCGCGTTGAAGATGGTGTCCTCGTGCGACACGTGGGAGGAGAGCACGTAGGTCGCGAGCACGATCGGCACAGCCCCGCGCAGACCCGCCCAGCCGAGCAGCAGCCTCGCCGACCACGTGTGGCCGGTGAAGAGCGTCGATGCGAGCACGGCCGCCGGCCGGATGACGAGCATCAGGAGGAGCGCCAGCGCGAACCCCGGCAGGGCCACGTCGACGAGCTCGCGCGGGAAGACGAGGAGGCCGAACACGATGAAGATCGCAACCTGCGCGAGGAAGGCGAGCCCTTCGTGGAAGGCGACGAGCTGGCGGCGATAGCGCGAAGGCGTACTGCCGACCGCCAGGCCGACAAGGTAGACCGCGAGGAAACCGCTGCCCCCGACCACGTCGGCGACCCCGAACGAGAGGGCGCCCGCGGCGACCGATGCCACGGGTGCGAACGCTCCGATCGAGTGGGGAAGCCGACCGAAGACCCAGACGGCCGCAGCGCCGAGCGCGCCGCCTACGATCAGTCCCAGGCCGATCTGCTGGAGAATCAGGAGCGAGAGGTCGCCGATCCCGTACGAGTCTGGCCGTTCGATCCAGGCGATCAGGCCCAGCGTCAGCGCAATTCCGGTCGGGTCGTTGCCTCCCGACTCCGCTTCGAGCGTGCGCGCCAGTGTGCGGCGGATGTGCGTGGCGCGTAGCGTCGCGAAAACGGCGGCAGCGTCGGTGGCGGCGACGACGGCACCCAGCAGCACCGACTCCAGCCAGGACAGGTCGAAGAGCCAGTACGCCGCGACGCCCGTCAGGAGCGTGCTGACGAGGACGCCGACCGTGCTCAGGAGCGCCGCCGGGACCACCACCTGCCGCAGGCGCCGCCAGGAGGTCTGCAGGCCGCCTTCGTAGAGGATCAGCGCCAGGCCGACCATCCCGACCCGGCGAGCGAGCTCCGAGTCGTCGAACTCGATCCCACCCGGTCCTTCAGAGCCGAGCAGCATCCCGAGCGCGAGGAAGACGACGAGCACCGGCAAGCCAGTCCGCGCCGCGCCGAGCGCGAGGACGATGCTCGCCGCGAGGACCAGTCCGATCAGCAGGAGCACGACGCCTTCGTCCACGCTCCTATCTTGGCCTGCGGGACTCCCGCCCGCGGCGTGGAACACTTCCGGGATGGCGACGCGCCCGCGCACCCGCAAGATCAGCCGTTTGTCCGAGATCGCCCAGGTCGCCGTGCGGCACGGCTTCGGCTACTTCTTCGAGCGGCACAAGCTCACGGACGTGCTGCCGTGGACGTCGCGGGTCGAGGTCGATCCCACGGAGTCGGCGGCCGGCTCCGAGCGTGGCCGCCACTTGCGCGAGATGCTCGACGAGCTCGGGCCGACGTTCGTCAAGTTCGGCCAGCTGCTCTCGACGCGTCCCGACATCGTCCCGCCGGACATCGTCTTGGAGCTCCGCAGCCTGCAGGACGACGTCCGCCCGTTTCCGTTCGCACAGATTCGCGACGTCGTACAGGGAGAGCTCGGGCTCACGCTCGAGCAGGCCTTCCTCCGCTTCGACGAGCAGCCGATCGCCGCCGCCTCGATCGGCCAGGTGCACCGTGCGCTGCTTCCGAACGGCGACGAGGTCGTGGTCAAGGTGCAGCGACCGAATGCCCCGCGCCAGATCGAGTCGGACCTGGCCCTGCTCTACCAGGCCGCGCGCATGATCAAGGAGCGAGTCCGCGCGCTCGACTTCATCGACGCGCACGCGCTGGTCGACGAGTTCGCGCGCTCGATCCGCCAGGAGCTCGACTACAAGCTCGAGGCACGGCACGCAGAGACCTTCCGTCGCGACTTCGCCGGGTCGGAGCGGGTGGTCGTCCCGAAGGTCTACTGGGACTACTCGACGGTCAGGATGCTCACGCTCGAGTTCCTCGACGGCGTGCAGCTCGCCGATCTCGATTACCGGATCACGTCGCTGGAGCAACGGCGGGATCTCGCCTACCTGGTCACGCAGACCTGGATGGAGATGATCTTCGAGCACGGGTTCTTCCATGCGGATCCACACCCGGCAAACCTGCTCGTCCTCGACGGCGCTCGAATCGGGCTCGTCGACTTCGGGCTCGCCGGCAAGTTGACCGAGGAGGACATGGCGCGGCTGACGCGGCTCTTCATCGACGCCGCGACCGAGAACGTGGATGCACTACCCCGGCGGCTCGCAGAGCTCGGCGTGCGCTATCCGAAGGAACGGGAGGAGGAGTTCGGGATCGCGCTCCGCGATCTCTACTACCGCTATTACGGCGCCAGCATTCGCGAGATCGACCCCATCCAGGTGATCCGCGAAGCGTTCAATCTCATCTACTCGATGAATTTGCAGCTGCCGACGCGCTTCGTCCTGCTCGACAAGGCGATTGCGACCCTCGGCGCCGTCGGTGTCGATCTGTACCCCGAGTTCAACGTCTTCGAGGTGGCTCAGCCCTACGCCCGGGCGCTGATGCTGGAGCGGTTCAAGCCGGCGCGGCTGGCGTCGCGGGCGCAGAAGGAAGGCAGGGAGCTGCTCGGGATCGCCCACGACCTGCCGTACCAGGTCCACGATGTCCTCCAGGAGATGCGCGACGGCCAGATCGAAGTCGGCTTCGTGCACAAGGGGCTGGACGAGTTCATGCACAAGCTCGACGTCGCCATCAACCGCGTCGTCGTTGCGCTCGTCGTCGCGGGCGGCCTGCTCGGCTCGTCGCTGATCGGCATCTTTGCCACCGAGGGACCTCAGATCTTCGGCGTCCACTTCCTTTCCGTGATCGGCTTCGTGCTGTCGGGCATGCTCGGTGCGTGGCTGCTGATCGGCGTCCTTCGCAGCGGCCGGCTCTAGCGGGTTAGATTCCGTTCGTGGACTTCTACGACTGGGCTCTGGCGTTCCATTTGCTCGCGGCGTTCTCGGTGGCCGCGGCACTCGTGCTCTACAGCGTCCTCGTGCTCGTCGGCCGGCGAATGGACACGCTCGAGCAGACGCGGACGCTCTTTCGGGTCGCCCCCGTGGGCGGGCCGCTCATCGGCGCTGGCATGGTGGTGGCGCTGGTGCTCGGCGTCGTCCTCGCGATCGACGCAGACGCGTTCGAGATCTGGGATCCGTGGGTGATCGCGGCGATCGTGCTCTGGGCCGTCTTCGCCGAGCTCGGCCGTCGCACGGGGGCCTACTACACCGAGACGCAGAAGCTCGCCGAGTCCGGGGACGGCGGTGCGGAGAGCGAGGTGCTGGCGCGACTGCGCGCCCCGACCGGAGCGCGCCTGCATGCTGCGAACGTGGCCGTCTTCGTCCTGCTCCTCCTCGACATGATCTTCAAGCCGGGAGCCTGATCGTGCTCGCGTCGATTCGACCCGACAGCATCAACATCGCGCTCCTCGTCCACGTCGCCGGGGCAATGGCGCTGGTCGGTTCCCTGGTGACTGCGTCAACCGCGGCCTTGATCGGGTGGCGGGACGAGGCGAACATGCTGAGCCGGCTCGCCTACAAGACGCTGCTCTATGTCGCCCTGCCGAGCTACATCGTCATGCGCGTCGGCGCCCAGTGGACCTATGCCAAGGAGAAGCTCGACGACCTCCCGGACCAGACTTGGGTGGACATCGGATTCATCACCTCCGACCTCGGCGGTCTCCTCCTGCTGATCGCGCTGATCGTCGGCGGGGTCGGGCTGCGTCGCAGCCGCACGGGCGGTGGTCGCGGGCTGCTGCAGGCGAGCTCGGTGATCGCAACGCTGCTCGTGGCCGCCTACATCGTCGCCATCTGGGCGATGGGAGCGAAGCCGACGTAGGAACCGCCGGAAGCGACGGTTGGGGAACGATCGTGGCAAAGACGTTGGAAAGGACATCTGTCGCGCCCCGAGCGGCGTTGCTAGCTTCGACGCATGACCGCCGCTCTGCTACTCGCCGAGCCTGAGCCCGCGACGCGGGGCTACCTGGAGCGGCAGCTGGCGAGCGACGGCTTTCAGGTCCTGCAGGCGGCATTCGGCGGCGAGGCGCTCGCGCTCGCGGAGCGAACCCGTCCGGACCTCGTGCTGTGCTCGGAGCTCGACCTCTGTGACCGGCTCCGTCAAGGCGAGCCGGGCAGGACCTGGAACCGCGACGTGCCGGTGATCGTCCTCGGGCCTGAGGAGGGCGACGCCGTCGATCGCGTCCGCGCCTTTCAACGAGGAGCCGACGACTACCTCCACCGTCCCGTCGTCTACGACGAGCTGCTCGCGCGGATCCGCGCAGTCTTGCGCCGCACGTCGCCGCCGACCGCCCAGGTCGTCGAGATCCGAGACCTGACGATCGACCGGCTCGCTCGCGTGGTGGCGCTTCGGGGTGAGCCGCTGCGATTGGCGGGGAAAGAGTTCGAGCTCCTGTCCGCGCTCGCCGACGAACCCAATCGCGTCTTCACGAAGGACGAGCTGTTGCGGGACGTCTGGGGGTATCGCTCGTTCACCCGCACGCGCACGCTCGACTCCCACGTATCGCGGCTGCGGCAGAAGCTCGAGCGCGCCGCGGGCGACCGCTTCGTCGTCAACGTGTGGGGAGTCGGCTACAAGCTCGTCGACTGAGGCATCCTCGCTAGGCTGCGGCCCGATGGTTCCCGAGGCGCGACTCGAGCAGACCGACGCCGGCCTGGTCGCGAAGGGCGAAGGCTGGTACGTCCTGAACGCCCACGACGCGCGGTGGTACCACGCGGACGGTCGCCCCGCGTTCTGCGATTTCGAGGGCGAGGCGGAGTTCTCGCAGCTCGGGATCAACATCACCGTTCTCGGCCCCGGCCAGCCGATGGCGATGTACCACTGGGAGGCAGACCAGGAGGATTTCCTCGTCCTCTCGGGCGAGGCGGTCCTGCTCGTGGAGGGCGAGGAGCGCCGCTTGCGGCAATGGGACTTCGTCCACTGCCCGCCGCACGCGAAGCACGTCATCATCGGCGCGGGCGCGGTGCCTTGCGTAGTCCTCGCGGTCGGCGCCCGCGACAAGTCGGTCGACAATCCCGAGTGGGGCGGGTATACCGTCGACGAGCTCGCACTCCAGCACGGCGCCGGAGTGGAGGAGGAGACGACGGAGCCGCAGGAGGCGTACGCCGGCCTCACGCGACGGCAGCCGACTCGCTACCGCCCGGACTGGCTGGGGCAGCACCTCAGCGGCCGACCGCAGTCCTAGGCGGTTTCAGCGCCGAGATCGCGCTCGCCGCGAGGAAGGTCGCAGCGGCGATCAGCACGATCGTCCCGCCCGGAGGCAGATCCGCGTAGTACGCGATCGTGAGGCCGCCGAGGACGCTGCCGAGACCGATGGCCATGCCGAGCAGAAGCGTCGACCGCATGCTGCGCGCAATTCGTGTGGCCGCAATCACCGGCAGCACCATCAGGGCCGCGATCAGGAGGATCCCGACGATCCGCATCGAGACGGCGACGGTCGTGGCGGCCAGCACCGCGAGCACGATGTTGAGGAACGCGACGGGGACACCCGAGACCCGCGCCCCCTCCTCGTCGAGCGCCACCGCGGCGAACGCCCGGTAGAGGATCGCAATCGTGGCCAGCCCCGCGATCCCGAGCGCCCCGACCAGGGCGAGGTCGGTCCGGGTCGTGGTCAGGATCGAGCCGAAGAGGAAGCCGAAGAGGTTGACGTCCAGCTTGCCGGCCATCGAGATCAGCACCACGCCGCCCGCGATCCCGGTGTAGAAGACGAGCGCGAGCGCCTGGTCGCCCGCGGTGTGCTTCCGGGCGCGCAACCATTCGATGGCGCCCGCGCCGCCAATCGACGCGATCAGGGCCGTGAGCACGGGCGGTACGCCGAGTAGGTAGCCCGCGGCGACACCCGCGAACGCGACGTGCCCGATCCCGTCTCCGATCAGGCTCAGCTGCCTCTGGACGAGGAAGAAGCCGACCGCGGGCGCGAGCAATCCGACGATCGCGCCCGCGGCGAAGGCGAGACGCATGAACTCGAGCTCAAGCATGAACGTGGGACGGGTCGTGCCAGACGTGAGGCAGCTTGCCGGGCGAACCGTCGAAGACGATGCCACCGCGGACGAGCACAAGCCGCTCGACGAACCGCTCGACCGCCCCGAACTCGTGCGAGACGTAGAGGATCGTTACGGCGAGGTCGCGGTGCAGGCGGTCCAGAAGGGCGGCCAGCGCTTCCTGCGCCTCGACGTCGACCCCCGTCGTCGGCTCGTCCAGGACGAGCAGCGACGGTTGGCCGGCCAGCGCCTTCGCGATGAAGGCTCGCTGCTGCTGTCCGCCGGACAGCGTGCGCAGCGGGCGGTCGGCGCTGTCGCCGAGCCCGACGCGGTCGATCGCCTCTGCGACGATCGCGCGGTCGCGGCGGCGCAGCGGCCCGAGGAGCCGGCCCGAGGGGAGCCGACCGGCCGCAACCACCTCGCGGACGGTCGCCGGCGCGTCGACGCCGAGCTGCGAGCGCTGGGCCAGATAGCCGAGAGTCGAGCGGCCGGAGAACCGTGTCGCAGGCTCGCCGAAGAGCAGCGCTTCGCCCGCTGCGGGACGCTCGAGACCGAGCGCGAGGCGCATCAACGTGGTCTTGCCGCCACCGTTCGGGCCCGCGATCGCGACGAACTCGCCGGCATCGACGGACAGGCTGACGTGCTCGAGCACCGCCCGGCCGCCGTTGTAGGCGAACGACACGTCCCGTAGCTCCACCGCTATCGACATTCGAGCGCCTTCCGCAGCGCCGCCAGGTTCTTCCGCATGATGGAGAAATAGTCCTCGCCGGCGGCGATCTCTTCGTCGGTCAATGCCTCGATCGGGTCCAGCACCGCGGTCTCGGCGCCGACCTCGCGTGCGACCGTCTCGGCGAGCCGCGGCGAGACGAGCTTCTCGAAGAAGACCGTGGTCGCTCCCGCCGCTCGTACGCGACGCACGGTTTCTGCGAGGTCACCCGGGGTCGGCTCCGCCTCCGGCGTGATTCCGGTGATCGCAACCTGTTCGAGCCCGTACCGCCCCAGATAGCCGAACGCCGCATGGCTGGTCACGATCTCGTTTCGTTCGCACCGGGACAGGCCGTCGCGGAACTCCTCGTCGAGGGCCCCTAGCCTCGCCCGGAACGGCGCGGCCTGTTGACCCCGGCCGAGCTCCTTCGCGATCCGGGCTGCGAGAGCGGCATATC
This sequence comes from Gaiellaceae bacterium, assembly GCA_035525905.1. Classification (GTDB taxonomy): domain Bacteria; phylum Actinomycetota; class Thermoleophilia; order Gaiellales; family Gaiellaceae; genus Gaiellasilicea. The sequence goes on along the minus strand of DATLDK010000029.1, from coordinate 11,076 downwards.
GAGAAGGATCGAGCCAGAGATGCGGGTCTGTGACGGCGGGTCCGAGCAGGTCGACGCCGTGCGCCGACGTGGACTCGATCGCCGCCTCGAGCGACGGCTGGAACCCCCTCAGGTAGAGCACGAGATCCGCGTCAGCGATCGTGCGCACCTCGCCGCCGGAGAGCTCGAGGTCGTGCGGCTCCACCCCGGGCGGAGTCAGGTTACGAACCTCAACCCCGGGCCCGGCGATCTGGCCGGCCGCAAAGGCGATGGGATAGAAGGCCGCGACGACCGTCTGCCTGCTCGGGCTCGTCCCGGCCCCGCAGCCCGCGAGGGCGAGCAGGCCGAGACTGAGAACGATTCTTGTTTTCACCGTCGTTCAACCTAGCAGGTGATGAGAATCAGTATCATCTTTTCGTGGACGTGGTATCCGGCTGGCGGGAGCACACGCAGGACGCCCTGCGCAGCGCGGGCTTCCGAGCGGGGGGAGCGCGCGCCGCCGTGCTCGAACTGCTCGCCTCCCAGGACTGCTGCGCAAGCGCGCAGGAGATGCACGAGAGCCTGCGCCGGTCCGGCCGGTCCGTCGGGATCGCGTCGGTCTACCGCGTGCTCGAGCTGCTCGCCGACCTCAGGCTCGTCCAGCGGGTGGACGTCGGAGACGGAATCGCCCGCTTCGAGCCGGCCCTCCCCGACGGCGATCATCATCATCACGTCGTCTGCGACGACTGCGGCAAGGTCGAGCCGTTCTCGGATTCGTCCCTCGAGAGCGCCATCGCACGCGCGTCGAAGCGCCTCGGCTACAGCGTCGAGGCCCACGAAGTCGTCTTGCGCGGCGAGTGCGCCGACTGCCGGGAGGGCTAGAGCAGCGCGCCTTCGAGCCTGAGCAGCCGCTCCTTCACGTCGAGACCGCCTGCGTAGCCCGTCAGGCTTCCGCTCGCACCCACCACGCGGTGGCACGGGAGCACGATCGGGATCGGGTTGCGGTTCATGACGGTGCCGACCGCGCGCGCGGCGCGCGGCGCGCCGACTTTCGTGGCGAGCGTGCCGTAGGTGGTCGTCTGGCCGTAGGGAACGCGTGCGAGCTCGCCGAGCACCTGCTGGGCGAACGGCGCTGCGCCGCGCAGGTCGACGTCCAGCGCGAAGACGCTGCGCTCCCCCGCGAAGTACTCGTCGAGCTGGCGGTGCGCCGCGTCGACGAGGTGTGCCGAGCGGAGCACGCGGGGTCCGTAGGCACGGGCCAGCCGGTCGAGATGCAGCTCGGGTTCGGCGTCGAAGAAGATGCGGGCGAGACCCCGGTCGGTGGCCGCGACGAGCAGAGGCCCGATCGGCGACTCGACGACGTCGAAGCCGACGTCGAGGAGCCCCTCCGCGGCCGCGGCCTCACGGAAGCGGCGGTCGAGGTCAGCTGAGAAGGTCATGGGTGGGTCCTCCTTGCGCACGTAGGCGCCTGACCCCGGACGAGGCGGCCTGCCGGGCGGCCTCGGGCGTGGAGTCGAGCGCGACGGCGATGTCGTCGTAGGACAGGTCGTAGGCGTATCGGAGTACGAGCGCGGCGCGCTCGGTGGGCGGCAGGCCGCCGGCGAGATGCTCGATCTGGGCGTAGGCGGGCCGGCCGTCCTCGACGGGGAGCTCCGGAAGCTCGTTCGCGGCCGGCCGGGCGCGCCTGCTCGCGTCGATTGCGAGCCGAGCCGCGATCGTCAGTACCCAGGAGCGCAGATGCTCGCCGTGCTCGAGCCGGTCGTAGCCGCGAAGCGCCCGTAGGAACGTCTCCTGAAAGGCATCCTCGGCCGCCTCCCTCCCCATGCGCTTGCGGAGGAAGCCGAGGACGACGTCGCGGTGCTCGACGTAGAAGCGCTCGAATGGGGGGATCGCCACCGCTTCCATCATCCCCTGTAACGCGAGACGGCCGGCATCTGTGAGAGTGACGTCGTGAACATCGCCGTCGTCGGGCACGTCGAATGGATCGAGTTCGTTCGGGTCGAGACGGTTCCGCGCCCTGGCGCGATCGTGACCGCTCAGGAGACCTGGGAGGAGCCAGCGGGGGGCGGGGGCGTCGCCGCAGCGGAGCTTGCCCGCCTCGCGGGTAAGGCCGCGCTCTACTGCCTCCTCGGCGGCGACGAGCTCGGCGCCAGCGCTCGGGCCCGGCTCGAGGCCGCAGGCGTTCGCGTCCACTCGCCCTCGTCGGAGCGACCACAGCGGCGGGGTTTCTGTTACGTGGACGAGACCGGCGAGCGGACGATCACCGTCATCGGCGAGAAGCCGCGGCCGAGGGGCGGTGAGGGATCGCTGCCCTGGGAGCAGCTGGACGACACGGACGGTGTCTACTTCACGGCCGGCGATGCAGAGGCGGTTCGCCAGGCGCGGCGCGCCCGCATCCTCGTCGCGACCGCCAGGGAGCTGCCGACGCTTCAGGCCGCCGGCGTCGAGCTCGACGCACTCGTCGCGAGCGGCGACGACGAGGCCGAGCGCTACCAGCCCGGCGACCTCGAGCCGCCCCCCAAAATCGTGGTCTCGACCGCCGGCTCGCTCGGGGGCTGGGCCCAGCCCGGCGGCCCATACAAGGCAGCAGTGCCGCCCGGGCCGTACGAGGACGCCTACGGCGCGGGCGACTGCTTCGCCGCCGGCCTGACGTACGCGCTGGCACAGGGGAAGGATGTCCCCGCCGCGCTCGAGTTCGCGTCGGAGCGGGGCGCACTGGCGCTCACCCGGCGCGGCGCCGGCCTCACCGCCTGAGCCGGCGCCGCGCTCCACGCAGGGACCCGACCCGAAAGGGTGAATTAGTCCTCGTGGGTAGACAAGTGGGGATGTGTGGTTTAGAGTGGGGGAAAGTGGGAGATCAGGAGCCCGTGCATCCATGTTCTTTGGCGAATACGAGCACACGATCGACGAGAAGAACCGGCTCACGCTGCCGGCTCGCTTCCGTGACGACCTGGCCGGGGGCGTGGTGCTCACGCGCGGCCTGGACGAGTGCCTCGACGTCTACGCACGCGCGAACTGGGATGCGCTCGTCGAGGCGCGGCTCGCGCCGCTCGACCCCTTTTCCAAGGAGGCGAGAGAGCTGAAGCGCTTCTTCTTCTCCGCCGCATCCGACGCCGAGCTCGACAAGCAGGGCCGCGTTCTCGTTCCGCCGGCCTTGCACCGCCGCGCCCGGCTCGGTCGCGAGGTCGTCGTCGCAGGTGTTCACGACCACCTCGAGATCTGGGACCGCGTCGCCTGGGCCGAACACGTCAACAAGGTCGAAGGGAGCGCAGACGATGTTGCCGAACGTCTTGCAGAGAAGCGCGTCTGACCACGTCCCTGTGCTCGCGGAGGAAGTGCGCGAGCTACTCGCCGTGCGCCCGGGCGACACGATCCTCGACGCGACGTTCGGCGCGGGCGGCCACTCCAGCCTGCTCGTCTCGGATCTCGAAGGTGAAGGGAGGCTCATTGCGATCGACCGCGATCCCTCCGCGCGGGCCTATTTCGACCGCTTCAAGGCGGGAACGGCCGTGCAGGCGCGCTTCCTGCGCGGGGAGTTCTCGCTGGTTCTCGGCCAGCTCGCAGCCAACGACGTGCAGGCAGACGCAATTCTCCTCGACCTTGGCGTCTCGTCGATGCAGCTCGACCGGCCCGAGCGCGGGTTTTCGTACGCCGCCGATGCGCCGCTCGACATGCGCATGGACACCGCGGCCGAGCTCTCGGCGCGCGAGCTCGTCAACGCCGCTGACGAGCGCGAGCTGGCGTTGATGTTCAAGCGTTTCGGCGAGGAGCGCTACGCGAAGCAGATCGCGCGTGCGATCGTCCGTCGGCGGACCGAGCGTCCGTTCGAGCGGACAACCGACCTCGCCGACACGATCAAGCAGGCGATCCCGACGCCGGCGCGCTTCGGCGACGGCCATCCCGCAAAGCGCGTCTTTCAGTCATTGCGGATCGCGGTGAACGACGAGCTCGGCGCGCTCGAAGCAGCTCTCCCGGCGGCGGTGCGGATGCTTCGCCCCGGAGGCCGCATCGCCGTCATCAGCTTTCACTCGCTCGAGGACCGGATCGTCAAGCAGTACTTTCGTGCGCAGGCGCACGGCTGTACCTGCCCACCCGAATTCCCCATCTGCAACTGCGGCCAGGAGCCCGTGCTGCGCGATCTGACGCGCAGGCCGCTTCGCCCAGGTGCCCGCGAGCTCGAATCGAACCCGCGCGCAGCCTCGGCGAAGCTGCGCGCGGCGGTGAAAGTCTGATGGCCAGCTGGGCGGGTACGGCACGGGTCGAGACTCCGCAGGTCGCGCAGCCGCGCCGGAGGGCGGCTCCACGACCGGCCGCGCGACCGCGCCCGTTCGGCGGCGTGGTCTGGATCGTCGTACTTGCGGTTCTGCTGGCGGGAGTCGTTGCCGTCAACGTCGCGGTTCTGCAGCTGAATCTCCAGCTCGACGAGCTCGGGCGCGAGCGTATCCAGCTGCGGGCCGATACGAACCGGCTGAGCTCGCAGCTCTCGAGCGCCTCGGCCAACGCGCGAATCGAGTCGCAGGCCCGCACGCGGCTCGGGCTCGTGCGCGCCGACCCGGCACTGACAGAACACGTGCAACTGGTGCCGTGAGCGAGCGGTCCTCCAACCGCCGCATCCGCCTTCTCCTCGGTCTCTTCGCCCTCGTCTTCGCCGGCACGCTCGGCCGGGCGATCTGGCTGCAGGGCGTCCAGGCCTCGACGCTCGAGCGGATCGCTGCGCGCCAGCACGAGCAGACGACGGAGATCCCGGCCGGCCGCGGCACGATCTACGACCGAACGGGCGAGCCGCTCGCGATCGGGGAGCAGGCGACCACCGTGTATGCAGACCCTCGGCTGGTGAAGGATCCGCGGCGAGTCGCGGTCGCGGCCGGTCGGGCACTCGGCGTCGACGCGGAGGCGCTCTATCCCCTGCTTGCAGACCGGACGCGCCATTTCGTCTACGTGCAGCGAAAAGCGGATCCCGCCAAGGCGGCCGAGCTCGAGAAGCAGAAGCTGGCGGGGCTCGGCTACTACGCGGAGGAGCAGCGCTACTACCCCCAGCGCGGCGTCGCGGCGCACCTGCTCGGTTACGCCGGCGTCGACAACGACGGGCTCGAGGGTCTCGAGCGCTCGCTCGACAAGCACCTCGTCGGCAAGCCAGGCACCCAGACCACGATCACCGACCCGGCGGGTCGCGTCATCGACGTCGTCTCGACCAAGCCCGAGCAGGCGGGTCGCGACGTCTTCCTGACCATCGACCACGGCATCCAGGCAAACGCCGAGTCGGTGCTCCGCGAGACGGTGAAGCGCTGGGGCGCGAAGGCCGGCAACGCGATCGTCCTAGATCCTCACACCGGAGCTGTGCTGGCAATGGCGGTTGCGCCCGGCTACGACGCCAACCGCTTTGGGTCGGCTCCGCCGGACCGGCGCCGGAATCGGTCGGTCACCGACGTCTACGAGCCCGGGTCGACGTTCAAGGTGGTCACCGTTGCTGCAGCGCTCTCGGAAAAGCTCGTCACCCCGAGCACGCGGTTCACCCTCGCGAGCTCGATCCGCGTCGCCGACCGGATCATCCACGAGCACGAGCCGCGCGCGACGGAGCGGATGACGGTCGCGCAGATCCTCTCTCGTTCGTCGAACATCGGCACGATCACGCTGGCGCTCCAGCTGGGCCGCAGCCGCCTCCAGACGTGGATCGACCGCTTTGGCTTCGGTAAGCCCACCGGTGTCGACGCGCCCGGCGAATCGCGAGGGCTGCTGCCCGGCTACTGGTCGGGCTCGACCATCGGCAACGTGCCGATCGGACAGGGCATCGGCGTGACACCGATCCAGATGGCCGCTGCCTACGGCGCGATCGCGAACCGCGGGGTCTGGCGCGAGCCCTACCTGGTCGAGCGCGTCGGGAGCGAGCGCCGCCGCCAACACCCCGGCCGGCGCGTCATCTCCGAGACCGTCTCCGCTCAGATGATGGCCATGTTGCGGGACGTCGTCTCCGCCGAAGGAGGCACGGGCGCGCTCGCCGCCGTTCCCGGTTACACGGTCGCGGGCAAGACCGGCACGGCAGCAAAGCCCGAGCCGGGCGGCTACTCGTCCACGCGGTACGTCGCCTCGTTCGTCGGTGTGGTGCCGGCGAAGAACCCGCGCCTCGTCGTGCTCGTCTCGATCGACGAGCCGCACGGAGCCATCTGGGGCGGCGTCGTGGCGGCGCCGGCCTTCTCCGAGATCGCTCGCAACAGCCTGGTGGAGCTCGAGATTGCTCCGGATGCAACGCCCGACGCCGCGACCACTCGGTAGCGTTCGCGCGACATGGAGCTCGAGCGCCTCGTTGCCGCGCTCGCACCGGAGGCGGTCCTCGGCAGCCCCGACCCCGTCGAGGTGCGAGACCTCGCGTACGACGCCCGTACCGTCACGCCAGGCGCTGCGTTCTTCTGCGTCCCGGGCGAGCACGCGGACGGGCACGACTTCGCCGTCGAGGCGGTCGAGAAGGGCGCTGCCGTGCTGGTGGTCGAGCGCGCCGTCGAGCCTCAGGTCCCACAGCTCGTCGTCCCGTCCTCGCGTGCTGCGATGGCGACGGCAGCTGACGCGTTCTTCGGTGAGCCGACGCGCGAGCTCGAGGTCGCGGGTGTCACGGGGACGAACGGCAAGACGACGACCGCCTACCTCTTGCACGCGATCCTCGACGCTGCCGGCCGGCGCCCCGGTCTCCTGGGCACCGTCGAGAGCCGGGTCGGCGGGCAGACACGGCCGGTCGCACGGACGACTCCCGAGGCGATCGACCTGCAGCGAACGTTCCGCGAGATGCTGGACGCCGGTGACCGAAGCGTCGCGCTGGAGGCCTCGTCTCACGCATCGGTGCTGCATCGGCTTGACCGCGTCCGCTTCGACGCGCTCGTCTTCACGAACCTGACGCAGGACCATCTCGACTACCACGGCACGATGGAGGACTACTTCGCCGCCAAGCGCAAGCTCTTTACGGGAGCGGCTCCACCGCCGGCGGCGGTGAACATCGGTGATAGCTGGGGGCGAGAGCTGGCCGACGAGCTGGAGCAGGCGGGACGCGCCCCGCTCGTCACCTTCGGGCTCGCCGAGGATGCGGAGATCCGGGCCGAGGAGCTCGTGCTCGACGCCTCAGGAGCCCGTTTCCGTGCCGGCGGGATCCCGATCCAGAGCACGCTGCGTGGCCGCTTCAACGTGGAGAACATTCTCGGGGCCGTCGCGGCGGCGATCCTGCTCGACGTGGACGAGCAGGAGATCGCAGCGGGCGTGCGGGCGCTGAGGGGCGTGCCCGGCCGCTTCGAGGCCGTCGACGAGGGGCAACCATTCACGGTGCTGGTCGACTACGCGCACACGCCCGACTCGCTCGACAACGTGCTCAGGACGGCACGCGAGCTGACATCGGGACGGGTGCTCGTCGTCTTCGGAGCCGGCGGCGACCGGGATCGCGGCAAGCGGCCGCTGATGGGGAAGGTCGCCGCCGAGCTCGCCGACGTGGTGGTCGTCACCTCGGACAATCCGCGCAGCGAGGATCCGCTTGCGATCATCCAGGACATCCTGCAGGGCGCCGGAACGAACGTCGAAATCGATCCGGACCGCGGCGCCGCGATTGCGCGGACGCTCGGTCTGGCCGAGCCCGGAGACGTCGTCGTGATCGCGGGCAAGGGACACGAGCAAGGACAGGAGGTCGGCGGGGAGAAGCTGCCGTTTGACGACCGGCTCGTCGTCCGCGAGGCGCTGCGGACGTGATCCCGATCGCGGTCGAGGAGCTCGCAGGGCTCGGGCTGGGGGCCCTCACCGGCTCCGGCGAGCTGAGGGGGCTCCAGATCGACTCGCGGCGCGTCGGCCCGGGCGATCTCTTCGTCGCGATCCGCGGCGGGCGAGAGTTCGTCGGCGATGCGCGCGAGCGCGGCGCGGCCACCCTGGTGCCCAACGACGAGCACGAGGCGATGGCAATCATCGGCCGGCTCCTTCGCTCGCGCAGCTCGGCCCGCTTCGTGGGTATCACCGGGTCGACCGGCAAGACCTCGACGAAGGACATCCTGGCGGCGCTCTGCGCGCCTGTCGCGCGCACGGTCGCCACCGAGCGGAGCTACAACGCCGAGCTCGGCGTTCCGTTGACGCTCGGTCGGCTCGAACCCGACACCGAGGTTTGCATCCTCGAGCTGGCGATGCGCGGCTTCGGCCAGATCGCCGCGTTGTGCGAGATCGCCGAACCCGACCTCGGCGTGATCACGACGGTCGGCCCCGTTCACCTCGAGCTCGTCGGCTCGGTCGACGGGGTGGCGCGCTCGAAGGCAGAGCTCGTCGATGCGCTCCCGGACGATGGGATCGCGATCGTGCCCAGCTCGGCCGAGCTGGAACCGCATCTCCGCGACGACATCGAGATCCGCCGAGTCGGCCCCGTGGACGTCGAGCTGCGCGACGACGGCGCGCACGTCGCCTTCGGCGGCGGCCGCATTCAATTTCCGCTGACGTCGCGTCACCAGGCGCAGAACGCCCTCACGGCGCTGACGGCGTATGACGCGCTCGGCCTTCCGCTCGACCGGCTGCCCGAGAGCGCCGCGTCGGTCAGGCTCTCGCCCTGGCGGGGAGAGGAGCTGCCGCTGCCCGGGGGCGGCTTCGTCGTCAACGATGCCTACAACGCGAATCCCACATCGATGGAGGCCGCGCTGCGCCACCTCGCCGAGCGTGGATCGGGGCGGCGCCTCCTGGCGATCCTCGGCGGCATGGCAGAGCTCGGCGAGCACGCCGAGCACCATCACCGCGAGATCGCCGAGCTCGCCGCCGAGCTCGACATCGACGTGATCGCGGTGGGGGACCTGGCGCGGGCCTACGCTGCAGGGATGTGGGAACCTGATGCCGCTTCTGCGCTCTCCGCCGCCCGCGAGCTCGTCCGACCTGGAGACGCCGTCCTCGTCAAGGCCTCGCGTGCCGTCGCGCTCGAAGGCATCGCACCCGACCTGGCGAACGTGCTCTAGTGTCCCGAGTCTTCGTAGCGGGTCTGATCGCAATGGTGATCTCGGTTGTGATCGGGCCGAAGTTCATCGCGTTCCTGAAGCGCAACGAGCTCGGCCAGCAGATCCGCGAGGAAGGTCCGGCGGGCCACGTCGTCAAGCAAGGGACGCCGGTGATGGGCGGCCTGCTCATCCTCCTGTGTGCGCTGCTGCCATTCCTCGCTCTCTCGCGCTTCACCCTCCCGGCGCTGACAGTCCTTTTCCTGGCCGTGGGCTGCGGCGCGATTGGGTTCCTCGACGACTACATCAAGCTGCGTCACCGCCGCTCGCTCGGCCTGCAAGGCCGGTGGAAGCTTGTGCTACTCGCCGCGGTCACGGTGGTCGTGGGGTTTGCGGTCCACTCGCAGAGCCACCTCGACACGTCGATCTACGTGCCGGTCGCAAACGTCGACATTCCGCTCTCGTTCGCGTACTACCCGTTTCTTTTCGTCGTCATCGCCGGCGCGGCCAACGGCGCGAACCTGACCGACGGGCTGGACGGGCTCGCGGCCGGTACCGGCATCGTCGCTCTGCTGACCTTCCTTTCGATCAACGTGATCGGCTACATCCGCTCCGGTGTGCCGACCGAGCGCTCCGAGTTTCAGCTTGACCTGGCGATCCTCGCGGCCTCGCTGATCGGGGCCTCGATCGGCTTCCTCTGGTACAACGCCTTCCCTGCCGAGGTGTTCATGGGCGACACCGGCTCGATGGCTTTCGGCGGAGCGCTCGCTGGCTTCGCGATCGTCACCGGCACCGAGGCGCTCTTGATCCTCATCGGCGGCATCTACGTCATCGAAGCGCTCTCGGTGATCATCCAGACGGTCAGCTTCAGGTACTGGGGCCGCCGTGTTTTCCTGATCGCGCCGATTCATCACCACTTCGAGATGAAGGCGTGGTCCGAGACCAAGATCATGGTCCGCTTCTGGATCGTCGCGGCGATTCTCTGTGCCTGCGGCTTCGTCCTCTACTACCGCTACTACCTCCAGTTCAAGCTGCGATGAGACGCGCCCTCGTGCTCGGCCTCGCGCGCTCCGGGCTGGCGGCGAAGGCAGCGCTCGAGTCGCAGGGCACCGAGGTGGTCGCCGCCGACCGGACGCTCGGTAACGACGCGGAGCTCGCCCTCCTCGACGCTGTGGATGTGCTCGTCAAGAGCCCGGGCGTGCCGCGGGAAGCGCCCCTCGTCGCGGCTGCCCGCGAGCGCGGCATTCCGGTTTGGAGCGAGATCGAGCTCGCGGCGCGCCTACTGCCGAATCCGCTCGTCGGCGTCACGGGGACCAACGGCAAGACGACGACGACCGAGCTGCTCGGCGTCATGCTCGGCGCGCGGACCGCTGGCAACGTCGGCACAGCCCTGAGCGAGCTCGTCGGCGAGGTCGACCCAGAGCTTTGGGTCGTCTGCGAGCTTTCGAGCTTCCAGCTGGAGGACATCGACGAGCTTCGGCTGCCGATTGCCGTCCTGCTCAACCTCGAGCCCGACCACCTCGACCGGCATGGAACCTTCGCGGCCTACCGCGACGCGAAGCTCCGCATCTTCGAGAACCAGACCGGGGAGGACGTCGCCGTGGTGCCCCGGGGGTTCGGCCCGATCCCGGGCGCGGGGCGCCGGATCGAGTTCGCCGCCGACGACGAGCTGCCCGCCGAGCCGTTGCTCCCGGGCGCGCACAACCGCGAGAACGCCGCCGCGGCGACGGCCGCGGCGCGGGCCGCGGGGCTCGGCGACGAGGCGATCGCGGCCGCCCTGACGTCATTCGCGGGTGTGGCGCACCGGCTCGAGCTCGTAGCCGAGATCGCCGGCGTGCGTTACGTCAACGACTCCAAGGCGACGAACACGGCCGCTGCGCGTCGGGCTCTGATGGCGTTCCGGGCGCCGTTGCACCTCATACTCGGCGGCTCGCTCAAGGGCGAGCGCTTCGACGAGTTCGCGCAAGACGTCGCGCGCGCCGATGTCCAGGTCGCGTACCTGATCGGCGAGGCGGCCGAACCGCTGGCGGCCGACCTGGGCTACGCAAAGGTGCCCTTCCTGATCGCCGCGACGCTCGAGCGCGCGGTTGCCGAGGCGGCGAGCACCGCTCGGCCGGGGGACATCGTGCTGCTTTCGCCCGCGTGTGCGAGCTACGACCAGTTCAGAGATTTCGAGCAGCGCGGAGAGGAG
>DATLDK010000161.1:0-6268 GCA_035525905.1 Gaiellaceae bacterium | reverse complement strand
CCCGCTACGAGTCGATGCTCGAGCCGGCGCCGCGCCTCGAGTACGCGACCCCGCGCGACTCCGCCTCGTACCTCGCCGTGATCCGCGTCGCCGGTGTCGGTGGCGCCGGCCTGAACGCGCTCAACCGGATGATCGACGCGGGCATCTCGCAGGTGGAGTTCGTCGCCGTCAACACCGATCTGCAGCAGCTCCAGCTCTCCGACGCGCCCGTGAAGATCCATATCGGCCGCGAGCTCACTCTCGGCCTCGGCTCCGGCGCCGAGCCGGACATCGGGCGCCGGGCGGCCGAGGAGAGCTACGACCAGATCAAGAACGCCCTCCGCGGCTCCGACATGGTCTTCGTCACCGCCGGCGAAGGCGGCGGCACCGGCACGGGGGCCGCACCGGTCGTCGCACGCATCGCGCGCGAGCTGGGCGCGCTCACGGTGGGCATCGTCACGACACCGTTCCGCTTCGAAGGGTCGCGACGGATGGGCTCGGCCACGCAGGGCGTCGAGGCGCTCCGCGGAGCGTGCGACACGGTGATCGTGATCCCGAACGACCGCCTGCTCGAGGTGCTCGACCGCTCGACCTCGATGCTGGACGCGTTCAAGATCGCCGATGACGTCCTGCGCCAGGGCGTCCAGGGCATCACCGACCTGATCACGATGCCCGGCCTGATCAATCTCGACTTCGCCGACGTCCGCACGATCATGTCCGATGCCGGTTCGGCCTTGATGGGGATCGGGTTCGCGACCGGCGAGGATCGTGCCAAGCAGGCCGCGGAGCGAGCGCTCAAGTCACCGCTGATCGACACCGAGATCGTCGGCGCGCGCGGCATTCTGCTCTCGATCGCGGGCGGCGAGGACCTGACGCTGCTCGAGGTGAACGACGCCGCCGAGACCGTCCGCCAGGCCGCGACCGACGACACGAACATCATCTTCGGAGCCACGGTCGACGAGCGCCTCGCCGGTCAGGTGTGGGTGACGGTCGTCGCCACGGGCCTGGGGGGCACGCGGCGTCGTACCACGCCTGCGTTCACCGCCAGCTCCAGCCCGTCGCGGAGCGAAGATCCGCTCGAGCCGCCGAGCTTCCTGCGTAACTAGCCGCTAGACGAGCGGGACGAGCACGGTGGCGCCGAATGCGGCGCCGATCGCGAGGCAGCCCGCGAAGCTGACCGCGGCGGTTCGCCAGCGGCGTGCATCGGTCCGGCAGCCGGCGAAGTACAGGAGGCTGCCGCAGCCGAGCACGAGCGTCGTCAGCGTCTCGACGACGCCAAAGGCGATCCCGGCCGTGAGCGCGAGATCCGACCCAGTTCCGTGCGTTGTCAGCGCGAACGCGACCGCGGCGCTTGCGACTCCGACGTTGCCGGGCGTGATCGGCATCAGCCCGGCGAGGTCGAGGGCGGGGATGATCAAGAGAGCGGCTGCAAGCGGGCGGTCGACGCCGAAGGCTGCAGCGATCCCCGTTGCGGCGACGATGCGCAGTCCCATCCCGAGCCCGATCCATCCCGCGATCTGCGCGGCGGCGCGCGGGCAGCGCCCGAGCACGCGGAAGGCGTCGAGCGCGTGGGCAAAGCGGGTGCCCGGACGCGAGTTGCGCGCGCGCCAGGCAACGAGAGCGGCGACGGCTACGCCGAGCAAAAGCAGTGCGATGGGCCAGCGCGGAAGCTGTCCGAACGCGGAGCCGAGAGCGAGCACGAGCGCGAGCCAGAGCAGCCGGATCGCGCCGAGCGAGGTGGCCACGCCTCCCGTCGTCCAGATCCGGCCTTCATTCGGGAGCACGCGGGAGAAGAGAGCGAAGCGGATCGCGCTGCCGAGCCGGGCGGGTGCGACCGCGTTGACGAGCGAGCCGGTGCAGTAGCGGGCGGCCGCGTCGGCCCGCGTCGTCGTGCCGCCGCAACGCGTCAGGGCCGAAGCCCAGCCGGACGCCGACGCGAGGAGGGATGCGCCGAAGGCGAAGCCGGCGAGCCAGAGCCAGCCGGCAGAGGCGGCACCAAGCCCTTCGACACCCTCGGCGACCCGGTGACCGAGCAGTTGCGGCAGCGTCACGACCGCGACGAGCGCGGCGATCGATCCCACGAAGAGGGCGGCGTGCCGCTTCCTCAGCTCGAGTTCGAAGTGCATCTAGGTCAAACGTTCGATGTCGGTCATTGGTTCCTACAGGGGTTATCGGCATCCCTGCCAGATCTTTACCCTGAGGTTCGTGCAGGGCGCGATCGCCGCTGGGAATCAGGTCACCGCCGAGGCGGGCGCGAGAGTGCTCGCGGAAGGCGGGAACGCGATCGACGCCTGCATCGGAGCGGCGTTCGCGGCCGCAGTCACCGAAGGCCCGCTGACCGGCCCGACCGGGGGCGGCTTCCTGCTCACCTGGGTCGGCGGGGAGGCGACCGTCCTCGACTGCTTCTTCGCCGCGCCAACGGAGCCGCTCGGCGAGATGGAAGAGATCGTGATCGACTTCGGCGACGCCTCGACGCAGACGTTCCACGTCGGCGAGGGCTCCGTCGCCGTCCCCGGCCTCGTCGCGGGCCTCCAGGAAGCGCATCGCCGCTTCGCAAGCATGCCCTGGCCCTGGCTTCTCGAGCCTGCGATCGAGCTCGCACGGGGCGGTCTGGACGCGACGGACGCGCAGCGCGTCCTGCACGGCATGCTCACGGGCATTCTTCAGCGCGACGAGGGCGGCCGCGGGATCTACGGCGCCACGGGCCGGATCGAAACCGCCGGCTTCGTCGCGACCCTCGAGCGCATCCGCGATGCCGGGTCGCAGGCCGTCGCGGACCTGGTGCCGGAGCTCGCCCGCGACATCGCCGCCTACCGTGTCGCGTCGCCGCCGCCGCTGCGCACGCGCGTCGGTGCCGTCGACGTGCTGACGACGCCGGCCCCTTCGCGGGGAGGGGCGATCGTCGCGGCGGCGCTCGAGCAGCTTGCGAGCGCCGAAACGCTCGAGGAGCGCGCCCGGGCCCTTCAGCGCGGCTACGAGTCGGCGCCGCCCCTCGCGGTCGCAGGCACGACGCACATCTCGGTGATCGACGACGACGGCAACGCCGCCGCGCTCTCCTCGACGCTCGGCTCCGGCTCGGGCGTCTTCCGCGGGGGCACGCAGCTGAACAACATGCTCGGTGAGCTCGACGTGATCGGCCACGGCCCGCGTGCGCCGGGCGAGCGGCTGCCGAGCATGATGACGCCCACGCTCGTGCTCGAGGCCGGCCAGCCCCGGCTCGCCCTCGGCAGCGCAGGCTCCGTCCGGCTGGCCGGCGCGATCGCCCAAGTCGCCGACTCCGTCCTCCGCGGCATGCCTGTCGGCGAGGCGATCGAGCGGCCGCGCGTGCACGTCGACGGGGACGTGCTCCACCTCGAAGGCGGCCTCACCGGGGTCGCGCCCGAGGGCTGGGAGACGGTGCGCTGGGCCGGGCGCAACCTTTACTTCGGCGGCGTCTCGGCCGTGGAGCGGCGCGGCGACGGGTCGCTTGCGGCCGCCGGCGACCCACGCCGCGGCGGCCACGGGATCGTCGTCGGTTGACCATCTCGATCCGCGCTGCGCGGCCCGAAGACGCTTCCACACTCGTTGCGCTCGGGGGCACGATTGGCCGCGAGCCTGAAGCGTGGCTGCTCAACACCGACGGCTGGCGCAGCGCCAGTGAGGAGCGCCGCTACCTGCGGGCGCTGAAGCGGCACCCGGACGCGGCCGTGTTCGTCGCCGAAGACGACGGCGCCATCGTCGGCCGGCTCTCGGTGGCGCGTGACCCGCATGCCGCCAGCCGCCACGTCGCCGATCTCGGCCTGATGGTCGCCGCGAGCCACCGTCGCCGCGGCATCGGCCGGGCGCTGCTTGAGCAGGCGGTGGCGTGGGCCCTTGACGCGGGGGTACGCAAGCTCGAGCTTCATGTCTTCCCCTGGAACGAGCCCGCGATCAGGCTCTACGAGCAGTTCGGCTTCGAGCGCGAGGGGCTGCGAAAGGATCACTATCGCCGCGGGGGCGAGTACGTCGACGCAATCCTGATGGCGCTGCGGCTGGAATAATCGAGCATGGCCGAATTCACCGCGTACGCCGAAGGCACTCCGTGCTGGGTCGACATCACGAGCGCGGAGCTCGATCGGAGCGTCGAGTTCTACAAGGGCCTCTTCGGCTGGGAGGCGGAGGTTGCCCCGCAGCCGGAGGCGGGCGGCTACACGATGTTCACGCTGAAGGGCAAGTTCGTCGCCGCCGGCAGCCCGCCGCAGCAGGACGGAATGCCTTCGTACTGGACGACGTACATAGCGAGCGACGACGTCGACGCGACCGCCGCGAAGATCAGCGACGCGGGCGGCACGCTGATGGTCGATCCCTTCGACGTGTTCGACTCCGGCCGGATGACGGTCGCCCAGGATCCGACCGGCGCTGTCTTCGGCGTCTGGAAGGCGAAGGAGCACCTGGGCGCACAGCTCGCGAACGAGCCCGGCACGCTCCTCTGGAACCAGTGCCAGACCACCGATCCGGCTCGCGCGGCGGAGTTCTACCAGGCCGTGTTCGGCTACGAGGTGGACGAGATCGATATGGGCGGCGAGCAGGCGTTCCGGTTGCTGAAGGTGAACGGTAGGGGCGTCGGCGGCGTGCGCGAGCCGACGGCGGAGGGCCAGTCGCCGCACTGGTCGGTGGTGTTCTGCGTGGCCGACACTGACGAGACGGCCGAGAAGGCGAAGGAGCTCGGCGGCGCGGTGCTGCTCGAGCCCTTCGACCTGCCGGAGATCGGCCGGCTCGCAGTGCTGCAGGAACCCGCGGGCGCGGTGTTCCAGGTGATGACGCCCACCGGCGACCCGCCGCCACCACCCGACTAGACCGGCGGGAAAGTGCGAGCCGGGCTAGAGCTCGCGGCTGAGAACCGAGGCGACGGCCCGAAGCGCGACGCGCGTGTCCGCGAGCTCGGGCTCCCTCGTCGTCACACGCTGCAGGGCCAGGCCGGGCAGGAGAAGACCCCGCAGCAAACCGGACGGGTGCTGCACCGCCTTCCAGAGCTCCATCGTCACGCCGATCGCGACGACGGCGACGAGCCCACTCATGAACGTGGGGGCGACGGTCGTCGGCGCGACGCGGTCGAAGAGCGCTGTGACGGGAATTGCAAGCGCAGCAAAGTTGGTGCCGCAGCGGGGCGAGAAGCGGCTGGGCCTGGCCTCACCGTTCCACGTGGCCGCGAGCGAGCGCTCCTCGGCAGCGGCGATCGCGCGGTGCTCGGCGCCGTGGAGGCGCAGGGTGCGTCCGCGGAAGAGCCAGACCAGGATCAGCGCCGTCGTCAGGATTCCGGCCGGAAGCTCGAGCCGGCTCGGGAGCAGAACGAAGCAGAGGGGCGCGAGCATCGCGACGAGCAGGAAGAGACGTTCGCGCAGGCGCGCGACGCCGCGTCCGCGGACGAGGGGCGCCATCGAGGCCACCAGCTGCATCAGGCCCCGGACGAGTGGAATGCGGGCGGCCGACCGGTGCTTGCTGGGCATCTCGCCCTCGTGCAGCTCGCCCGTGCTCGTCGCGAACGCCCAGTAGTGCTCGCTGACGATGACAACCCCGTTCGGACGGGCCATGCCGCCGAGCTTGGGCAAGGGGCCGGCGTGGTCAGCGCGGGCGAGAACGTCGGCGACGAGTAGGTCCACCTTCCCATAGTCGCTGAAAAAAGGCCGCCCGGCGAGTGCCGGACGGCCTAATCCCTCGCTCGGTACGGCCTATTTAGTAGCGGCCGCGGCCGAAGAAGCCGAGCAGTGCAAGCACGAGCACGACGATCAAGATGATCCAGAGCAAGCTCATTCGGTGCTCCTTTCGTGTCCCTGTCGCTTCGACACGCCCTCGTGTCCCAGTTGTTCCCGGAGTCCGAAGACTTCACACTTTTGAGGTGACGTTCGGGTCCGTTGTTACGTATAACGGGCGTGATGCACTTTTCGACACGGGTCGTGCTGCCGGCGGCCTTCGTGCTCCTCGTCGCCGCCGCTCTCGTCGGCACCGCCGACCGTTCGGCAGCCGAGCCCGCGAAGGCGCCCCGCCTCACCACGTTCGGCTCCTGCGGCCAGCTCCTGGCCTACGCGAAGGCGAATGCCGGCCGCTTCGTCGGCCCCTACGGCCTCGGCGGGCAGATCGGAATCGCCGAGACGACCCGCGCGAGCGCTCCGGCTCCCTCCGCACCCAAGCAGGGCGTCGACTACTCCGGCACGAACGTCCAGGAGGAAGGCGTCGACGAGCCCGACATCGTCAAGACGGACGGCAACACGCTCTACGCGATCGCGAACGGGAAGCTGAACGCGGTCGACGTCAGCGACCCGAAGCCGCACCT
>DATLDK010000018.1:0-15937 GCA_035525905.1 Gaiellaceae bacterium | reverse complement strand
ATCCTCTGCGTCGAGGTCGATCGTTCCCGTATCCAAAGGCGGCTCGAGACGCGGTACCTCGACGAGGTCGCCGACTCGCTGGAAGACGGGGTCGCACGGGTGCGAACGGCGGCAGCCGAGGGGCGGGCGCTCTCGGTGGCGGTCGAGGGGAATGCGGCGGAGATCGTGCCGGAGCTGTCACAAAAGCGTGAATCTTTCGACCTCGTGACCGATCAGACGGCAGCGCACGATCCGTTGACAGGCTACGTACCGGTCGGCCTCTCTGTCGCGGAGGCGGCTTCGCTGCGTGCTTCCGACCCCGACGAGTACCTGCGGCGCGCACGCGAGTCGATCGCGCGGCATGTCGAGGGCCTCCTCGAATACGTCCGCGCCGGCAGCTTTGTCTTCGACTATGGGAACAACCTCCGCGGGGAGGCCTATGAGGCAGGCGTAGAGGACGCTTTCTCATACCCGGGCTTCGTCCCGGCCTATATCCGGCCGCTCTTCTGCCGCGGCATCGGCCCCTTCCGGTGGGCCGCACTCTCGGGCGATCCGGCCGACATCGCGGTGATCGACGACGAGCTGAGGCGGCTCTTTCCTGGGGACGCGCTGCTCCTGCGCTGGCTCGAGCTCGCGCCCGAGCGCGTGGCCTTCCAGGGACTGCCGGCTCGGATTTGCTGGCTCGGCTACGGCGACCGTGCCAAGGCTGGTGTCGCCATCAACGAGCTCGTCCGGTCGGGCGCCGTCGCCGCGCCCGTGGTGATCGGCCGCGATCACCTCGACTCGGGCTCGGTGGCGTCCCCGTACCGCGAGACGGAGGCGATGCGGGACGGCTCCGACGCGATCGCGGACTGGCCGATCCTGAACGCGCTCCTGAACACGGCGGCGGGCGCGACCTGGGTCAGCGTCCATCACGGCGGCGGCGTCGGGATCGGCAACTCGATCCACGCAGGCATGGTGGTCTTGGCCGACGGCACCGTCGAGGCGGCCGAGCGGCTCGAACGTGTGCTCGCAGCCGATCCGGGCACAGGGGTGATGCGTCACGCCGACGCGGGCTATGACGAGGCGCTCGACGCCGCGCGCGAGCACGGTCTCGACCTGCCGAGCGTCTGAACGTGCCCAGGCTGCTCGTCCGTGACCTAACGCAGGTCGTCAGCCCTGCGGGAGGCGGCGCCCCGCTGCGGGGGAAGCGGCTCGCCGAGCTCCACCTGCTCGAAGACGCGTACGTCCTCTGTGACGGGGCGACGATCGAGGCGGTCGGGCGGATGCGCGACCTGGGCGCGCTGGGCGGCGACGTCTCCGAGGTGGACGGGCGCGGGCTCTGCGCCGTTCCGGGGCTCGTGGACTGCCACACCCACCCGGCGTTCGGCGGCGATCGCGTAGACGAGTTCTCCCTCCGCGCCGGTGGGGCGAGCTACGAGGACCTGCACGCTGCCGGCGGGGGCATTCTGTCGACGGTCCGAGCCACGCGGGCAGCCGGCGCCGAGGGGCTCGAGGAGGCCGTCGAGCGTCACGGGAGCTGGATGCTTCGAGCCGGGACGACCACCTTCGAAGGGAAGTCTGGCTACGGGCTCGACGGCCACACCGAGCTCGCGTCGCTGCGGGCCATCCGGTCGGCGGGCGGCATTCCGACCTGGCTGGGCGCGCATGCCGTTCCTCCCGAGTACGAAGACGCAGACGCGTATCTGGACTTCGTGCTCACCGAGGTCCTGCCGGCGGCGGCGCAGCTCGCGGAGGCGGCCGACGTCTTCCTGGAGCGCGGCGCCTTCGACGCGCGCCAGGCCCGGCGCTATCTCGAAGCGTGCCGCGCGCAGGGGCTCGCCCTGCGGCTCCACGGCGACCAGTTCACGGAAGCCGGAGCGATCGCCCTCGCGATCGAGCTCGGCGCGAAGTCCGTCGACCACCTGGAGGTGACGGGACCGCAGGGGGTCGCCATGCTCGCCTCGAGCGACGTCGTCGGCGTGCTGCTCCCGGCGAGCGCCCTAGTCCTCGACCGGCCGATGCCGCCGGCGCGCGCTCTCGTCGATGCGGGTGCGGCGGTGGCGCTCGCGACGGATTTCAATCCCGGGAGCTCGTTCTGCGAGAGCCTGCCCCTCGTCTGCTCCCTCGCCGCCACGCAGCTTCATCTGAGCCCCGCCGAAGCGCTTGTTGCCTGTACTGTCAACGCGGCGCACGTCCTCAGCCGGCCGAAGCTCGGACGGATCGCGGCCGGGTACGCGGCAGACCTGACGCTCGTCGGCGCGCCCGATTGGCGTTACCTCGCCTACCACGTGGGGGGCGAGGTGGTCGCCGGCGTCGTCAAGGACGGGGCCGTCGCCTGGTTGCGAGCGGCATACTGACCCGCATGCCGTCGAAGAAGCAGATCCGCCGCCAGCAGAAGCTGAAGCGCCACCAGTACGAAGAGGTCTACGTCGACGACGAAGGTCGAGAGCTCGACCCCGATGAGGCCCGTGAGCTGATCGGCACCGCGGCGCCGAAACACGCTAGAGCGACGAAAAGGCAGCCTGCAGGACGCCAGCCGCGCACGATCGAGCCACCCTCGGCGCGCCGCACCCTCAAGCGCGGCCTCCTCTTCTTCCCGTTGATGCTCATCACGGTGATCCTGCTCGGCAAGGATCTGACGCTGGCGACGCAGATCACCCAGACCCTCGTCCTGATGGCCTTCTTCCTGCCGTTCAGCTACTTCATGGACACGATGATGTTCCGCTCCTACCAGCGGCGGCTCCACCGCGCGCTCGACGACGGAAAGAAGGGCTAGCCCGCCGACCCGCGGTAGTGGCCCTCGCCCGGCCAGGGCGCGAGCAGCAGCAGCACGCGAGCGCCCTGGGCGCTCGCCAGCGAGTGCCGCTCGTCCGGATCGAAGCGGACGAGCGTCCCCGGGCCCGCGTCGAGGGACTCGGCGCCCGCGGAGATCTCCACCTGCCCTTCGAGGACCGTGACCCAGGCGTTCTCCTTCACCTGGTGGTCTCCGAGCACCTGGCCAGGGTTGAGGACGATCAGGACAGCGCGCGCCTCGTTGCCCGAGTGGACGACGAGCGGATCCCGTGTTCCATCGGGCGCGTCGACCTCGACCAGGTTCCAGCTCTGCACGGCCTCAAGGATAGACTCAGCCGCCGATGAAGCTCGTGGTTGACCAGCTGTCGCTCGGCCAGATCGGGACCAATTGCTACCTCGTTCGGGCCGATCGCTCTGCGACCGAGGCGGTCGTCGTCGATCCCGGCGCGTCGGCGCCGGAGATCCGGCTCCGACTCGCGCAGTCGGGCGCCGCGTGCGGGGCGATCCTCCTCACGCACAGTCACTTCGACCACTTCGGGGCCTTGGCCGACCTGGCGGAAGGCACGGCAGCACCCGTTTGGCTACCGGAGGGGGAACTCGACGTCTTCCGCCGGCCGAACGATTTCTTCCCCGGATTCCCGACACGGTCGTTCGCAGGCGAGGCAACGCTCCTCGGCGGCGGAGAGACGATCGACGCTGCGGGCATTTCCTTCCAGGTGCGCCACGTTCCGGGGCACTCGCCTGGTCATCTCGCCTACTACGCCGACGGCTGTCTCTTCTCGGGTGACGTCCTCTTTTCGAGGTCGGTCGGCCGGACCGACCTGCCGTTCGGTGACTGGGAGGCTCTGCACGAGTCGATCCGGTCGCTCACCGAGGCGTATCCGCCCGAGACGATCGTCTACTCGGGCCACGGTCCTGCCACGACGCTCGGTGACGAGCTCGCCCGCAATCCCTTCCTGGCCGAGCTCCGCGCGTGAGCATGAGAATCGTACGGCCGCGCGGCACGCACGACATCCTTCCGTCCGAGCAGCCCGCGTGGCAGCGGGTGACGGGGGAGATGGAGCGACTCTGTTCGCTCTATGGCTACCGCCGCATCCAGACGCCGGTCTTCGAGGACACCGAGTTGTTCACGCGCACCTCCGGCGCCGGCTCGGACATCGTGCAGAAGGAGATGTACACCTTCGCCGACCGGTCGGAGCGGTCGGTCACCCTCCGTCCCGAGGGAACGGCGCCGATCTGCCGCGCCTACATCGAGCACGGCCTGCACAAGGAGCCGCAGCCGCAGAAGCTGTACACGATCGGCCCGATGTACCGCTACGGCAAGCCCGGCCGGGGCCGCTACCGCGAGCACTGGCAGCTCTCGGTCGAGTCCATCGGCACGGCCGAGCCCGCGATCGACGCCGAGATCATCCAGCTCTACGACACGCTGCTGCAGCGGCTCGGGATCACGCAGTATCGCCTGGAGCTGAACTCGATCGGCTGCCGCGAATGCCGGCCCGCGTACCTGGAGAAGCTGGGGGGCTGGCTCGGCGAGCACGAGCAGGAGCTGGACGGAGAGACGCGGGAAAAGGCGGCGACGAGCCCACTCCGGGTCTTCGACGTCAAGAGTCCGGCCATGCGCAGGCTGCTCGAGGCCGCGCCCAAGATCGGCGAGTCTCTCTGTGCAGCCTGCATCGAGCACTTCGCCGCCGTCCGCGCCGATCTCGACGCCACGGCTGTTCGCTACGCGCTCGTGCCGACGCTCGTGCGCGGGCTCGACTACTACTCGCGGACGACGTGGGAGTTCATCGGGCCGATGGACAACGAGAACTCCACCATCTCGGGAGGCGGCCGCTACGACTATCTCGTCGAGGAGATCGGCGGCCCGCCGACGCCTGGTGTCGGCTTCGGCGCCGGGATCGAGCGCCTCTTGATCGCAATGGAGGACGAGAGCGTGGCGACCGCGGACGCCCCGGTGGTCGACGTCTTCGTCGCGGCCGAGCCGGACGCACCGCGGGAGCTCGTCGCGCCGCTCCTGCGCGATCTCCGTCACCGGGGGATCGCCGCGGATACCGACTACGCCGGCCGGTCGCTCAAGGGCCAGCTGACCCAGGCCGGTCGCTCGGGTGCCCACACGACCGTGATCCTCCGCGCGGACGATGCGATCCTCCGCCGCGCCCGTGAGCCCGACCAACCGCTCGCGCACGCGGAGCTCTTGGCCACACTGTCAGGATGAACTGGCGTACCCACATGTGCGGCGAGCCCACGAAGGAGCTCGTCGGCGAGAAGCTGACCCTCTCGGGGTGGGCGGCGCGCCGCCGCGACCACGGCGGGCTCGTGTTCGTCGATCTCCGGGACCGGACGGGGATCACGCAGCTCGTGATCAACCCGGAGCTGGCGGCCCAGGCGGCCGAGCTGGCGCACCAGATCCGGAACGAGTTCGTCCTCCGCACCGAGGGCACGCTCGTCGCGCGGAGCGCGGAGACCGTGAACGAGAACATGCCCACCGGCGAGGTGGAGCTCCAGGTCGAGTCGCTCCAGATCGTCAGCCGCTCGACCCCGCTGCCATTCCAGCTCGACGAGGAGAACGTCGACGAGACGCTACGACTCCGCTACCGCTGGCTCGACCTCCGCCGCGACAAGCTCCAGCGCAACATCGGCCTGCGCGCGCAGATGGTCGGAATCATCCGGCGCGAGATGGAGGCCGCCGGCTTCCTCGACATCCAGACGCCGATCCTGTTCAAGCCGACGCCCGAGGGCGCCCGTGACTTCGTCGTTCCGAGCCGCCTGCAGAAAGGTCGCTTCTACGCGCTCCCGCAGAGCCCGCAGATCCTGAAGCAGCTGACCATGGTCGCCGGTTTCGATCGCTACTACCAGATCGCCATCTGCTTCCGGGATGAGGATCTACGGGCCGACCGCGTCCAGGAGATCACGCAGCTCGACGTCGAGATGAGCTTTCCCGACCAGGAGCTCCTCTACGACGTGATGGAGCGGATGTATGCCCGGATCTGGCGCGAGTGCCTCGGGATCGAGATCGAGACGCCGTTTCCACGGATGACCTTCGCCGAGGCGGACCGGCGTTTCGGCAGCGACAAGCCGGATACGCGGTTCGCGCTCGAGATCGAGGACGCAACGGACGCGACCCGCGAGTCGCAGTTCGGCGTCTTCGCCGCCGCGGAAGCGGTGCGCTTCCTGCGCGTGCCGCAGGAGCTCAGCCGCGGCGATCTCGCCAAGCTGGAGGAGCTGGCGAAGGAGTGGGGCGCCAAGGGGCTCGCCTACCTCGTCTACGACGACGAGGGTGAGGTGCGCTCGCCGATCGCGAAGTTCCTCTCCCAGGACGAGCTGGCGCTGTTCCGTGGGGAGCCCGCCTCGACGGTCCTCTTCGCGGCCGACGCGTGGCCCGCGACGTCGCGGGTACTCGGGGCCCTGCGGACCCACCTGGGCCGGGAGCTCGGCCTCATCGACGATGAGGTGTTCACGTTCCTGTGGGTCTACGACTTCCCGATGTTCGAGCGTGACGAGGACGAGGGACGATGGACGGCTGTCCATCACCCCTTCACTCGGCCCGCCAAGGAGTGGGAGGAGCGCTTCTCGGACGATCCCGAGCACGCGCTGGCCCACGCGTATGACCTGATCGTGAACGGCAACGAGCTCGGCGGCGGGAGCTTCAGGATCCACGAGCCGGGGATCCAGGCGCAGGTCTTCGATCTGCTCGGGATGAGCGAGGCGGAGCAACGCTCGAAGTTCGGCTTCCTACTCGACGCGCTCGCGATGGGCGCCCCGCCGATGGGTGGAATCGCGCTCGGAATCGACCGCATGACGATGGTGCTCGCCGGCGAGCCGAACCTTCGCGACGTGATTGCGTTCCCGAAGAATCAGGCCGGCGTCGACCCGATGAGCGGCGCACCCTCCGACGTCACGCAGGAGCAGCTGCTCGAGCTCGGAATACAACTGGTCGAGCCTCCGAACTAACATCTTTTCCCTGGCCAGCCGATGAAGCGGGCATACTTCACCGGCAGGCCGCACGGCGGCCCCCGCCGCAGACCCCAGAAAGCGTGAGAGTGATGTCGTCAGGTGATTCAGAGCGTTCGACCGCGGGGCTGACCGCACTGCCGACGGTCGAGCAACTCCAGCGCTCCGGCGACGGATTCGAGGAGCGCGGCGTGCGCGAGGCCTTCGACGCCTTCCGGCGACACACCGCTCAGCTACAGGCGCAACTACGTGTCCTCCAAGCGGCCCGGACGACGTCCAACGTCGAGCCGACCGGACACGCCGTCCGGATGGACTCCCTCCATCTCATCCGCGCGGCCGCGGAGTTCGCCGACACGCTGGAGCGCGACGCTCAGGCCGCCTCGGCGACGCAGCTGCAGCGAACCGAGGAGGAAGTGCGCAGAAAGCAGAACGAGCTCCACGAGCGCGAGGCCGAGGTCGAGCGTTTCCGCAACGAGTCGGAACGCCAGCGCTCCGAGATTCTGACCGCCGCGAAAGCCGAGGCGCGAGACCTGCTCGGCAAGGCCAATGCCGACGCCACGCGTGAGCTCCGGGAGGCCGAGACGCGCGGGAACCGGCTCCTGGAGCAGGCGCGACACCAGGCGACCGAGCTCACGAACTCCGCCCGTGCGGAGGTCGAGCAGACCCTCGAGTGGGCCCGCGCGCAGGCGACCGCCGTCATGGCCCGGGCCCAGAAGGGCGCCGAGCAGCTGCTCGCGGCCGCCGGGCTCGGTGAACCTGCGATCAGCCAGGTGGTGCAGTCGATCGTCGACGCGAACGACAGCGAGATCGCCCGTACGGCGACGCCCGCAGCACCTGCGCGTCCCGCGCAGGCGATCGCGGCCCCTCCCACGTCCGAGCCGCCCCTTTCCCCGCCTGAACCGGTCGACGCCGAGAGCAACGAGGAAGCTCCGCCGGCCGCTCCCCCCGTCACGCCGTCCGCTGCTGCCCCCACCGAGCAGGTTCCGGACGAAGACGGGGAGCCTGACCCCGAGCACTAGCCCATGCTCGGTCGACTCTGGCCGCGCTTCGCGCTCGAAGCTTGCTTTCTCGTAGCTGCCGCCGCCGTCGCCGGGCTCCTCCATCTGAGTACGACGGCGATCATCGCGGTGATGCTGGTCGCCTATCTCGCGACGGTCGTCGTCGAGTGGGCCGCGTCCCGTGCCGTCAGCCCCGCCGAGCGCGTCGTTGCGGCCGAACCCGAGCCCGAGCCCGTCGCCGTCCTCGACGTCGAGCAGCTCGTCGTCACTCCGGCCCCGCGCGTGGTGCAGGAGGTCTGGCTGGACGAGGCCGCCGCGCCGGAGCCGGAACCCGAACCGGAGCCGGAACCGGAGCCGGAACCGGAACCCGAACCCGAACCCATGCCGACCTCGGAGCCTCAGCCGGCGGAGCCGCAGCCTGTCGTGGCCGATGAGGTGGAGCCCGAGCCGGAACCGGAGCCCGAGCCGGAACCGGAGCCCGAGCCGGAGCCAGAGCCGGAACCGGAGCCGGAGCGGGTGGCTGTGGCGGCGCAGCTCGCGGCAGTCCCGGAGCCCGAGTCCGAGCCGGAGCCGGATCCCGTCGTTTCCTCACCGCCACCTCCCGCGCGGGTCGCGACGCTGCCGGTGCGGGCTGAGCCGCAGGAGTGGAACGTCTGGGAGATCGAGCGGATGGCGCGCGAGCGGTCGGGCGCAGATCCCATCCGTGACGAGGAATGGGGCTATTTGCTGGTCTACCTGCGTGAGTTCGCATCTCCCGACGGACTGCTGCCGACGGACTTCGACGCACTCGTGCGCGAGTCGTTCGGCGAGCTCGTCGCAGGCCGATCGCGGTGAACCTGAACATCCTCCAGCGCACGATCGCGCTGGCAGCGGTCGCACTCGTGGCCGGCGTGGCCGTCCTCGCGCTCACGGGGAGTGCGGCCGACGAGACAACGACCGGGCCCGCGCAGGTGCCGGTCGCGGGGGGCGGTGGCTGGTACACCGCCCTCGCGGGCTCGCGCGGCGCTCCGCGCGACGCCGAACGAACGACCTGTGCTCGGATCCTGACCGCACGCTCGCTCGGCGTCAGCCATCCGGTGTTGCCGTGCGGCGCGAAGATCTACATCAGCTACGGCGGCGCTCAGGTGCTCACCGAGGTGATCGACACCAAGTTGAAACAGCCCGGCCGTCAGTTCGAGCTGACCGAGGCGCTCGCGCAGCAGCTGGGGATCGAGGGTACGCAGCAGATCCGCTGGCGCTTCGCCACGCGGTGACTACAATGCGTGCGCTCGACCCTGTACGTGGCCTTGCGCGTAAACGTGAACCAACGCTCACGTGACGGGAGCCTGGGTTCGGTCTAGACCTCACCCGTCGATGGCCGGCACGGCACCCACCTGCTAAGGCAGGTTCGCATCGGCGTAAGGAAGCATCGGCAGGGTCAGGGCACCTTTCCGACGTGCCTATTGCGGCGCGGCCTCCGCGGGGATTCGCGCCCGCTGCGCCCAGACGACGCACACGATCACGGCGACGGCCGCGAGCACGGTCACGCGCGTCACGTGCTCCCGGAGCAGGAGTGCCGACCAGACGAGGGTCAGCAGCGCCTGTAATTGCTGCACCTGGCCGCCGCGCGCGATCCCGGCCAGCGCGAGGCCTCGGTACCACGCAAAGAACCCGAGGTACATGGACGAGACGCCGAGCAGCACGATCGACGTCCACGCGCCCGCGGTCGGGTCGTGGTGCGCGTGCGTCATCCACCAGATGATCCCGGAGGCTGGCACGGTGATGGGCAACGCCAGCACGACGACCCACGAGATCACCTGCCATCCCGGCATCGCCTTCGTCACCGAGGCGCCCTCGACGTAGCACCACGACGACGCGACGACCGCGCAGGCGACAAGAGCGTCCGCGACCGCATCCCCGCCCTCGGCGCCGCCGCGCGAGAGCGCGAAGGCGAGCAGTGCGGAGGTGCCGGTGCCCGCCGCGACCCAGAACTGCCACGACACGCGCTCGTGCGTGCGCAGCACGGCGATCAACGCCGTCGTCAGCGGCATGAACGCCGCGATCACGGCTGCGTGCGCCGAGGTAGTTCGCTGCAGCGCCAGGGCGAGCAGAATCGGCCAGCCAAAGACGGCACCGAGCATCGTCATCACGAGCGGCCGCACCTGCTCGCGCGGCGGCAGAGGCACGCGGCGCCACACGATCAGAGCCACGGCCAGCGAGCCAGCTATCGCTGCGCGGCCCGTCGCTGTCAGGAACGGGTCGAATCCGTCGACCGCCACCTTCGTCAGCGGCACCGAGAACGAGAAGAGCACGACCCCGAGCAGCGCCCATGCCACGCCCTCGCGCTGCCCTTCCACGCCTGCAAGTGAAGCACGGCGAGCCGCTAGCCTGGCTGGATGATCGAGGTCGTCGGAGACTCCGCCCGCGGAGCCGAGCTCGCGTTCGTGCGGCTGACCGTCGACGGAGACCGCATCGTCGAGGCGGACGCACCCGGGCTCGCGCGGCCGCTCGCCGGAATGACTCTGTTGGAGGCCGCCGCCGTCCCGGGCGAGACGCTCGCTGCCGACGCGCTCGCGAACGCGCTGGCGGACGTCTTCACGGCTGCTCCCGATCCGGGTCGCGTGGCGGTCGCGATGAGCGGCGGCGTCGACAGCGCAGTCGCGCTGCTCCGCGCCGGCCCGCGCGCCGTCGGCGTGACGCTGAGACTCTGGCTGGATCCGGCGGGCCCCGATTCGGAGCGCGCGTGCTGCTCCCCCGACGCCGTCATCGCGGCCCGCGAAACGTGCCACTCGCTCGGGCTGCCGCACGTGACGTTGGACCTGCGCGACGCGTTCCGCCGCGCCGTCGTCGACCCCTTCGTTGCCTCCTACGCCCGCGGCGAGACTCCGAACCCGTGCGGGCGGTGCAACGGGGACTTTCGCTTCGACGAGCTGCTCCGGTTCGCCGAGCGAGCGGGCGCGTCCAAGCTCTGGACCGGCCATTACGCGCGGGTCGTGGAGCGCGGGGATCGGCTGCTGCTCGCGCGGGCGGCCGACAGCGGCAAGGACCAGTCGTACATGCTCGCGCCGCTCGATCCGGCATGCCTCCATCGGATCGAGTTCCCCCTCGGCGAGCTCACGAAGAGGGAGACCCGTGCGCATGCTGTCGCCGCAGGCCTCGAGGTGGCGGAGCGCCGTGAAAGCCAGGAAGCCTGCTTCCTCGCCGGCGACGACTATCGCGCGTTCCTGGAACGCCGGGGTCTGGGTCGGGCCGACGGATCGATCGTCGACGAGGACGGCCGCGAGCTCGGACGTCACGACGGCTTCTGGCGCTATACGCCGGGCCAGCGCCGGGGGATCGGGGTCTCCGCCCCGGAGCCGCTGTACGCCCTCCGCTCCGACGCAGCGACGAACACGCTGGTCGTGGGCCCCCGGGGCTCGCTCGCCTGCAGGACCGTCCACGTGCGCGGCGTCCTCCATATCCCGGTCGATCGCGCGGAGGCGAAACTGAGGTACCGCTCCGACGCGATCCCGTCGGCGGTCCGTGCGCACGACGACGGATTCTCGCTCGAGCTAGAGCGGCCGGCCTACGGCGTCGCGCCCGGGCAGATCGCAGTCCTGTACGACGAGACGGGCGCGGTCGTGGGCTGCGGCGTGGTGTTGTCCGCGGGTCGCAACTAGGATGGCCGCGTGTACCTGCTAGCTACAGCCGGCGATGTCGCCAAGTACGCCCTCGCGCTCTTCCTCTGCGCGGTCGGGGCCGGGCTCGGTTACGCGTTCTTCCGCCTGGGCGGAACCTTTGGGCGCCTTTCTTCGTTCATCAAAGGCACGGAGAGCGAGCTGCTGCCGGTCATTCACAAGGTCGGTGAGAGCGTCGACAAGGTGAACGGGCAGCTGGACAAGGTGGATCGGGTGACGGACAGCGCAGTGGACATGGCCGACAGCGTCGACACAGCCGTTCGCGCGGTGAGCATGGCGATCGCCCGGCCGGTGCAGAAGATCTCGGGCCTCGCCGCGGGCGTCACGCACGGCGCCTCTTCCCTGAAGGCGCACCGCGACTGGTCGGAGGCGGTTCGCACCGCCAAGGAAGCAGCCGCCAGGCGCGAGCGCGACCTCGGAGACGAGCTCCGCGCGACCGAAGACGCGTAACCGTAATGGACGAGTTCACGATCCACATTCCGCGAGAGCGCCCGTTCTCAGCGGTGGCCGACCTCGTCGTGGGAGGGATCGCCGCCCGGCATGACGTAACCCTCGACGTACTCGACGACGTGCAGCTCGCGCTCGACGCCCTGCTCGAGCACGACGAGGAGGACGAGCGCGAGGTCGCCATCGTCTTCCGGGTCGGCAGCGACATGATCGAGGCCAGCGTCGGGCCGTTCGCGGCGAAAACGGCGTCCGCGCTCGACGAAAGGCCGGGCGAGGGCCTCGACCTTCGCCGGCTGCTCGAGACGACCATGGACAGCGTCTCGGTGAGGGAGGAGGACGGCGGCGCGTGGGTCGAGCTGCGCAAGGGCTACGTGTTGGCCGGGACCGAGACGTGACGCGCCTCTCCGACAAGGCGCTGCTCCGCCGCTACCACGAGCAAGGCGACCTCGCCGCACGCGAGCAGCTGATCGAGCAGTACCTCTCGCTCGTGCGCTCTCTCGCTCGGCGTTACGCCTATCGCGGCGAGCAGCTCGACGACCTCGTCCAGATCGGCTGCATCGGCCTGATCAAGGCCATCGACCGGTTCGACATCGACCGCGGCGTCGAGCTGACGACGTACGCGACGCCGAACATCATCGGCGAGATCAAGCGCCACTTCCGCGACAAGGGCTGGGCCGTGCGCGTTCCGCGGGGGCTACAGGAGCTCAATGTCCAGCTTTCGAAGATCGTCGAGGAGCAGACCGTGCAGCTCGGGCGCTCGCCGACGATCCCAGAGCTGGCGAAGGCGGCAGGCGTCGAGGAGGAGCTCGTCCTCGAAGCGCTCGAGTCGGGCCGCGCATACACCTCGCTCTCGCTCTCGGCCGGCGGTTCCGACGAGGACGGCGAGCTCGACCCCCTCGAGTCGCTGGGAACCGAAGAGCACCAGTACTCCGTGTCGGAGGATCGAGCCGTGCTCGCCCCTGGCTTCCGAGCCCTGGACGAACGGGAGCGCCGAATCCTCCACCTGCGCTTCTTCGACGGCCTCACCCAGAGCCAGATCGCGCAGCAGGTCGGGATCTCCCAGATGCACGTCTCCCGTCTGATCCGCCGCGCGCTCGACAAGATCCGCGACGAGATCGCGACCGACGAGCAGCTCGAGGCCGCGTCGGCGTCCAAGCGTCGCGCCTCCTAGCCCGCCCCTAGAATCCCAGGGTGAGAACGTCTGCCGAGCTGCGCGAGGGCTTCCTGTCCTACTTCGAGGAGCAGGGCCACAAGCGCCTGCCCTCTTGGCCGCTCGTGCCGCGCGCGGACGACCATTCGACGCTGCTGACGACTGCGGGCATGCAGCCGCAGATGCCCTACTTCCTCGGCCGCGAGCAGCCGCCGGCGTCGCTGACCTGCACGTCGCAAAAGTGCTTCCGGACACCGGACATCGACGAGGTCGGGCGCGACGGCCATCACCTGACGTTCTTCGAGATGCTCGGGAACTTCTCGTTCGGGCGCTACTTCAAGGCCGGTGCGATCGAGTACGCGACGGACTTCATTCAGAACCGCCTGATGCTCGACTGGAACCGGATTTGGGTGACCGTGCATGCCGGCGACCCCCTCTTCGAGCTCGGCCCCGATCAGGTGGCCATCGAGGAGTGGGAAAAGATCGGGATGCCGCCGGAGCGGATCGTCGCGCTCCCGAGCTCCGAGAACTTTTGGTCCGTCGGCGGGCCCGGGCCCTGCGGCCCCGACTCCGAGATCTACTGGGACTGGGGTGCTGAGCACGGCTGCGGCGATCCGAGCTGCGCCCCGGCGTGCCCTCGGTGCGACCGCTACCTCGAGTTCTGGAACCTCGTCTTCATGGAGTACGAGCAACACGAGGACGGAACCCTGACGCCGCTGCCACAGCAGAACATCGACACCGGGATGGGCCTGGAGCGTCTGGCGGCGATCGTCCAGGACGTCCGCTCCGTCTACGACACCGACGGCTACCAGGCGATCATGGACTGGGTCGCGAAGGAGAGCGGCGTCGCCGTCGGCGAGTCCGAGCAGGCGACGAAGGCCCATCGGATCCTGGCCGACCACGGACGCGGGATGACGTTCCTCGTCGCCGACGGGGTGCAGCCGTCCAACGAGGGTCGCGGGTACGTGCTCCGCCGGGTGATCCGGCGCGCGGTCCAGCAGGCGCAGACGATCGGACTGGACGAGCTGTGGCGCCTGACGGACGTCGTCGTCGATCAGATGGGCGACGCCTTTCCCGAGCTGCGCGCGCACGCCGCGGACATTCAACGCGTCGTCAAGGCCGAGGAGGACCAGTTCGAGCGCACCCTCACGCGCGGGATGGCGATCTTCGACGACCTTGCGAGCAGCACCGAGTTGAGCGGCGATGCGGCGTTCAAGCTGCACGACACGTACGGGTTCCCGATCGAGCTCACGCGCGAGCTCGCGCAGGAGCGCGGCCTGCCGGTCGACGAGGATCGCTACGCGGAGCTGATGCACGAGCAGCGCGAGCGCTCGCGCTCGACGGTGACGGTTCCGATCCGCCTGATCGGCGACGTCACGTTCGACACGGACTTCGTGGGCTACGAGAAGCTGGACGTCCTCACGCAGGTCGGCGCGTACGTCGACCGCGGCGACGGTACGTTCGAGGCGAAGTTGAGGGAGTCGCCGTTCTACCCCGACGGCGGCGGTCAGGTGCGGGACGCCGGTTACGTCGAGAAGGACGACGGATCGAGCCGGGCCGAGCTCGTCGGCGTCGAGCGGCTGGTCGGGAACGACCAGATCCTGATCCTGCGAGGCGAAGGCTTCGCGGCCGGCGATCGCGTGCGCGCGGTGGTCCCCTGGTCGGTTCGCTTCCCGACGATGGCGAACCACACCGCGACGCACCTCCTCCACGAGGCTCTCCGGCGCGTGCTCGGCGACCACGTCAAGCAGGCCGGCTCGGCAGTGCGGCCGGACAAGCTCCGCTTCGACTTCACGCACGACCGAGCGTTGACGCAGGAGGAGCGCGTCGAGGTCGAGCGCATCGTGAACGAGCAGATCTTCGCCAACCGCTCGGTGCGGATCTACGAGACGCCGATCGACGAGGCCCGCAAGCTCGGCGCCCAGATGCTGTTCGGCGAGAAGTACGGCGACATCGTGCGCGTGGTCGACATCGACGGCTTCTCGCGCGAGCTCTGCGGGGGAACTCACGTGCGCTCGACGGCCGAGATCGGCCCGTTCGTGATCCTCTCCGAGGGCTCCGTCGGTTCCGGTGCGCGCCGGGTCGAGGCGGTCACGTCGGGTGAGGCCTACGCGCTGCTGCACGCCCGCGCGCTCGAGGCCGAGCAGCTGCGCGCCGATCTCGGACGGCTGCGCAAGGAGACCAAGGAGTCCCCGGCGGCCGGAAAGGCGGAGGCCCGGTTCGTCGTCACCCGAGAGACCGAGGCCGGCGGAGTGAACGTGCTCGTCGTCGACGTCGAGAGCGGCGACCCGCTCGACGTCTCCGACCGGCTGAAGCAGCAGCGCGCGCCGGCGGCCGTGATCGTCGGCGCCCGCAACGACGGAACCGCCCAGCTGCTGATCAACCTCGACAAGTCGCTGGAGGCTCGCGGCGTCAACGCGGGCGACGTGATTCGCGAGGCCGCAGCGCTCATCGGCGGGAGGGGCGGGGGCCGGCCGACGATGGCGCGGGCCGGAGGCAAGGAGCCCGAGCGTCTGCCGGAGGCCGTCGAGCTGGCCGAGCGGACGATCATCGAGGCGCTCCGGTAGTGAAGGTCCTCGCGCTCGACTACGGCGCCGCACGAACCGGCGTCGCGATCTCAGACGCCACCGGAACGCTGGCTCGTCCGCTCACCGTCGTCGAGCGCGCAGCGAGCGAGCCCGGGCTTCGCCGGCTCGCCGAGCTGATCGTGGCGGAGGGAGCAGAGCGGATCGTGGTCGGCCTGCCGCTGACGCTCAAAGGCGAGCACGGCGCCCAGGCGGACGAGACCGCCCGGTTTTTGAGCGCTCTCCGCGCGGCGGTCGACGTGCCGGTCGAGTCGTTCGACGAGCGCTTCACGACCGCACTGGCCGCGTCCGGTCCGTCGGCTCGATCGCCGGAGGATGCCCGCGCCGCAGCCCATCTCCTCGAGAGCTACCTGACGTGGACGAGCGCGAACCCGTAACGCCGGTGATGCCGCCCCG
>DATLDK010000016.1:0-9317 GCA_035525905.1 Gaiellaceae bacterium | reverse complement strand
GCGATGGCGGTCGTGCGGTCAGGCGCGAAGGCGATGATCTTGGCCAGCATCGGATCGTAATGCGGAGTGACGTCGAGACCTGCGCTCACACCGGCGTCGACACGAATCCCCTCCCCCTCCGGCCAGACTAGCTCGTCGATGCGACCGGGTTGGGGCATGAAATTGCGCGACGGATCTTCGGCGTAGACGCGCGCCTCGATAGCGTGACCACGGCTGCTGCTGGCGAGCACGGCGTCACCGAGCGCTCGACCGTCCGCGATCAGTAGTTGCTGCTCGACCAAGTCGAGACCGGTGACGGCTTCGGTCACTGGGTGCTCGACCTGGAGTCGCGCGTTGAGCTCGATGAAGTGGAAGGTGCCGTCCTCTCCGAGCAGGAACTCGAAGGTGCCGGCGTTCTCGTACCCGATCGTGCGGCAGGCGCGCTCGGCCGCGGCCTCCATCTGCTCGCGCGTCTCCGGATCGAGCGCGGGCGACGGCGACTCTTCGATCAGCTTCTGGTGGCGGCGCTGGATCGAGCACTCGCGCTCGCCCAGCGTGAGCACGCCGCCGTCCTTGTCGCACAACACCTGGATCTCGACGTGCCGCGCCGGGACGAGCGCCTTCTCGAGGTAGAGCGCTCCGTCCGAGAAAGCCGCTTCCGCCTCTGCACGCGCGGTCGAGTACGCAGCCTGGAGCTCGTCCGGCCCGTGCACGAGTCGCATGCCTTTCCCGCCCCCGCCCGAGACCGCCTTCAGGAGCACGGGAAACCCGAGCTCGCCCGCAGCCGTCCGAACCTCGGCGAGCGTGGCGCCGCCCTCGGTGCCTGGGACGAGCGGCACGCCCGCTGCCTTCATTTCGGCCTTGGCCTGCGCCTTGTCTCCCATCCGCTCCATCACGTCCGCGCCCGGCCCGACGAAGACGAGGTCGTTGTCCTCGCAGGCGCGGACGAAGGCCGGATTCTCCGAGAGAAAGCCGTAACCCGGATGCACCGCCTCGCAACCGGTCGTCTCGGCGGCGGCGATCACAGAGGAAATCCGCAGGTAGCTCTCCGACGCCGACGGCGGCCCGATGCGGACGGCGCGGTCGGCGAGTCGCACATGGAGCGAGTCGGCATCCGCGGTCGAATAGATCGCGACCGCCTCCCCCCCGAGCTCGTGGATCGCGCGAATCACGCGGACGGCGATCTCGCCGCGGTTCGCCACCAGGACGCGACTGAACATCAGAGGGTGGGAGGCCCGACGATCGGCTCCAGCTCGAACAGGAGCTGTCCGAACTCGACCGGCTTGCCGTTGTCCGCGTGAATCGCCGTCACCCGGCCGGCCGCGTCGGCCTTGAGCTCGTTGAAGAGCTTCATCGCCTCGAGCATGCAGAGCGTCTGCCCGGGCGCGACAACGTCGCCGACGTCCACGAACGGAGCCGCACCGGGCTCGGCGGCACGGTAGAAGACGCCGACCATCGGCGACTCGACGCGAATCGCGCCGGCCGCGGCAGCGGGCAGCACCGGTAGATCGGCGAGCTCGTCCTCGGCGAGCGGCGCAGCGGAAAGGTCGAGCTCGGACCGCTCCTCGGTGCGCTTGACGGAGACGCGCATGCCCTCGTCCTCGATCTCGACCTCGGCGACGCCGCTCTCCTGCACGATGCGGACGAGCTCGCGAATCGTCTGCTCACGGCTCTTCTCGAGCGTCGGCGTGCCGAAGTCCTCGCGCGTCGCTCGCGCGCGGATCGTGCGGAGCAGGGCTTCCGCCTCCTCGCCGAAGAGCGCGATCAGGACGAGCTCCTCCTCGCTCGCCGCGAGCCCTTCGGCCTCCTGGCGGACGTCCTCGGCGCTTGGCGGGTCCTCGTCGAGCGGGATCCCGTCGGAGAGCAGACGCACCGCCCGCGCGACCGTCGGATCGACCTTTGCGGGCGGGCTGCCGTAGCGGCCCTGCACGAGGGCGCGAAACTCGTCCACGACCGTGCCGTAACGGCGTGCCGAGAGCACGTGGATCAACGCCTGCGAGGCGAGGATCTGGCCGATCGGCGCGGCGAGCGGCGGCCAGCCGGTCTCGCGGCGGATCGTCTGCAGCTCCTCCAGCGCCTCCAGCAGCCGGTCGCCGGCGGAATGCGCCCGCAGGTGCGTGTCGAGCGCAGCGACGAGGCCGGTCGGCAGGTCGTACTCCGCCGCGCGGACCGCGAGGCGCGGGGCATGCGGCGTCACGATCTCGTCTCCGATGTGCTCGTCGACGAGGTCGGACGCTGCCCAGAGCCGGTCGACGTCGATGCCGGTGGGAAGCCCCATGCCATCGAGTGCGGATGCGAGCGACTCGCCTGCGACGCGATGCAGGGAGAGAGCGAGCGGATAGACGGCGCAGGCGATCAGGTCGGCACCCGCGCGCGCGGCCTCGATCGAATCGGCCATGCCGCTGCCACTCGCCCCCTGGCAGTAGAAGCCGACGGGCAGCCCCGAGGCCTCGGCCACGCGGGCGACGAGCTCGCCCGCCTCGTGGGGCTGCAAGCCTCCGGTCGGATCGTGGATCAGCGCTCGTGTCGCGTTCAGCCCGGGGAGCTCGCGAGCCTGCTCGACGAGCGCGTCGGCCGCCCCGTCTCCCCCGGGGCTGTAGACGAGCCCGGCATGGAACTCCTGGCCGGCGCCGACGATCGCTTCGCCGGCCTCACGCAGGTTCGAGACATCGTTCAGGGGATCGTGCAGCCGGAAGACGCCGATGCCGTTCTCGGCCGCCGACGCGACGAAGCGACGGACGAAGTCGCCGCCGACCGGGCGCGAACCGACCAGGAAGCGGCCGCGCAGCGCGAGCCCGAGCGGCGTCGTCGTGCGGCTCTTCAGCGCCCTGATGCGCTCCCAGGGGCTCTCCACTCCGCGGCGCACTGCCGCGTCGAAGACCCCGCCCCCGGACACTTCGAGACACGCGAAGCCGGCCTTGTCGAGCACCTCCGCGAGCGAGAGCAGCTCGGCCGTGGGGACCTTGCCGGCCAACGGCTCCTGCGAGAGCAGGCGAATCGTGGTGTCTACGAGCCGCGGCACGGGCCCAGCCTAACTAGGCGCGAGAGATGTAGCGGCCCTCACGGGGATCGACCTTGATCCGGTCCCCGACGTTCACGAAGAGCGGTACGGCGACGACTGCCCCGGTCTCGAGGGTCGCCGGCTTCGTCACGTTGGAGACCGTGTCCCCCTTGACCCCGGGCTCGGTATCGGTGACCGACAGCTCGATCGACGACGGGAGCTGCACGCCACTCGGCTGGCCGCCGACGAAGAGCAGCTGCACGGGTGTCGAGGGCTGCATGTAGGGGAGCTCGTCCTCGAGGGCGGCGTGCGGCATCGAGAGCTGCTCGTACGTCTGCTCGTCCATGAACACGACCTCGTCGCCCGAGTCGTAGAGGTACTGCATGTTCTTGACCTCGGTGAAGATGCGCGGGAACTTCTCGCCCGCTCGGAAGGTCTTGTCGACGACCGAGCCGGAATTGACGCTCTTCACCTTGGTGCGCACGAAGGCGCCGCCCTTCCCGGGCTTCACGTGCTGGAAATCGACGATCCGCCACACCGAGCCTTCCAGCTCGATGTGCATGCCGGTCTTGAACTCGTTGGTGGAGACGACCTCGGCCACGACGCCGCAGGTTACCGGACGGTGGTCAGATCCTTGCTCGCGTGGGTCAGCCGCTCGCTGCCCGTGTCGGTGACGAGCACCAGGTCCTCGATCCGCACCCCGCCGACGCCCGGCAGGTAGATCCCTGGCTCACAGCTGGCGACGTTGCCGGCCTCCAGCGTGTCCGTGGACTCCGCGCGCACCGCCGGCGCTTCGTGCACCTCGAGCCCGATCCCGTGCCCGAGGCCATGCCCGAATTGCTCACCCCAGCCGGCCGCCGAGATCACATCGCGCGCCGCTGCGTCCACATCCCGGCCGCTGACACCGGGACCGTATTCCTCGAGCGCCGCGAGCTGGGCCTCCAGGCAGACGTCGTACGCGCGCGCGAGCTCGTCCGGGAGGTCGCCCGTAGCGAACGTCCGCGTGCAGTCCGACGCGTAGCCGCCGACCCGGCAGCCGGCGTCGATCGTGACGAGTGTGTTCGCCGGAATCGGGACGTCCCGCACATCTGCATGCGGGCTGGCGCCGTTCTCGGCCGCCGCGACGATCGTGTCGAAAGCCTGCTCCGAGGAGCCATGCTCGTGGAAGAGCTCCCGGACGCGCCACGCCAGCTCCACCTCCGTGCGGCCGGTGAACCGCTCCTCGGCGAGCGCTGCGAACACCCGGTCCGAGATCGCGGCCGCGGCACGCATCGTCTCGATCTCCTCGGGCTCCTTGACCGCGCGCAACCGCTCCACGATGCCGCTGCGCGAAATGGTCTCGACGCCGCCGTCGCGGAGCTGCTCGTGACTCGCGACGGTGAGCACATGCGCCTCGATCCCGATCCTGCGGCCCGCGAGCCGCGTCGCGAGGTCCCCGAGCACCGCACGGGCCGTCCGCTGGAAGCGAACGCCGTCGATCGCGCCCGCCTTCTGTGCGTAGCGAAAGTCGGTGAAGAGGGTCGCCTCGCCGTCGGGGTCGACGAGGACGGCGGCGTTCGAGCTCTGGAGGCCCGTCAAGTAGCGAACGTTGACACTGCTGGTGACGAGCAGCGGCTCTTCGAGCAGAGCGGCCAGACGCTCGATCCGGCTCATGCGTCACCTCGGCGCGAGGCGAGGAACTCGATCGCCGTGCGGTAGCCCTCGGGGCCCTCCCCCGAGACGCGCTTGGTCGCCAGGTCGCCGATCACCGACACCCGCCGCCACTCTTCCCGCGCTTCGATCTTCGAGAGGTGCACCTCGACGACTGGCGCCTTGAACAGCTCGACGGCGTCGCGGATCGCATAGCTGTAGTGCGACCAGGCACCCGGGTTGATGATGACGCCGTCGGCCCAGTCGAGGGCGTCGTGGCACCAGTCGATGAACTGACCCTCGTGGTTCGTCTGCCGGCAGCGGGTCGTGCACTCGAACTCTTTCGACCACGCGTAGATCCGGCTCTCGAGATCGGCGAGCGTCAGCCCGCCGTAGTGGCCTGCATCGCGGCGGTCGAGCACGTCGAGGTTGACTCCGTTGAGGACGGCGATGCGCACCGCGGGACTCTATCCGGCGATCAGCGAGTCGAGGGCCGCGCGCACCTCGGCGGGCGGACGCTCGACGCCGAGCAGCGGCCGCCCGGGCTCCGCGAGGAGAACGAGCCGCGGAACCCCGCCCACGACCTTCTTGTCCCGGGCGAGCGCCGCCCAGGCAAGCTCGCGATCGACCCTGACGGGCTCGGGCCGGAGCGTCTCCTCGACCGCCGACGTGTCGAGCCCGGAGAGTCGCAGCGCCGCCAGCAGCCCGAGCGCGACGGCACGGCCGTGAGGGAGGTCGAAGCCCGCTGCCGCTTCCAACGCGTGCGCGAAGGTGTGACCGAGGTTGAGCTGCGCGCGCCCGGCGCGGTCGTGTGGGTCGCCGAGGCACACGCCGGTCTTGAACGTCGCGCAGCGACGCACCTGTTCCGGGCGCGGGAGTTCCCAGAGCGGCTCGCCCGCCAAAAGGCCGGTCTTCACCACCTCCGCGAGGCCGTTCGCGAGCTCGGCCTCGGGCAGCGTCTCCAGGGTGGCGGGGTCGATCACCGTGCGCACCGGCCAGTGGAAGGCGCCAACCAGGTTCTTCCCGCCCGGCAGGTCGATTGCGGTCTTGCCCCCGATGGCGGCGTCGACCTGACCCACCAGCGTCGTCGGCACGGGCACCCAGTCGATACCGCGGAGATACGTGGCGGCGGCGAACCCGGCGGCGTCCGTCGCGCAGCCGCCTCCGAGCGCCACGAGGGTGCCCCCACGCTCCAGGCGCAGCGCGTGCCACAGCCCTTCGAGCGACTCGACGCTCTTCGCCTGCTCCCCCGGCGCGAGCTCGTGGCTCCCGCTTGCCCGCGCTCCCAGCGCCAGCTGGGCGTCCATGCCGTAGATCCCGGAAACGCGCGCATCGCTGACGAGCTCGACGGCCCCGTCCCCGGGGACGAGCTCGCCGAGGCGTTCGAGCGCGCCCAGCTCCACGTGCACGCCGCCCGCGGCGAGGATCGCCCCGTCCAGATCCTGCGTCCGCGCATCGGCGGCGTCCCGATAGAGCGGTTGCCGCTGCTCGTAGAGCGTCCGGAACGCCGCTTCGTCCTGGCCCAGGGGCCGGTCGGTGCCGGCCACCCGCCGCCACGCCTCCTCGTGGTCGATCTCGATGAGGATCGTGAAGGCACGCTCTCGCAGCGCAGCACGGATCTGATCGGTTCCGACTGCACCGCCGCCGAGGGCGATCACCGCCGGGTCGCTCGATGCGAGCGCGTCGCGCGCGTGCTTCGACTCCCGCAGGCGGAAAGCAGCCTCGCCGCCGGTCTCGAAGATCCGCGCGATCGGCTCCTCGCGCTCGATCTCGGCATCGACGTCGACGAAGCGGCGCCCGAGCCTGGCCGCGAGCTGCTCCCCGAGAGTCGACTTGCCCGCACCCATGAAGCCGATCAGGGCGACGTGACGGTCTAGCGCGTGCGTATCCGCTCCAGGTACGCCGTGTGCGCCGCGACCACGTCGACGAGCGCGTCCCCGCCGAGCTTCTCCCGTGCGGCACGCGCCAGCTCCCACGCGACCGCCGCCTCCGCGACCACGGCGAGCGCCTCAACCGCTGCGACGTCGCTGCGCTCGACGAGCGCCTGCGCGGGCTCACCCGTGGCGAGATCGACGGAATCGAGCGGCCGCATCAGCGTGGGCAGCGGCTTCATGCCGGCCCGGACGACGAGCTCCTCCCCATTGGAGATGCCCGCCTCGATGCCGCCGGCTCTGTTCGAGCGGCGCCTGAGACCGGGCTCGATCTCGTCGTGCGCCTTCGAGCCGCGCTCCCGCGCCAAGGCGAAGCCGTCGCCGATCTCGACGCCCTTGACCGCCTGGATGCCCATCAGGGCCGCGGCGAGGCGCGCGTCGAGACGGTCCTCCTTGGCGGCATAGGAGCCGAGGCCGGGGAAGACGCCTGCGGCGCGCACCTCCACCAGGCCGCCCAGTGTGTCGCGATCGCCGCGCGCTGCGTCGATCGCCGCTTCCCAGCCTTCGCGCTCCCCGCCGATCTCGAGCACCGAGCCGGCGACCTCGATGCCGAGCTCGCGCAAGAACGCCTTCGCCACCGACCCAGCGGCGACGAGGACCGCGGTGTGCCGGGCGCTCGCCCGTTCGAGGGAGTCACGCACGTCCTCGTGCCCGTACTTCTGGATCCCTGCGAGGTCGGCGTGCCCGGGGCGAGGGAGGGTGACGGGTTTGGTCCCCTTGCCCGAGGGCTCCCCTTCCGGGGGCCAGGGGCTCATACCCCACAGCCAGTTCTTGTGGTCGCGGTTGCGCACGACGAGCGCGAGCGGCGTGCCGAGCGTCCTGCCGTGACGGAGCCCTGCTAGCACTTCGACCTCGTCCTGCTCCAGCTGCTGGCGGGGGCTGCGGCCGTAGCCGAGCTGGCGCCGGTGCAGGTCGGCGTCGATCGCGGCCCGGTCGAGTCTCAGCCCGGCCGGGAGCCCGGTCAGGATCGCGACGAGAGCGGGCCCGTGCGACTCTCCGGCTGTGGCGAGGCTCAAGGTCATGCGGCAGAGCGTACTGCTGCGCGCATGACCTCAATCGGGGCCGGCGCGCCCGTCCAGCGCTCGAACGAGGCGGCGCCCTGCGCAACGAGGACGTCGAGCCCGTCGATCAGCTCACAGCCGGCTGCGCGGGCGGCTGCGGCATGAGCCGTCTCCCCTCCTTCGGCGCGATAGGCGAGATCGATCACCGTCTGATCCGGCCGCGGCTCGAAGAGGAGGTCGTCCTGCACCGGCGTCGCGTGGACGATCAGGTCGGCTTCGTCGGTCCGCGGGGGCCAGTCGCCTTTCCGCGAGAAGACGAGTACGTCGCCCCCGCGCGCTTCGAGCTCGGCGATCCAGGCGGTAGCCGCTCCCCCGGCTCCGACGACCGCAGCCCGCCGCGGTTTCCGGTCTCCGAGCGCCTCCGTATCCGTGCTCGAGCCGAGCAGCCGCCCGTCGCGGATGACGAGGGTGTTCACCGACTCGACACGGCCCTCCACGTCGTCGCACAGCCTTGCTGCGGCGAGCTTGTGCGGGATGGTGACGTTGGCGCCGAGGAAGCCCAGCGCGACGAGCCCGCGCACGGCATCCTCGAGGCGCGCGGGAACCACCCCGAGCGGAACGTAGGCCACGTCGAGCGCGAGCGCGGCGAACGCCGCGTTCTGCATCCGCGGCGAGAGGGAGCCGACCTTGGGGTCTCGCAGCAGTCCGACGAGGCCTGTCGTGCCGGTGATCACCGCTCAGCCGCAGCCAAAGCCGTACTCACAGGCCTTCGCGTAGAACTCCGATTCGCTCGCGGTGAAGAAGTGATGGATCCGGTCTGGCTTGCGGACGAAGAAGAGGTAGTCGACCTTGGCCGGATGTGCCGCCGCCTGCATCGAGGCGAGCCCCGGATTGGCGATCGGCGTCGGCGGCAGGCCGGTGCGGTTACGCGTGTTGTACGGGCTGTCGCTCTCGAGCTGGGAGACCCGCAGCGCCTCGGTTCCCGGGACGCCCAGCCCATAGCGGATCGTCGCGTCGATGCCGAGCGGCATGCCCGCCTTCAGGCGGTTGTAGATCACCGCGGCCACCTTGGGCCGCTCGTCCGGTGCGATCGTCTCCTTCTCGACCATCGAGGCGATGATCAGGACGTCGTACGGCGTCAGCTTCTTCGTCTTCGAGAAGCGCTGATCCACTTTCGCCCAGTTGTCGTTGAAGAACGCGAGCTGGTCGGCGACCAGCTTCTTCGCGGTCGTTTTCGGGGTGAACTCGTAGGTGGCGGGAAAGAGGAAGCCCTCCACTCCCCGCGCGTCCTTGCCGAAGGCGGCGGGCACCCTCGCCGCGTTGGAGGCCCTCGCGTAGGCATCCCCGGACAGCTTCGGCGTCACCTTGCGCTTCGTCTTCGCGATCTGGCGTACCTCGGCAACGCGCTGCACCATCTCCTTGCGGGTGAACCCTTCGGGGAAGACGATGCGGAGGATCGTCTGCTTCGGTACGGTGGTGACCACTGGCTCGGCCGCCGGCTCTTCGTTGCCCCCACCTCGCGAGCCGAAGAGGAAGTAGAGCGCGCCGGCGAGAAACAGGAGCAGCAGGCCGGCTGCGATCGCGCGGCGGCGTGCGACCTGGCCCGGCGGAGGCCGTCGTGGCGGCCGCCCCGGACGGGGCGGCATCACCGGCGTTACGGGTTCGCGCTCGTCCACGTCAGGTAGCTCTCGAGGAGATGGGCTGCGGCGCGGGCATCCTCCGGCGATCGAGCCGACGGACCGGACGCGGCCAGTGCGGTCGTGAAGCGCTCGTCGA
>DATLDK010000015.1:0-54066 GCA_035525905.1 Gaiellaceae bacterium | reverse complement strand
CGCGAGCACGAACGGCACCAACATCAATAGGTACGGACCGCGGGCTGCCATTTCGTGATCGTCACCGGCTTCCAGTCGAGGTCGGGCCCATCGCCGTTCCAGGTAACCATCGTGTGGCGGAGGAAGCTCTCGTCGTCGCGCTCCGGGTAGTCGTGGGGCCGCGCGTGCGCGCCGCGGCTCTCCTTGCGCGCCACGCCCGCGACGACCATCGACGCCGCGAGGTCGAGCAGGAAGCCGAGCTCGAGCGCCTGGGTCAGGTCGCTGTTGAAGACGTCGCCCTTGTCCTCGACGACCACGCGCTCGTAGCGCTCGGCCAGTCCCTCGACGATCGTTCCCTGCCGCTGCATCAGCTCCTCGCGGCGGAAGACGCCGAAGTTCTCGTGCATCGTCGTCGCGAGCTCGTCGCGGATCCGCCATGGACGCTCGCCGTCGGTGCGGTCGAGCAGCGTCTTCAGGTCGCGCTCGGCGTCGGCGAGCTGCGAGGGCGGCAGCGTGACCGTCGTGTTGGAGAGGGCGTAGTCGGCGGCATGGCGCCCGGCTCGCTTGCCGTACGTGATCGTCTCCATCAGGGCGTTGCCGCCGAGCCGGTTGGCCCCGTGGACGGAGACGCAGGCCACCTCGCCGGCGGCGTAGAGGCCCTCGAGAGAGGTCGAGCCCCAGACGTCCGTGTCGACGCCGCCCATGTGGTAGTGCGCGCCGGGCCGGACGGGGATCGGCTCGTGGATCGGGTCGATGCCTGCGAACACCATCGACAGCTCCCGCGTCCCCGGCAGCCGCTCGAGGATCTTCTCCGCGCCAAGATGGCGCAGGTCCAGCAAAACGTTCCCGTCGACGCCTCGGCCCTCGTCGATCTCGGTTTGCTCGGCGCGCGAGATGACGT
Organism: Gaiellaceae bacterium; assembly: GCA_035525905.1. Classification (GTDB taxonomy): domain Bacteria; phylum Actinomycetota; class Thermoleophilia; order Gaiellales; family Gaiellaceae; genus Gaiellasilicea. Next base: position 53,186 of record DATLDK010000015.1, on the reverse strand, counting down.
CGCGCGAGGCCAGCTCCATCGCGTTCGGGGCGTACCGCTGCAGGAAGCGCTCACCTTCGGAATTGAAGAGGTACGCCCCTTCACCGCGGCAGCCCTCCGTGATCAGCACGCCCGTCGGCGAGAGCGTCGTCGGGTGGAACTGCATCATCTCCATGTCCTTCAGCGCCACACCCACGCGCAGCGCCATCGTCATCGCGTCGCCGGTGCAGGACCAGGCGTTCGTCGTTCCGACGTAGAGGCGTCCCGCCCCGCCAGTGGCGAGGATGATCGCCTTGGCGCCGAAGGACCTCAGCCCCCCGTTCAGCAGATCCCAGGCGATCACGCCCTGGCAGCGGCCGTCGTCGACGATGAGGCGCCAGCCGAAGAACTCGTCGTAGACCTTGATGTCGCGCTTCACCAGCTGCTCGTAGAGCACCTGCACGAGGACGTGACCGGTGATGTCGGCCGCGTAGGCGGTGCGCGGGGCGCCGGCCGCACCGAAAGGGCGCTGCGCGATCCGGCCGTCGTCCGTACGCGAGAAGACGGCGCCCCAGTTCTCGAGCTGGTACACGTCGCCCGGCGCCTCGTTGCACAGGATCTCGATCGCATCCTGGTCGCCCAGGTAGTCCGAGCCCTTGACGGTGTCGTAGGCGTGCGTCTCGGGATCGTCCTCTGAGGCGTTCCCGAGCGCCGCGTTGATGCCGCCCTCGGCCGCGCCGGAGTGGCTGCGGGTCGGGTGGAGCTTGGAGACGACGGCCACATCCGCTCCGGCGTCGTGAGCTTCGATCGCGGCCCGCATGCCTGCGCAACCCGCCCCGATCACGAGTACGTCGTGCTTCGCGTCCACCGTTGAAGGACGCTACCGAATCGCGAATGGCCTGGCGGGCGGGAACCGGTCGGGGGCGAACCACCAGGTCCGCCCCCGACTCCCCCTACGCGGAATTGGCGCAGACTGCGTAGGGCGTGGCGCTGTTCGGGTCGCTCGAGAAGTTCGCGACCGTGGTCGTCCACCCGGCGCCGAGCGTCGTGGGCCTCGAGTCGACCATCACGACGCCGCCGCCTGGATCTCCGATCGACACGCCTCCGCCGACTGCGACCTTGCCCGCCGCGCAGTTCGCGGTGACCGCGACGTCGAAGTCGTCCCCGGAGATCGCGACTGTCGAGCCCGTCACGATCGCGTAGCCCGCGAGGCCGCCGTTTGCTCCCGCTGCCCCGGCCGGCCCCGCCGGACCTTGTGGGCCCGCCGGCCCGGTGGCTCCCGTGGCTCCCGCAGCGCCCTGCGGGCCCGCCGGGCCTCGGACGAGGCCGGTGTCGACGTACGCGGCGCCGTCCCAGACGTGCAGGTGCCCGGTCGACGTCACGATGTACGCGTCTCCCGCCGCCGCCCCTGCCGGCAGATCGCCGGCCGTGGCGACGGAGCCCGTCACGTGCAGGCCGGCACCGGGATCGCCCTTGACGCCCTGCGGTCCCGGCGCACCCGTGGCCCCGGTCGCACCCTGCGGGCCTTGCCCACCCGTGGTGCCCTGCGGACCGGCTGCACCCTGCGGACCAACCGGGCCTCGCGGCCCCTCCGGGCCCGTGCTTCCCCGCTCGCCCTGCAGCGATGCCAGCACCGACGAACGGATGTCGCCGCGTCCGATCGTCCCGTTCTCGATGTCACGGGACTCGATCGTCCCGTCCTTGATCTGCGCGCCGGTGATCAACGCCTGCACACCTGCGGTCGCCGCCGTTGCGACAGCGAGCCCGGAGGCGGCTCCGGCAAGGAGCAGAACCGTACGCCTCATCTCTTTCTCCTTCCTCCGCTCCGCCGCTTCGGCGGGCGGTTCGACGTTCGGAGCGCGTCGAGGAATCTGAGGTACCGCTGGATCTCCCTGATCAGCGATTCCACGTCCCCGCCTCGGTCCGGTTTCTCCATGGGTCGATCGTGCGGAGGGGTCCTCACACGGCGCTCATCGCGCGCTCACTTGGAATCACTTGTCGTCGGTGTTACAAGGAGGAGGTGGAGATTCGGCTCCTCGGCCCGCTCGAGGTGCGCGACGGAGAGCGCACGGTGGCGCTGCCCCGCCGTCAGCAGCGCGCACTGCTCGCCGCGCTCGCACTCAGGGCCGGCGAGGTGGTCTCCACCGACCGCCTCGTCTCGGACCTCTGGGGGGAGCACGCGCCTGTGTCGGCCACGGGCTCGCTCCAGAACACCGTTTCCGCGCTCCGGAAGACGCTCGGCCACGACGTCGTGCTCACGCAGGCTCCGGGCTACCGGCTCGCACTGGCGCCCGAGAGCGTCGACGCGCACCGCTTCGAGCGGCTTCTGGCCGACGCACGAGGAGCCGACGACCAGGTGCGGGGACCGCTGCTGAGCGAAGCGCTCGGGCTCTGGCGCGGGCCGGCGCTCGCCGACCTCGACGAGGAGCAGTTCGCCCGGATCGAAGGGGGGCGGTTGGACGAGCTCCGTGTGGCAGCGCTCGAAGAGCGGGTCGACACCGAGCTGGCCCTGGGCCGTCACGCCGCGCTCGTCGGCGAGCTGGAAACTCTCGTCGCCGCGCATCCGCTGCGCGAGCGTCTCCGCGGACAGCTGATGCTCACGCTCTACAGGTGCGGGCGGCAGGCCGAGGCGCTCGAGGTCTATCGCGCGGCTCGGCTCGCGCTGGCCGACGAGCTCGGCCTCGATCCCTCGCCGGAGCTGCAGGAGCTCGAGCGCCGTGTCCTGCGGCAGGATCCGTCCCTCGCCGCGCCGGCGGAGGTGCTCGCGGAGCCGCTCGCCGAGAAGGCCGAGCGGAGACTGGTGACGGTGCTCGCCGCGGTTCCGCCCGCCGACGACGATCCCGAGCGCCACCGCCGCTTGCTCGACGAGGCACTCGCGCGCGTCCGGGCTGCGCTTGGCAGGAACGGTGGCTCCCTGGAGCGGTTCGGGCCGGAAGGTCTCGTTGCGATGTTCGGCGCAGACGCCCCGAGCGACGACGACGCGCTCCGTGCGGTGGCGACCGCCGAGGAGCTAGGGCTGCCTGCGGGGATCGCAACCGGGGAGGTGGTCGGCGGCGCCGGCCCGGTGGTCGGTCGCGCGGTGGAGCTCGCGCGGTCGGAGGGGATCGCGCTCGACGAGCGCACGCAGGCACTCGTGGCCGAGTCGAGGCGGCTCGACAGGCCGCTCGTGGGGCGCCGCGACGAGCTGGCCGTGTTGCGCACGGCGCTCGAAGCCGGCTCCTGCCACGTCGTCACCGTCATCGGGGAGCCGGGGATCGGGAAGACCCGCCTGGCCAGGGAGCTCGCCCTGCGGGCGGGCGAACAGACGACCGTGCTCGTCGCGCGCTGCCAGTCCTACGGGGAGGGAGGAACATTCGTCCCACTGCTCGATGCGCTCCAACGAGCCGATCCGGAGCGGACACTGGCGCGCCAGGACGACGGCGAGCTCGTCCTCCACCGGCTTGCCGCCCTGGCCGGCGGAGAGGAATCGGTCTCCCTCGGCGAGTCCTTCTGGGCGGTCCGCCGGCTGCTCGAATCGCTTTCGCCCGCCCTACTCGTCCTCGACGACGTCCATTGGGCCGAGCCGGCGCTGCTCGATCTCGTCGACTATCTCGACGAGCGCATGGGCGGCGCGCTCCTCGTGCTCTGCCTCGCCCGCCCCGAGGTCGAGCGGGCGCTCGGCCAGACATTGACCCTCGGCCCGCTCGCCGACGAGGAGGCGCGCCAGCTCGTTCCGCCCCAGCTCGAGGAGGAGACGACCGAGCGGATCGTCGAGCTCGCCGAAGGGAACGCCCTCTACCTGGAGCAGCTCGCCTCGTACGCGGCCGAGGGTGGCGAGGGCCTGCCGCCGACGCTCGAAGCTGTCCTCGCCGGTCGCCTCGGCCGCCTCGACGCGTCGGAGCGCGGCATCCTCCAGCGAGCCGCCGTGGTGGGACGGGAGTTCTCCCTGGGGGCGGTTGGCGCGCTTTGCGGCGGCGAGGCCGCCCGCAGCTTGCTCGCGCTCTCCCGCGCCGGCTTCGTCCACCCGGCGACGGCGGCCGACCCAGCCGATGACGGCTACACCTTCCACCACGTGCTGCTGCGCGACGCGGCGTACTCGAGCCTGACCAAGGCCGACCGCGCCGACCTGCACGAGCGAGTCGCCGCTTGGCTCGACCGCGACGGCCCCGGCGACGACGCGCTCGTCGGCTACCACCTCGAGCAGGCGGTGCGTTATCGGCGCGAGCTGGGAGAGGATGCCGGCGAGCTCGCCGCCACAGCGGGCGAGCGGCTCGCGAGCGCCGGGATGCGCCTTTGGATCATGAACGACGTGGGAGCCGCAACGGGCCTCCTCGACAGGGCGACGACCATCGTGCCCTCCAGCTCCCAGCGAGCTGCGCTCCTCTGGGAGCTGGCCATCACCTTGCGCCTGCAAGACCGTTTGGCCGAAGCACACGACGCGCTGGACCAGGCGGAGCAGGACGCACGCGCGTGGGGTGCGCCCTCAGTGGTGGCGCGCGTCGCAGCGGAGCGGGCCGAGATCCGGCTGCTCAACGGCGACCTCTCGCTCGACCAGGCGGTCGACGAATTCGAAGCGGCGCTCACTACCCTGCGCGGCGAGGAGGACGAACGGGGTCTCGGCCGCGCCTATCTGCTCGCGGGGTCCGTGCATTGGCTCGCCTGCAACCTGGCCGCGGCCGAAGCGGCCGCCGAGCGTGCGGGAGAGCACTACCACGCAGCCGGCTTCTCGCCGGCCGGGTGCATCGGGACGCTGGCCGAGGCGCTGTATCACGGGGCCACGCCCGTCGCGTCGGCCACAGAGAAGTGCACCGACCTGCTGAACAAGTCGCCGGATCGCATGACCGAGGCGAATCTGACATCGGTGCTCGGCGGGCTGCGGGCACTCGCCGGAAACGCTGCCGACGCTCGTTCGCTGCTCGACCATGCCCGCGGGCTGTACGAGGACCTCGGCAGCAGCCGCGGCCTACTCACGGTCTGGACGCCATATCGCATCGACGCAGAGATCCAGGCCGGAAACCTCGATGTCGCCACGACCCTCGCGCGCGAGAACTTCGAAGCGCTCGCGGCCCTCGGTGACGTGGGTTACGCCAGCACTCGCGCGGTCGAGCTCGCCGAGCTGCTCCTGCTCCAAGGCGGCTACGACGAGGCAGAGCGTCTCACGGTGCTCGCGGAACGAGACGGGCTTGCATCCGACGTGCTCGTGCAGTTTCTGCGTCGCAGCCTTCGCGCTCGGCTGCTCGCACGCAGTGGAGACTTGAGGGCCGCGCTCCTGATGGGCCGAGACGCGGTTGCGCTTGCGTCCCTGACCGACGTCCTCCGCTACCGCGCCCGTGCGCACCTTGCTCTCGCGGAGGTGCTCGCTCAGGCGGGGGAGGAGCCGGCTGCCCGAAGCGAAGAAGCGCTTGCGGAGGATCTCCTGCGCCGGAAAGGCGTGAAAGGAGCCCTGGTCGGGGCTCCTTCCACCTAGTCCGGAGCCGCTCAGCCTCCGGTACCGCTTCCACCGCCGGGCGGGCAAGAACGCTTCCGCATGGCGCACCTCCTTTCGTGCGCCCACGGTCGAGCGGAGCCCAAACGGCTCGGTCACGACCCCCTAACGGGCCGCTAACGACGAGAGAGGTGCGGCGGCTAGCTCAGGCGAGGGCCGCCGGCGACGATGTTGTCGTCGGCGTCGAACTTGGTGAAGTTGTCCCGGAACATCGCCGCGAGCTCCAGAGCCTTCGCGTCATAGGCGCCGGAATCGCTCCAGGTCGAACGCGGGTCGAGCAGCTTCGAGTCGACCCCGGGCACCTCGACCGGAACCTCGTAGCCGAACACGTCGTCCGTCCGGTAGCCGACGCCGTCGAGCTCGCCCGAGATGGCCGCGCGCAGGAGAGCTCGCGTCGCCTCGATCGGCATTCGCTCGCCTTCGCCGAACATGCCGCCGGTCCAGCCGGTGTTCACGAGCCAGACCTTCGTGCCGTGGTCGTCGAGCCGTTTCGCGAGCAGCCGCGCGTAAACGACAGGGTGCTGCGGGAGGAACGGGGCGCCGAAGCACGCGGAGAACGTCGGCTGCGGCTCCTTGACGCCGATCTCCGTGCCCGCGAGCTTGGCCGTGAAGCCGGAGAGGAACCAGTACATCGCCTGGTCGCGCGTCAGTCGTGCGATCGGCGGCAGGACCCCGAAAGCATCCGCCGTCAGGAAGATCACGGACTGCGGATGACCGGCTCGCTTCGCCGGCAGCGCGTTCGCGATCTGCTCGAGCTTGTAGGCGGCGCGCGTGTTCTCGGTCTTCGAGCCGTCCTCCAGATCGACGACGCCGCGCTCGTCGACGACGACGTTCTCGAGGATCGTCCCGAACGTGCGCGTCATCCGGTGGATCTCCGGCTCGGCACGCGCCGAGAGGTTGATCACCTTCGCGTAGCAGCCGCCTTCGAAGTTGAAGACGCCGTCGTCTCCCCAGCCGTGCTCGTCGTCTCCGATCAGGGAGCGCTGGGGATCCGCGGAGAGCGTGGTCTTGCCCGTGCCGGAGAGCCCGAAGAAGATGGTGACGTCCCCCTCCTCCCCCACGTTGGCCGAGCAGTGCATGGGGAACACGCCCTCGAGCGGGAGCCGGTCGTTCATGAGCGTGAAGATCGACTTCTTGATCTCGCCGCCGTAGAACGTGCCTCCGATCAGCACCTCCTGGCGCGAGGGGTGCAGCACGACGAAGGTCCCGGTGCGGGTCCCGTCCTCCGCGGGGTCGGCTTCGACGGAGGGGGCGTGCAGAACCAGCGCCTCCGGCACGAAGTCGCGCAACTCCTCCTCGGTGGGGTCGATGAACATCGTGCGTGCGAAGAGCGCGTGGTAGGGGTGGTTCGTGACGACGCGCAGGGCGATCCGCCGGCTCGGGTCGGCGCCGGCAAAGGCGTCGACCACGTAGAGGTCACTCTCGCCGATCTGGGCGACGACCTTCTCCCGCAGCCCTTCGTAATGCTCCTCGGAGATCTCGGCGTTCACCTCGCCCCACCAGATGCGGTCCTCCGAGCTGGGCTCGCGCACGATGAACTTGTCCTTGGGCGAGCGGCCCGTGTACTTGCCGGTGTCGACGGCGAGCGCTCCGCCCTCCGCGAGCCGCCCGTCGCCGCGCTCCAGCGCGTGCGTGTAGAGCTGCGAGGTGGTCGGGTTCCAGTGGACGGTGCCCTCGGTCGCGATCCCGTGGGCGACAAGCCCCGTTCGTGACTCCGTTGCCGCCATGAGCGGCGCATCTTACGGTTCGCCGGTCGCTATCGTCGGGCGATGCCACGCGCGCGGGACCTCGGAATCGAGATCGGGAGGCTCCCGACCGGCCCTGCCAACGCGATCAGCGACGTCGAAGTCGGTGTTGGGCATACAACGGTGATCGAGGGCGCGAGCGTGCGAACCGGCGTCACCGTCGTCGTCCCACCGCCGGAGCCGCTCTTCGCGGGCGCGCACAGGATCAACGGCAACGGGGAGCTGACCGGGCTCGAATGGGTTCGCGATTCCGGGCTCCTCACGACTCCCGTCGCGTTGACCAACACGCATTCCGTCGGGGTCGTCCGGGATGCGCTCGTCGCCGCCGCACAGCACGAGGACGGAAGCGACCGCTGGAGCCTGCCCGTGGTGGGCGAGACGTGGGACGGCGTGCTCAACGACATCAACGGCTTCCACGTCAGGCCGGAGCACGTCGCGGCCGCCCTGGCGGCCACCTCGGACCCAATCGCGGAAGGCTCGGTCGGCGGCGGCACGGGGATGATCTGCCACGGCTTCAAGGGCGGGATCGGCACCTCGTCGCGCGTCGTCGAGGACGGTTGGATCGTCGGCGTGCTCGTGCAGGCGAACCACGGCCGGCGGCTGCGCCTGCGCGTGAACGGCGTCCCGGTCGGCGAGCGCATCGGCCCCGACGTGGTGCCGCTTCCCGGCAGCAACACGCCGGAAGGGGCCGGGTCGATCATCGTCCTGATTGCGACGGACGCGCCGCTCCTGCCCGGGCAATGCGAGCGACTCGCGCGGCGAGCCGCCTTCGGGATCGCACGCACCGGCGGGATGGGCGAGCGCTCCAGCGGCGATTTCGCGCTGGCGTTCGCAACGGGAAACCGCGGCCTGGATCGCGACGAAGGCGAGCTCGCGCTGCGGATGCTGAACGACAGCCGGATCGATCCTCTGTACGAGGCGGTGATCGACGGCGTCGAGGAGTCGATCCTGAACGCACTGCTCGCCGCCGAGACGATGACCGGCCGCGACGGCAACACGGCTCAGGCGCTCCCGCACGACCTCCTGCTCCAGGCTCTCAGCCGCTGAGTATCTCCTGCGTGTCGCGGGAGACGAGCGACGCGTAGCGACCGCCCGCAGCGATCAGCTCCTCGTGCGTGCCGATCTCGGCCACGCGGCCATGGTCGAGCACGACGATCTGGTCGGCGTCGCGAACGGTCGACAAGCGGTGCGCGATCGCAATCGTCGTCCTGCCTTCCGCGAGGCGCTCGAGCGCCTCCTGCACCGCACGCTCCGTCTGGGTGTCGAGCGCCGACGTGGCCTCGTCGAGGACGAGGATCGGCGGGTTGCGCAGGATCGTCCGGGCGATCGCGATCCGCTGCCGCTCGCCGCCGGAGAAGCGGTAGCCGCGCTCGCCGACGACCGTCTCGTAGCCCTCCGGCAGCGTCGCTATGAGAGCGTGGATCTGAGCCGCCCGCGCGGCCGCCTCGACCTCCTCGTCGGACGCCTCAGGTCGGGCGAAGCGAAGGTTCTCGCGCACGGTCGCGTGGAAGAGGTAGGTCTCTTGGGAGACGACGCCGACCGTGTTCGCGAGTGACGCGAACGTGAGCTCGCGGACGTCGACGCCGTCGATCGTCACGCGACCGCGGGTGACGTCATAGAGCCGCGCGACGAGGTAGCCGGCGGTCGTCTTCCCCGAGTCCGTCTCGCCGACGAGGGCAGTCTTCGTCCCCGCCGGGACCTCGAACGACACGTCCTGCAGCGTCCAGGCCGCGTCGTCGTAGCGGAACCAGAGTCCCTCGAAGGCCACGTCCCCGCGTGCGTGCTCGAGCGTCCGGGTTCCCTCCTCGATGTCGACGGGCTGGTCGAGGTATTCGAAAATCCGGTCGAAGAGGGCGAGCGAGGTCTGGACGTCGAGGGAGACGCCGAGCAGCGAGCCGACCGGGAAGAAGAGCCGCGACTGCAGCGTCGTGAACGCGATCACCGTGCCGATCGACACCGCGCCGACGTAGTGGCCGGCGAAGAGGTAGACGAGCGCCGGCATGACCGCGAACGTGGTCTGGATCGAGGCCATCATCCACCGGCCCGTCATTCGGCTGCGCACCTCGAGGTCGGCGAGGCGGGCCGACTCGTTCTCGAACCGGGTGGCGAGCTCGCCGGCACGGCCCATCGTCTTGCCGAGCAGGATCCCCGAGACCGAGAGTGACTCCTGCACGAGGCTGGAGATGTCCGCCATCGACTCCTGGCGGACCTTCGCCACCTTGCGGCGCTGGTCGCCGACGCGCCGCGTGAGCCAGACAAAGAGCGGCAGCAGCGCCAGGGCAAAAAGAGTCAGGCGCCAGTCCAGCACGAACATCGCCACGACCGTCGCCAGCACCGTCGTCACGTTCGAGACGATCGAGGTCGCGGTGGAGGTGACGACCTGCTGGACGCCGCCGATGTCGTTGGCGAGCCTCGATTGCACCTCGCCGGTGCGCGTGCGCGTGAAGAACGCGAGCGAGAGCCGCTGCAGATGCTTGTAGACCGAGGTGCGGAGGTCGTGCATGACGCGCTGGCCGACCTGGTTCGAGAGCAGCGTCTGGACGACGCCGAGCACTCCGGTGACGATGGCGATCACGATCATCCCGGCGACCGCCTCGTTCAGCAGCCGCAGGTCGTGCTCGGGGAGTGCGGTGTCGAAGACCACCTTGATCAGGAAGGCCGGCACCGAGCCGAGCGCGGACGAGACGACGATCAGCCCGAGGACTCCGGAGAGCCTGGCGCGGTAGGGCCGGAAGAGGACTGCGATCCGGCGGAGGTAAGCGCGACGGACGGCCGGATCGGCGGGCCGCTCCGGCGGCTCCATCGGGTCGAAGTCTCGAGAGCGTCCCCTGGGCATCGATCACAGGGTACGGAAGCGGTGCTTACAGGCGCTCGACGCGTTCCTGCAGAACGCGGGTGAGGTCGCGGGCGTAGGCGACCGTCGGCACCGCCTGCTCGACGAGGATCGGCTCGCCGACCACGATCCGGATCTGCGCGAACCTGACCCGTCCACGCGACAGCGCTCGGGCAGTGCCCACGATCCGGACGGGGACGATTGGTGCGCCGGTCGCACGGGCCAGCCGCGCCGCGCCCCGCGTCCAGACTCCGCCCTGCACGGTGCCCTGCGGGAAAATGGCCACCAGCTCCCCTGCGCGGATGAGCTGCTCGGCGCGTTCGATCGCGAGATGTCCCGCGCGGCCGCGCGCAACCGGCACCGCACCGAGGGCATCCATCAGCCAGGCCCCAGGCCGGTAGCGCCAGAGCTCCTCCTTGGCGAGGAAGCGCAGCGGGCGCCTCGAGGCGAGCGCGAGCAGCGGCGGATCGAGCAGCGACTCGTGGTTGGCCACGACTACGCAGGCAACGGGCGGGATGCGCCCGACGATCTCGATCCGGTACAGGAGGCCAGCCAGCACTCGGACGAGGTACCAGATGGCGTGGTACAGCCCTACGCGCAAAACCGTTCCAGCTCTTGCCCCACCAGCTCGGCCCACCGGCCGGCGCGGGGCATCGGCACGGTCGACCCGGATCGTGCGCGCAGCGCGATCGGGTGGATCGCACCGCGGATGACCGTGCGCTCGGCGTCGACACCTCGCTCGCGGGCCCGCTCGAAGCCGCGCAACGAGAGCTCCGGGCGCACACCGGGCAGGCCGGGCAGGCCGCGGTCGAGCGACCCGTGCAGCACGACGAAACGGCGGCCGTCCAGCGGGGAGAGGTCGAGCTCCGGGTAGAGCCACGGCGCGAGCGCGATCACGGTGGAGACCGACGGATCGCCGGCCGCGTGCACAGAGACGGCGCCGCCCATGGAGAAGCCGAGCAGCGCGATCTCGCCGGCCCCCTCTGCGCGCGCGACGGCGATCGCGGCGCGTGCGTCCGCGATGCACGAGTGCAGCTGCCGCCACGACTTGACGCGGTAGCGCACCTCCAGGAAGGCCAACGACGGAAAGCCGGCGGCCAGGCGCTTGACGAGCCATTCGACGGACGCGCTCCAGGTACCGGGCACCTGGGCGGCGGTACCGCCGTCCACGCAGACGACGGCCCGAGGCCCCGGTGTTCCGGTCCAACGAGCCTCGGCCCCGGTGGGAAGTGGAAAGGACACGGAGCGACTCTAGGGAAAAGGCCCTCCGTGAAGACCGCTACTGCGATCGATCGCTTTCTGGCCTCGCCGGCGCTCGCCGAGTCCACACGCCGGGCGTACGCCTCCGATCTGCGTGGCCTCGAGGACTGGCTCGCCCGGCGTGGCACCGCAGTGGACGAGATCGACGTCCGCGTGCTCGTCGAGTACGCGTCCGAGCTGGGCCGCGCCCGCAACGGGCTCGCCCCCGCGACCATCGCGCGAAAGCTCGCCGCGGTGCGGTCGTTCCTCCGCTTCACTCTCGGCCCGACGCGCGTGCCGGACGCATCCCTGGGACCTCGACGCCCGCACCGGCTGCCGGACGCGCCGAAGCGCGCCGAGGTCGAGTCGATCGTCGACGGCCTCAGCGGCGAGGGGGCGCTCGGCCTGCGCAACCGCGCCCTCGTGGAGCTCGTGTATTCGGCCGGGCTGCGCAGCGCGGAAGCGGTCGGCCTGGATCTCGCCGACGTCGACTTCGAGCAGGAGCGCGTCCACGTTCGCGGGAAGGGCGGGAAGGAGCGGGTCGTCCCGCTCGGTGAGGAGGCCGCGCACGTCGTCGCACTCTACGTGCGAGACGGGCGGCCGGAGCTCGCGCGTGGTGCGAACGATGCGCTCTTTCTCTCCGTGCGCGGCCGGCGTCTCGACACGAGCACGCTTCGCAGGCTGCTGCCGCACCCGCACCGCCTTCGGCACTCGTTCGCCACGCATCTGCTCGAGGGCGGCGCCGACCTGAGGACGATCCAAGAGCTGCTCGGGCACTCGTCGCTCTCGACGACACAGGTGTACAGCCATGTCGACGCGAAACGTCTCCGGAAGGTCTATGACTTCTCCCACCCTCGATCCTGAGCTCGACGGGTTCCTCGCACTCCTGGCCACGCGGCGGGCTGCTCGGACCGTGGACGCCTACCGGCGGGATCTTGCCCAACTCTCCGCCTGGCGTCAGGGACCGCTAGGCGAGACGACAACCGAGGAGCTCGAGCGCTGGCTGGCCGAGATGAGGGCCGCGGGGCTCGCCGCCACGACGGTCGCGCGACGCGTCGCCGCCCTGCGCTCGTTCTTCCGGCATCAGGTGCTGCTCGGCGCGCGCGAGGACAACCCTGCCGCCGCGCTCCAACTGCCGCGCCGCGTCCGCACGCTCCCACGCACGCTTTCGCCATCCGAGGCCGAGCGCCTGATCGACGCCGCCAACGGCACGACGCCGCGCGCGATGCGCGACCGCGCCCTCGTGGAGCTGATGTACGGAGCGGGACTCCGCGTCAGCGAGGCGACCGGCCTACACCGCCGCTCGATCGACCTGGAGGACCGGCTCGTCCGCGCGCTGGGAAAAGGCTCCAAGGAACGGGTGGTGCCGCTCGGCCGGCCGGCCGTGGACGCACTCCGTCGGTACATCGCGATGGGCCGGCCCCACCTGGACCGGCGCAATCGACCGGAGCTCTTCCTGAACGCGCGAGGCGGGCCGCTCACCCGCGCCGGAGCGTTCCTCATCCTCCGACGCCTGGCCGAGAAAGCCGGGCTCGAGCCGCAACGCGTGCACCCGCACCTGCTCCGCCACTCGTTTGCGACGCATCTCCTGGAGGGGGGCGCGGACCTACGCAGTGTGCAGGAGATGCTCGGCCACGCGGACCTGTCGACGACCGAGCTCTACACGCACGTATCCGATCGCCGCCGCCGCGAGTTGTACTTCCGAGCGCACCCGCATGCGCGACGGCGTACGACTTCGCAAAGGACGTTCCCTGATGATGGCGGTTGACCCTCAGATCGTGACCTTCATCGCACTCGCGATGGCGATCGGCTACACGATGTTCTTCTCCGGACTGTCGAAGCACGCACTGGAGCGCAAGCACGGGCGGCGCACATGCCCGTCATGCGGCCGGCATATCGACGGCCGCGTCTGTCGCGAGCACTAGAGCAGCGCCCGCACAGCAGCTTCACCCGGCGGCGTCGGCTCGATGAGCGTGATGTGACCGACCTTGCGCCCCGGCCGTGGCTCCTTGCCATAGAGGTGGAGATGCGCTCCTCGAATGCGTAGGACGTCCTCCCGCGCGGGCAGGGAGCCGATCAGGTTGAGGAGCAGGGAGGGCCGCGAAGTAGTCGGCCCCAGCGGCAGGCCCAGGATCGCGCGCAGGTGGTTCTCGAACTGGCTCGTGACGGCGCCCTCGATCGTCCAGTGCCCCGTGTTGTGGACGCGCGGCGCGAACTCGTTCGCCAGCAGCGTCCCCCCGACGTCGAAGAGCTCGAGCGCGAGCACGCCGACGTAGCCGAGCTCGTCGAACAGGCGTCGTGCGTACTCCTCTGCCTCTGTCTGCGGTGCATCTTGGGCCGGCGCACGCGACGTGCGCAGGATCCCGTCCTCGTGGACGTTCTCGACGAGCGGCCAGAACCGCGTGTCGCCGTCGTGTCCCCGAACGGCGAGCAGCGAGAGCTCGCGCTCGAACGACACACGCTCCTCGAGGACGTGTCCGGGGTCTGTCCCCGGACGGGTCTGGACCAGACGCTGGCCCTTGCCGTCATAGCCGAGGCGTCTTGTCTTCAGGAGCGCCGGAAACGTGTCCACCTCGCTGTCGATCCGGGGCGTCGGGATCCCGAGGCGGCGAAACAGCTGCTTCTCGACGAGCCGGTCCTGTCCAAGCTCGAGCGCGAGCGCATCGGGCACGGCCCCTACGCGCCGCGCCGCCCCGACGGGGACGTTCTCGAACTCGTACGTGACGGCCGCAGCACCATCCGCGAGCCGGTCGAGCAAGTCGGGATCGTCATACGGGCCGACCAGCAGCTCCCCTACCTCGCCGGCCGGCGCGTCGGCGGCCGGGTCGAGGAAGCGGAACGAGAGCCCGAGCGGTATGCCAGCTAGTGCGAGCATCCGCCCGAGTTGACCGCCGCCGATGACCCCCACTGTCGCCAAGTAACGGTCTGTTACTTGGCCGGGTCGGGATTCGCCAGCACCGACTCGGTCTGCTCAGCCCGGTAGCGGGCGAGGCGCTCGCGGACGCCGTCGTCCGAGCGCGCGACGATCGCGGCCGCCAAAAGCGCTGCGTTGACGGCGCCGGCCCGTCCGATCGCGAGCGTCCCGACGGGGATACCGGCTGGCATCTGCACGATCGATAGCAGCGAGTCCATCCCCTGCAGCGACTTGGACTCGACCGGGACGCCGAGCACCGGAAGCCCAGTCTTCGCAGCGGCCATGCCGGGCAAGTGGGCGGCGCCGCCCGCGCCCGCGATCAGCACCTGCAGACCACGAGCCTCGGCGCCTGCCGCGTACTCGAACAGCAAGTCAGGCGTGCGGTGGGCGGAGACGACCTGCTGCTCGAAGGGGACCTCCAGCGCCTCCAGCGTCTCGCAGGCGTGGCGCATCGTCTCCCAGTCGGAGCGCGAACCCATGATCACCCCGACGAGCGCGTTCACCATCCCATCATGACCGCTGACGAGGCTAGCCTCCGCGTGTGACCGTCGAGGCACCGCTGCCGCCACGGCCGCCCGACATCGCCGCGGCTCTCGTCTCGGCCACGCTCGAGGACGTGACAACCGAACGCCGCGTCGGGGACTCGGAGCTCGACGGGCTCGACCTGGCAGGCCTCGCGCTCCACAACCTTCGGCTCCGCGAATGCCGCCTGGGCGCGGTCGACTTCGGTGGCGCGGCTCTGGCCGGACTCGATCTCGCCGACGCCGTCGTCCAGGACGGGAGCTGGGCGAACACGGACGCGACCCAGTCCAAGCTCGTCCGTCTCGAAGCCAGAGGCCTGCGCGGCACGGGAGCGCAGCTGGCCGAGTCCACGCTCAACGACTGCACGTTCGCGGGCTGCCGGCTCGACCTCGTCTCCTTCCGCTTCGCGGAGCTGGAGCGGATCCTCTTCCAGGACTGCCGGCTCGAGGAGGTGGACTTCTACGGCGCGACGCTGCGCTCGGTCCGCTTCGAGAAGTGCGTGCTCACGCGAGCCAGCTTCGAATCCGCGAGCCTGGAACGCTGCGAGTTCCGCGCCTGCGAGTTGACCGACCTTTCGGGTGTCGAGAGCCTGCGCGGCACGCGCATGCCGTGGCCCGACGTCGTCCAAATCGCGGGACTCCTGGCCGCGGCGAACGGCATCGACGTGGTCGACTAGGAGCGGCCCTTCTTCGTCAGCGCGGCGGCGACGGCCTTTGCCGTCTTGCGGAGATCTGCTTCCTGCTCGTCGTCGTCCGCGAGGCCGTTGAGGATCAGGATCGTCTCTCTCTGCGCCGAGCCGTTCTTCAGGCACACGATCGCAAGCCGCCGCACAGCCATGTTCGGATCGTTGGTCGCCAGCTCGTGGAGCATCGCGCGCATGCCGTTCACATCGCCCGGATGGTCGCGCGACAGTGCCTCCAGCGCGATCAGCGCCGAGCCGCGCGCCGCAGGGCTTTCGTCCTGTAAGCCGCGCCGGACGAGCTCGAGCTTCTGGCGGAAGCGAAACTGCGCGATCGCGCGATACGCCTGGGCGCGGAGGCGATAGTCCGCGTTCCGAACGGCGTGCTCGAGCTCCTCGTCCCACTGCTGCCGCAGCGCCGCGAGGCCGCGCTCGTCGCCCGCAGCGGCCAGCTCCTCGGCCTGCTGCGCCGCCTCCTGCAGCGTCATCCGATCGACGAGGCCGGGCGGGGGCCGGGCCCCACGTAGTTCGCCGACGGCCGGACGAGGCGGTTGAGCTTCTTCTGCTCGAGGATGTGCGCCGACCACCCTGCCGTGCGGGAGCACGCGAACATCGCGGGCGCAAGCGGCGGCGGCACCTCGGCGACGTCGAGGACGACCGCCGACCAGAACTCGACGTTCGTCTCGAGCGGCCGGTCGGGCGACTTTTTCCGCAGCGCAGCGAGCGCAGCCTGCTCGAGCTTGTAGGCGACCTCGAAGCGCGGCGAGCCCAGTTCCTTGGCGGTGCCCTTGAGCAGCCTGGCGCGCGGGTCCTCCGCGCGATACACGCGATGGCCGAACCCCATCAACCGCTCGCCTTTCTCGATCAGGCCCTCGACGTAGGCCTCGGGGTCGCCGGACTCGGCGGCCGCGTCGAGCATCGGCAGCACCCTCGCCGGCGCCCCACCGTGGAGGGGGCCCGAGAGCGCCCCGACCGCGGAGGAGAGGGCGGCGGCGCAGTCCGACCCGGTGGACGCGGTGATCCGCGCCACGAAGGTCGATGCGTTCAGCCCGTGCTCGCAGGTGCAGATCCAGTAGGTGTCGATCGCCTGGACGTGCTTCGCGTCGGCTTCGCCCCGCCACTCGAGCAAGAACCGCTCGGCGGTCGTCTTCCCCTGCGCGATCAAGTCCGGATCGACCCGGTCCGTCTTCCCGTCGGCGATCCGCGCCGACTGGGCGGCGATCGAGATGAACTGCGCCGAGGTGCGGCGGAGATCCTCGCGCGCCTCGTCGTCTGTGATGTCGATCAGCTTCTTCAGATCCCATTCGCCGCCCACACGCGCCGTCACGGACTGCAGGTCGGCAGGGGTGTTCCCCGTCAGGCCACCGCCCTCGTACGGCTCGGCGACGGGCAGCCCCGGCTCGAAGCTCTCGTCGACGAGCAGGCCCCACACTTGCTCGAAGCGGTGCGTGCCTACGAGCTCCTCGATGTCGACGCCGCGATAGCGAAGCGATCCCCCGTCGCGGTCCGGCTCGGCGATCTCCGTCTCGAAGGCAACGACGCCCTCGAGGCCTGGCTTGAAGTCGCTCATCTGCCGGGACGGTACCTCAGCGGGGCTGCGGCACGGGATAGTGGCGAGGCGGCTCGCCCACGTACTCGGAGCTCGGCCGGATGATCTTCCCGCCCGCATGCTGCTCGAGCACGTGGGCCGCCTGGCCTGCCACGCGACTCATCTCGAAGAGCGGGATGTAGAGATCCGTCGGGATGCCCAGGTAGTGGTAGAGGACGCCCGAGTAGAGGTCGACGTTCGGCCAGAGACCCTTCTGCTCCTGCGCCTCGCGCTCGGCCGCCCTCGCGAGCTCGAGGAAGTTCGGCTCGCCGTCGTCGGCGAAGGACTCGGCCAACCTGCGCAGGATCGGCGCACGCGGGTCGAGCGCGCGGTAGAGCGGGTGGCCGAAGCCGTACAGCGGACGCTTCGCCTCGAGCCGTGCACGGACGCCTTCGGTCACGCTCGCCACGGAGCCGAGCTCCTCGAGCATCGCCATCGCAGCCACGTTCGCGCCACCGTGGAGGGGGCCCTTCAGCGCGCAGAGCGCCGCCACGATGGCGGAGTGCATGTCCGCGTTGGTGCCTGCGACAACGCGGGCGGCGAAGGTGGAGGCGTTCAGCTCGTGCTCGGCGTGCAGGATCATCGCCACCTCGAACGCCCTCGCTTCCTCAGGCGTTGGCTCCTGTCCGCGCAGCATCGCGAGGAAGCTCTCCGCGTACCCGAGCGAGGGGTCGGGGGCGACGGCGGGCTCGCCGCGGCGGCGGCGCTCGTACCGCGCGATGATCGTCGGCAACTGGGAGATCAGCGCGACTGCCTTCCGGTGCTCGTTCCCGCGATCGATCGCCGCCTCTGCGGGATCGGAGAAGGACAGCGCGGAGACCGCCGTCCGCAGGGTCTCCATCGGCGACGCATCCATCGCGTTCCCGTCCACGATGGTCGCCACGGCCGGCGGCAGGAAGCGCTCCTGCGCGAGCTGATCCTTGAACGAGTCGAGCTCGTCCGGGGACGGTAGCTCACCCTCGAGCAGGAGATACGCGACCTCTTCATAGGTCGAGTGCTCCGCCAGCTCGGCGATGTCGTAGCCGCGGTACATGAGCACGCCGGCGTCCGGATCGATCGAGCAGATGCTCGTTTCCGCGACCGAGATGCCCGAGAGAGCAACGGACTTCTTCGGGCCTGGCATGGCGGGACATTACCCGCAACGTCCCATTACTACGGGTCGGTAGAGTCCGGCGCCGATGGCGCATCCCGAGCTGGAGGTTGTCCTGTGAGACCCAAGGTCACTGTTGTCGGAGCAGGAAACGTC
Source organism: Gaiellaceae bacterium (assembly GCA_035525905.1). Lineage (GTDB taxonomy): Bacteria > Actinomycetota > Thermoleophilia > Gaiellales > Gaiellaceae > Gaiellasilicea. The sequence continues at coordinate 34,998 of DATLDK010000015.1, read as the reverse complement.
GGAGCGACCTGCGCTCAGGAGCTCGCGCGCCGGGACTACGCCGATGTCGTCCTGGTCGACATCAAGGAAGGACTGCCGCAGGGGAAGGCCCTCGACATCAACCAGGCGGCCGCAGTGCTCGGCTACGAGGCCAACGTGAACGGGTCGAACGGCTACGAGGAGACGGCAGGGTCCGCAGTGGTCGTCATCACGGCCGGCCTGCCGCGCCAGCCCGGGATGAGCCGGGACGACCTCGTCTCGACGAACGAAGGGATCGTCAAGTCCGTCACCGAGCAGGTGGTCGCCGCGAGCCCCGACGCGATCCTGGTCGTCGTCTCGAACCCCCTCGACGCCATGTGCCACGTAGCGAAGAACGTCTCCGGCTGGGCGAAGGAGCGCGTCTTCGGAATGGCAGGGATTCTCGACACGGCCCGCTTCTCGGCCTTCATCGCCTGGGAGACCGGCATGTCCATCAAGGACGTGACCGCGATGGTGCTCGGCGGGCACGGCGACCAGATGGTGCCGATCGTCTCGGCGACCACCGTCGGTGGGGTCCCACTGCGCAAGCTCGCGGCGGAGGACCGCATCCAGGCCATGGTGGAGCGGACGGCCAAGGGCGGCGGTGAGCTCGTCAACCTGCTCGGCACCTCGGCCTGGTACGCCCCGGGTGCCGCGGCGGCGCAGATGGTGGACGCCATCGTGCTCGACGAGAAGCGCGTGCTGCCCTGCACCGCCTACCTCGAGGGCGAGTACGGCATCGACGGCCTCTACATGGGCGTGCCCGTCGTGCTCGGCTCGAAGGGGATCGAACGCGTCGTCGAGCTCGACTTGGAGGACGCCGAGCAGCAGGCGTTGAAGGCATCGGCGGACGCCGTCCGCGACGTCGTCTCCGTCTTGACGACCTAGTGGACCTCGGGCTGAGCGGGCGCACGGCGATCGTCTGCGGGGCCTCCGCCGGCCTGGGGCTCGCGTGCGCCGAGTCGCTCGCAGAGGACGGGGCCAATGTGGTCATGTTCGCGCGACGCGAGGAAGAGCTCAGGGGCAACGCGTCGCGGCTGGGCGCTCTCGCGGTGCCGGGCGACGTTCGGCGGGAAGTCGATCTCGAACGAGTCGTCGAGGCCGCGCTCGACGCCTTCGGTGGGATCGACATCCTCGTGTGGAACGGGGGCGGGCCGCCGCCTGGTCCAGCCGCCGCCGTGACGGACGAGACGCTGACATCCGCGTACGAGCTCGTGCTGCTGCCGGCGATCAGGCTCGTCGGCCTCTGCCTGCCCCATCTCGAGGCGAGTGGCAGCGGGCGCGTGATCGCGATCACTTCGGCGACGGTCAAAGAACCGACCCCCCACCTGGCGCTCTCCAATGCCCTTCGACCGGGGCTCGTCGGCTGGCTGAAGACGCTTTCCCGCGAGGTGGGGCCGCAGGGAGTCACCGTCAACTGCGTGGCGCCGGGGCGGATCGACACCGCACGGCTCGCACAGCTCTACCCCTCGGGACCGAGCGAGGAGGATCTCGCGCAGATCCCGGTTGGACGCTGGGGCGTTCCGCGCGAGCTCGGCGACCTCGTGGCGTTCCTCGCATCCCAGCGGGCCGCCTACATCACCGGCACGACCATCGCAGTCGACGGCGGGCTGACCCGGGGCCTCGTCTGAAGCCCCGCGCGCTCATCGGCCTCGGGCTCGTGCTCGGTGCGATCGCCCTCGGGGTCGCTTGGCTCCTTCCCTCTGACAGCTACTTGCTCCTACCCGACCGGGCCAAGCCGCTCGAGACCCTGGTGAAGGTGCAGGGGGAGAAGGACACGGGCCAGGGCGGTATCTACTACGTCGACGTGATCGTCCGGAAGGCGAGCCTGCTCGAGGAGCTCATCTCGGGTCTGCGTCCAGACGGAGCCGATCTCGTTCCCTCGGAGGCGCTCGTCCCACCCGGCTCCGACTTCGCCGAGCGGCGACGCCAGAACCTGCGGCAGATGGACCGTTCGGAGCAGGTCGCCGCGGCCGTCGCGCTCCGCGAGCTCGGCTACGAGGTGGACGCGAAGCCCGAGGGCGCGCTCGTCGTGGCGGTCGCCCAAGATGCGCCTGCAGGCGGGAAGCTGCAGCCCACCGAGGTAATCCTGGCGGTCGACGGCTCGCCGGTGCGCACGCCCGAGGACCTACGGCGGTTGATCGGCAAGCACAAGCCCGGCGAGCCGGTGCGACTACGAGTGCGGGCCGGAGGGGCGACACGGGTGGTCGAGGTGGGCACGATCGAGAGCACGCAGGAGCCGGGGCGTCCGATCGTCGGAATCCAGGTCGAGCAGTTCGCCGACATCAAGCTGCCGCTGGCAGTGGACATCGATCTGGGCGGGGTCGGTGGACCCTCGGCAGGGCTCGCGTTCGCTCTCGACGTCGTCGACGAGCTGCGGGGCGACATCGACCGCGGCCTCCGCGTCGCGGCGACCGGAGAGATCGAGCTCGACGGCACGGTCGCGCCGATCGGCGGCGTCAAGCAGAAGGTGATCGGCGCCAGGCGGTCACATGCGGATGTGTTCCTCGTCCCGGCTGGGGAAAACGCAGCAGAGGCACGACGGCATGCGGGCGATCTCCGCATCATCCCTGTGGAGAGTTTTGGACAGGCGTTGCGCTCGCTGGCAACGCTGCCCAAAAAACCGTAGTTAGCAGCAGCTTTCAGCAGAATCGAAAGCTCCGGAAATTGCAACGTTTTCCGCCGACCAGGACTTGCCGTATGCCAGAAGCGCCTCCATAGTCCGGGTGTCCCAACGGGTCATCGAGACGAGCAAGAGGACACATGAGCAAACGTATTGAAGCAAGCTGTAGCGACTGCTTTTTCCGCCGAGCAGGTCTGTGCGCCCTTCCGGGCGATGCGCCCTGCCCCACCTTTCGCCTTGCCGCGGCCGGCGCGCTCGAGCCGCCGAGGCAGCCTCGCCTCGTCCCACGTCCGGTCACCACTCCGACGTTCGCCGCAGCGTAGGCTGCGGCGATGGCCGATTCTCCCCGCGACGAGTTCGACCGCAGCTGGCAGCCCCGGCTCTGGGTGACCCTGGGCCTGCTGATCCTCATCGGCGCCTACCTGATCGCGTTCGTCGTCGGCAATGACGAGGAGGCCTCGGTCGACTTCGTCTTCGGACAGGCGACCACGTCGCTGATCTGGGTGATCCTCCTGTCGCTCCTAGCGGGCCTCGTCGGCGGAGTGCTGCTCTCGCAGCTCGCCAGGCGCCGTCAGCGCAGCAGAGAGGCGAGCACCGAGACTCCCTCTCCGATCGCCGACGGCGACTCGTAGCTGAAGGCGAGGCGAGCCGAACGCTCGCCACCCGTGCCGGCCGGAAAGAAGTCGGTGCCTTTCACGAACGTCACTCCTGCCGCTTCCGCGCGCGCGAGCAGCTCGCCGGAGCTGGTGGGAAGGTCGACCCACACGAAGTAGCCGCCCTCGGGCTCGCTCCACGTCGCCCGACCCTCGAAGTGCTGCGACAGTGCGCCGACCATCGCGTCGCGCCTGGCGCGGAGCAGACTCTTGACGCGCTCGAGATTGGGCTCGAACGAGCCTCGGCGAATCAGCTCGTGCACGGTCGCCTGGGTGAGGAGCGGTGGTGAGATGTAGTTGGAGACCGCCCGCGCCTCGAGCCGCGCTGCGAGCCCGGCGGGCGCCACGAACCAGCCGACCCGCACGCCCGGGGCGACGGTCTTCGAGAACGAGGACGCGTACGTGACGAGCTCGCCCCCCTCGAGGTCGTGCAGCGCCGGCGGCGGCTCCCCCTCGTAACGGACGAGTCCGTACGGGTCGTCCTCGAGCACGGGAACGCCGTGGGCGGCGGCGAGCTCGACGACCTGCCGGCGGCGCTCGGTCGAGAGCGTGCGACCGCTCGGGTTCTGGAAGGTGGGAATCGTGTAGAGGAAGCTCACCTTCCCGGCTGCCAGCTCCTGCTCGAGCGCCACCGGGTCGAGCCCTTCCGCGTCCATGGCGAGGGGGCGCACCTCGGCGCCGAGCCGCGCCAGGATCTTCAGCGGCCTGTCGTAGGTCGGCGCCTCCACGAGCACGCGCCCGGGGCGCTCGGCGAGTAGCTCCTCCGCATAGAAGACGAAGCCCTGCAGGCCGCCGTTCGTGACGACGACGCGTTCCGGTTCGACTCCGTGGCGGCCGCCGAGCCATTCGCGCAGAGGACCGTAGCCTCCCCCCGAACCGTAGGCGAGCACCGACGGGTCGCCCTCGATCGCCGACCGTGCGCAGTCGGCGAGCAGCACCGCGTCGAGACATTCCGGCGCGGGCGCGCCGCGGGCGAACGAGATCATGCGTGCCAGCCTAACTGCCGATACTGCTGCTACCTTGTTTGTTACGGACGGCGTGGTGCCGTCCCGTGAGGTTTGTTCTTCTTCGGATTCCCCCTGTGAATTGGCACAGGCGGTCGGGGCAGGCGGATCTCGACCGATCACGAAGGAGTCGAACCAATATGCAGTCTTTCTTAGAGCTGGGTGTGTCTCCGCGCGTCGCGGATGCGCTCGCTGAGCGAGACATCCTCGCCCCGTTCCGCATCCAGGGTCTCGTCCTGCCCGACGCGCTCGCGGGCCGCGACGTGCTCGCAAAGTCGCCGACCGGCTCGGGCAAGACGCTCGCTTTCGCCGTGCCGCTCGTCGAGCTGCTCGAGGCGAGCGACGCGCGTCCGTCCGGACTCGTGCTGGTCCCGACGCGTGAGCTCGCCGCCCAGGTGACGGCGGAGATCGCCACGATCGCGCCTGCGCGAGACCTCCGGGTCGCCGCGGTCTACGGCGGCGTCTCGATCTCGACGCAAGCCAAGGCCTCCCGGGACGCGCACATCCTCGTCGCCACGCCCGGCCGGCTCCAGGACCTCGTCGAGCGGAAGATCGTCTCGCTCGACGGCGTCCGCATGCTCATCCTCGACGAGGCCGACCGCATGCTCGACATGGGCTTTCAGCCGCAGGTCGACCGTATCGTCGCCCGGCTGCCGCGCAAGCGCCAGACGATGTTTTTCTCGGCCACGCTCGACGGTCAGGTCGGAGAGCTCGCGCGGGCCTACACGACGAACCCCTCCCGCTTCGAGGCCGAGCTCACCATCGACCAGCAGCAGGGTGAGATCGACCACAAGTTCGTGCCGGTGACCGCGGACAACAAGGTCGAGACGCTGGCGGCTCTGCTGGCGGAGGAGCGTGGTCTCGCGCTCGTCTTCGTCCGCACCAAGCGTGGCGCCGACCGGCTCGTCCAGAAGCTCGCTCGTCACGACGTCAGCGCCGTCGCAATGCACGGCGACATGAACCAGAGCCAGCGCGAGCGAGCGCTGAAGCGCTTCGAGCAGGGCACCGTGAGCACGCTCGTCGCGACCGACGTTGCCGCCCGGGGCCTCGACCTCGACGACATCACCCACGTGATCAACTTCGATCCGCCTGAGGAGCACACCGGCTACGTGCACCGCGTGGGCCGCACCGGACGCGCAGGACGGAACGGCACGGGCGTCACGCTCGTCCTCCCCGAGCAGCAGGCCGAGGTCAGCCATGTGGCGCGCATGCTCGGCCACACCGAGCAGTTCAGGAGCGAAGGCATGACCGTTGCTCCGCCGCGGCTGGTCTACGCATCCAAGCGCCGCAACTCCAAGTGGGGCCCCACGCGCCCCCGCCGCAAGATCTAGCGCCCGTTAGATTCAGCGGGTGGACTCCGTCGCCCGGTCCGACATCGCCGATCCATCGCTCGCCGCTGAGGGCGAGCAGCGGATCCGCTGGGTCGCCAAGCACTCACCCGTTCTGAACCGGCTCGCGCGGGAGCGCCTGTCGGACGGCGCCCTGCGAGGAAGGCGGGTTGCCGTCGTCGTCCACCTCGAGGCGAAGACCGCCTATCTGGCGACGCTACTGGCGGACGCCGGCGCTCACGTGGTCGCCTCCGGCTCCAATCCCGGTTCCACGCAGGACGCGATCTGCGCTGCGCTCGTCGCGCGTGGGATCGAGGTGCACGCCCGGCACGGCGCCACACGAGAGGAGTTCGACGCCGACCTCCTGGCAGTCGCCGACACGCGCCCCGAGATCGTGATCGACGACGGGGCGGAACTGACGGCCCGGATCGTCGAACACCGGACCGAGCTTGCGGCCGTGCTCGCCGGCGTCACGGAGGAGACCACGACCGGCGTCGCCAGGCTGAGGTCCATGGACTCGGCCGGGAAGCTCACCTTTCCGGCCATCGCGGCGAACGACGCTCTCTGCAAGCACCTGTTCGACAACCGCTACGGCACCGGCCAGTCGACCCTGGCGGCAATCGACCGGCTGACCAACCTCAACTTCGCCGGTCGCGAGTTCTGCATCGTCGGCTACGGGTGGGTCGGCAAAGGGCTTGCCCGTGCGGCGCGCGGCGCAGGGGGGCGCGTCACCGTGGTCGAGGTCGATCCGGTCGCGGCGCTCGAGGCGCACATGGACGGAAACCGGGTCGCCTCGCTGGAGCAGGCGTTGCCGGAAGCGGACGTGCTCATCTCGGCCACCGGTGCGATCGACTGCGTCCCGCGCGAGGCGCTGGGCCACCTGAAGGACGGCGTCCTGATCGCGAATGGCGGCCACCACGAGCGCGAGGTCGCGATCGACGGGCTCGCTCCGGGCGTGGAGGTGCGGCCGGGCGTGACCGAGCACGACCTCGGCGACGGGCGTCGGGCGTACGTGCTCGCCGATGGCCGCCAGACCAACGTCGCCGGCGGCGACGGGCACCCGGTCGAGATCATGGACCTCTCCTTCTCCGTGCAGGCTCTCGGCGCGCACCTGCTCGCCACCGGCGGCCTCGCGCCCGGCCTGCACTCCTTCCCGGCCGATCTCGACCGCGAGATCGCCAGGACGAAGCTGGCGACACTCGGTCTCGAGCTCGCGGAACCGACTGAGAAGCAGCGCGAATTCGAGGCGCGCTGGAGCGTCTAGCTAGCGGGCGATCTCGGCGGCGAACTGGGCGGCCTCGGTCGGTGAGGTGCCGACGCGGATGCCCTTCGCCTCGAGTGCTGCCTTCTTGCCCTCGGCGGTGCCGGAGGATCCGGAGATGATCGCCCCGGCATGGCCCATCGTCTTGCCGGGCGGCGCCGTGAAGCCGGCGATGTAGGCGACAACCGGCTTCGACATGTGCTCCTCGATGAAGGCCGCGGCCTTCTCCTCCTCGTCCCCACCGATCTCGCCGACCATGACCACGTACTCGGTCTGGGGGTCGGACTCGAACTTCCCCAGCACGTCGATGAACGAGGAGCCGACGATCGGATCGCCGCCGATCCCCACGATGGTCGAGTTGCCGAGCCCCATCTGCGTCAGCTCGTGACCGATCTGGTAGGTCAGGGTGCCGGAGCGCGAGACGAGGCCGATGTTCCCCTCGGTGAAGATCTCGGCCGGGATGATGCCGACGTTCGCCTTGCCGGGCGACAGTGCGCCGGGGCAGTTCGGGCCCAGCATCGTCACGCCTTTCGGGCGGACGTAGGTGTAGATGCGGAGCATCTCGTGCGCGGGCAATCCCTCGGCGATGCAGATCACCGTCTCGATGCCCGCGTCCACGGCCTCGTAGATCGCGTCCCCGGCGAAGCGCGCGGGAACGAAGACCATCGTCGTGTTCGCACCCGTCTCCGCGACGGCCTCGGCGACCGTGTCGTACACCGGGATGCCTTCGACCGCCTGGCCGCCCTTGCCCGGCGTCACGCCCGCGACGACCTGGGTGCCATAGCGCTTGTTGCGCAGGCCGTGGAACGAGCCCTCCGACCCGGTCAAGCCCTGGACGACGAGCTTCGTGTCCTTGTCGACGATGATCGCCACTAGGCGGCTTTCCGCGCCTTCAGGAGGAGCTTCGTGTCGACATACTCGTCCCCCTCGATCTGCGCGGCGAGCAACTCCTTCACGCGCGGCTTGTCGGCCGCGGGGGTTTGCGAGCGGTTCAGCCACTCCTCGAGGGGATGCCGCTTCTCGAACGACTCGACCTGCTCCACCTCGAGGCCTGCGGCCTCGAGGAGCGATCGCCACTCGCGCTCCGAATAGGAGCGGACGTGCGTCGGGTCGCGCAGCTGCTCCGCACTCTCGACCTGCTCGCTCACGTACAGCGTGTCCTCGACGAGCACGAGATCCCCGCTGACCCGCGCCATCTCCGCGACGGCGGCGGCGATGTCCTCGAAGTGGTGCGGCGCGATCCGCGTCACGACCACGTCGAAGGCGTTGTCCGCGAACGGGAGGTCCTCGGCGCGGCAGATCACGTCCGGTTGCATGCCTGGAGCCGGGTCGGAGCTGACGACCTCGATGCCCGCCTGGCGCAACCGGCGAGCGACATGACCCCCGCCGGTGGCGACGTCGAGCGCCGACTCGGCGCCCTCGGCCCAGCGGACGATCAGGTCGAGGTCCTCACCCTCCCGTTGCTCGGGTGCGTTGCGATAGGCCTCCGCGCGTGTCGACCAGTCAGCCACTGACCAGCTCCACGGCCTTGCGCGCCCCGTCGAGCATCGTCGCCTCGACGTAGAGCCCCTCGGGCGCCGCATCGGCCAGCACCTTGCGGCCCTCCTCGGCGTTCGTGCCGTCGAGCCGCACGACGATCGGCTGCTCGATCGTCATCCGGTCGAGCGCCGCCAGAATCCCGCGCGCGACCTCGTCGCAGCGCGTGATCCCGCCGAAGATGTTGAAGAAGATCGACTGGACCTGCGGATCCCGCAGGATCACCTCGAGCGCTTCGACGACGCCTTCGGCATCGCCGCCGCCCCCGAGGTCGCAGAAGTTCGCAGGCCTGCCGCCGACGAGCGCGATCACGTCGAGAGTCGACATCACGAGGCCGGCCCCGTTGCCGAGGATGCCGACCTCGCCGTCGAGCTTGACATAGGTGACGCCCTTCTCCCGCGCCAGAGCCTCGAGCGGATCGGCCGCAGCGCTGTCTCGCATCCCGGCGATGTCCGGATGCTTGTAGAGCGCGTTGTCGTCGACCGTGAACTTCGAGTCGAGCGCCTTCACCTCGCCTCCCGGGGTGACGATCAGCGGATTGATCTCGCAGAGCATCGCGTCCGTGCCGACGAACGCTTGGTAGAGCTGTCCGACGATCGCGGCGATCTGCTTCTGCTCCCCCGGGTCCTCGACGCCCGCGCCGTAGACGAGGCGGCGCGCCTGCCAGGGCTGAAAGCCTTCGAGCGGGTCCACGTGCAGGCGCACGAGCGCATCCGGGGACTTCTCCGCGACCTCCTCGATGTCGATCCCGCCCTGGGTCGTGAACATGAAGAGCGGCTTCTTGACGCCGCGGTCGAAGGTGATCGAGAGGTAGTACTCCTTGGCGATGTCGGAGGCGCTCTCGATCCACAGGTTCCGCACGACGTGCCCGCGGATGTCCAGTCCGAGAATCTCCCCGGCCTTGGCCTCCGCGTCCGCCGGATCCTCGGCGAGCTTGATCCCGCCCGCCTTGCCGCGGCCGCCGGTGAGCACCTGGGCCTTGACGACCACCTGGCCGCCGATCTCCTCCGCAGCCGTCCGCGCCTCCGCGGGTGTCGTGGCCACGCGACCCTCCGAGACCGGGATGCCGAAGCGCTTGAAGAGCTGCTTGCCTTGATACTCGTAGAGGTCCAAGCGGCCGCGAGTCTAGCTGCGTAGATTGAGCCGATGCGCCGGACCGTGCTCCTCGCCGTGCTGCTGCTCACGGGTTGCGCGGCCACACCCGAGCCGAAGCCTGTCCCCCTTGCGCGGGCTGCGGAACCGCAGCACGCGGAGCTCGGCTGGAAAGAGAGCTATCCGGACACCGGCGAGCGGCTCCGGTTCGACGTCGACGCGCTGGATGTCCGCGAAAGCGGCTGGTCCGTCGAGATCGCCGTCTCGAACGACACCCGCAGCTCCTTCGAGCTCGGTGCCGATCCTGCTCAGCTGTCGTTCGGGTTGATGCTGTTCGCCAGCGGCAGGCTCGACGAGGTCGAGGAGGCGAGCCGATCCGGGCGACTGCCGGAGGTACGGCTTCCCGACACGATTCGGCCCGCGCCGCCTGACGTGCTCGCGCCCGGCGCCACCTGGCACGCCACCCTGACGGGCCGGGGATCGCTGGCCGACGGGAGCTTCGTCCGCGTGTCGTTCGGCCCCCTCGTCGCGGTCGGCGACCCGCCCGAAGACATGCTGCCGGTGGTCGTCTGGATCACCGACCGCTCCCACAAGCTGTGACCGCGCCGACGCTGTAACCTCAGCGACCCGACGAATCCCGGCCAGGAGGAGAGACGATGGACGACGAGAGCACCACGCTCGACGACGACGAGATCGCATCCGCGGGCAACGGCGGTGTGGCGGCAAACGCCGACGACGCCGACGGAGACGACACGGATTCGACCGACGGTGACGCGGGCGACAGTGATTCCGACGAATCCGACGCAGACGACTCCGACTCGGACGACGCCTAACGTCCTCGCTCTCGACCGCGCGCTCGCGCCGGTCGAGAGCGAGGTATTCCTCGCCGAGCATTGGGAGCGCACGCCGCTCGTCGTCCCCCGGGCGCAGGAGGGTCGCTTCGACGATCTCCTCTCGGTTCGAGACGTCGAGCGGCTGATCACGGAGACCGGCATTCGGACGCCCGGATTCCGGCTCGTCAAGGCCGGCGCGACAGTCGCGGGCTACGCGAAAGACCTGCCGTGGCGGCCGGAGCCCTTCACCGGGGTGGCCGACGTGCCGCGGGTGCTCGCAGAATTCGAGGCCGGCGCCACGATCGTCCTGCAAGGCCTGCACCACAACTGGCTGCCGCTTGCCCGCTACTGCCGTCTGCTTGAGGCGTTCCTCGGGCACCCCGCCCAGGCGAACGCGTACTACACGCCGCGCGGCTCTCAGGGGCTGCCGGTTCATCACGACACCCACGAGGTGATCTCGCTCCAGGTTGCGGGGGAGAAGCGGTGGCTCGTCTACGAGCCGGTGCTGGAGCTGCCGCTGAAGAACCAGCGCTACCACCCGGGTCTCGGCGCGCCGGGCGAGCCCGTGCTCGACGTCACCCTTCGCGCGGGCGACACGATGTACCTCCCGCGCGGCTGGCTCCACCAGGCCCTGACGTCCGGCTCCGACTCGCTGCACATCACGGTGGGCGTCAACGTACGCCGGTGGATCGACGAGGCCCGCGCGGAGCTCGACCGGCAGGAACGCGAGCTCGCCTTCCGCGAGACGATCGACGGCGATTCGCCGCCCGAGCTGCCTCAGCTGGATGCCGACGCGGTCCGACGCCGCGCGCGTGAGCGCTTCGTGCGCAGCAGGCGGCCGATCCTGGACGGTCAGCTGTCAGAGCTGCGGGCTCTCGAGAGCCTCACGGCGGAGACCGAGCTCGAGCGCCGCGACACGGTGATCGCCGACCTGAACGGGACGCAACTCGTCTTCGAGGAACGCGACCTCGTCTTTCCGGACCGACTCGGGGCGGAGCTCGAGTTTCTGGTCACGACCGAGGGGCCGTTCCGCGCCGTCGACCTGCCCGGCTCACTCGACGCGGCCGGCAGGCTGGTACTGCTCAGGAGGCTCGTACGCGAAGGATTTCTGCGACGTAGCAGCTCGGACGGCTGAGCTTCTGCGTCGAGCACGTGAGGTGCGTGGCCTCCCCCTCTTCACGCCTCACGGCGACCTCGTAGAGCTGCTCCCGTGCCTCCACCTCAGCGCGCCACGTCTCGCCGGCACTCTGGAACCGGACGACCTGGACCTCGGCGACCCCCAGGGCCCCGCTCTCCTCGCGCACCGCGATCTCGGCCGCCTGGGCGGCGAAGCCTTGGACGGAGCGTCCGCGATAGCACGGTAGGTGCACGCGGCCGGAGAGCGCAGCCTCGATCACCGGCCAGGACTCGGACGGCTCGACCCGGCCGTAGTAGGCGCCGTCGGGAAGGACGACCAGGTTGCCGGCGAAGCGGTCGCCGCCGACGTGGCTCGACTGCCAGGCCCAGCCCGCTTCTACCTGCTCGCGCACTGCGTCGTAGAGCGGACGGCCGTACTTGGCGCAACAGCGGTCGTGCTTGCCATGCGTGCAGACGAGGAAGAGCTGCTGCTCGACTACGGTGCCGGAGTCCTCGAGGTCCAGGCCGATCAGATCGTCGTGACGCTCGAGATCGATTCGCCGCAGCTCGGACCCATGCGCACTCGTGCGCGCGGCGAAGACGACCACCCCCGGCTCGTTGCGGCGCTCCTCCTGCCGCACGAGCAGGACCTTCGCGGGTGCAAGGCGACGCCGCTCGGAGGCCAGATGGGCTTTCAGCTCCGTGCTCAGCGTCGATGCATCCACGGCGTCGTGGGCCCAGACGCCTCGGTACTCGACGAGGATCCAGTTCTCGACGCGGCTGGCGGTGGCCGCGAGTGGGTCGCCGAGGGCGCGCGACGTCTCGGCGCAGAGAGACTTACTCGCCCAGGACGCGGCAGATCACCTGCCCGCTCGTGACGCCGTCGCCGGGCGAGACGGAGAGCTCCGCAACGGTGCCCGGCCGGTGAGCGGCGATCTCGTTCTCCATCTTCATCGCCTCGACCACACAGAGCACGCGACCTGCCTCGACCTGCTCGCCCTCGCTGACCTCCACCTTGAGGACGGTCCCCTGCATCGGGCTCACGACCGCTTCGCTGCCGGCGCCGCTCGGCCCCTGAGCGACACGCCCGCGCCGGCGGCGGACGAGCTCGGCCCAGGGCGGCTCCGGCTCCAGCACGGTCACGTCGTAGTGGCGGCCCCCGACTTCCACCGCTGCGGCTCGTGGTCGGAGCCGGCCGCCTGAAGACGCTGTCGGCCGCGACGGTTCCCGCGTCAACTGCTGGGCCCGCGCCGCGAGCTCCTCGGACTCGACGATGCCGTGGCACGTCTCGCCCGCGATGAAGCAGGGGTGCGCGAGCAGCGCACGGTGAAACCCGAGCAGCGTCGGCAGGCCCCCGATCTCGAACTCGTCCAGCGCGCGGAGCATGCGCATGCGGGCGTGCTCGCGGTCGACGCCGTGGACGATCAACTTCGCGATCATCGGATCGTAGAGCCCCGTGATCTCGGCCCCCTCGGCGACCCCCGAGTCGACGCGAACGCCCGGTCCGCTCGGCTCCCGGTAGGTCGTCAGCCGGCCGGGAGCGGGCAGGAACCCGGTCGCGACGTCCTCCGCGTTGATCCGGCACTCGATCGCGTGGCCGCGCAGACGGACGTCCTCCTGAGCGACTGAGAGGCGCTCCCCGGCGGCGATGCGGATCTGTTCACGCACGAGGTCGATCCCGGTCACCTCCTCGGTGACGGTGTGCTCGACCTGGATGCGCGTGTTCATCTCCATGAAGTAGTAGTCACCGGCCGGAGTGAGCAGACCCTCGATCGTTCCGGCGGAGCGATAGCCGGCCGCGCGCGCGGCGTCGACGGCAATGCGGCCGATCCGGTCGCGGAGGGCCTCGTCCACGGCAGGCGAAGGGGTCTCCTCCACGAGCTTCTGGTGACGGCGCTGGATCGTGCAGTCCCGCTCGCCGAGATGAATCACGTTCCCGTGGCCGTCGGCGAGCACCTGCACCTCGACGTGGCGCGGATCTTCGAGATACCGCTCCACATACACGCGCCCGTCGGCGAAGTACTTCTCACCCTCGCGCTGCGCGGACTCGAAGGCTCGCTCGGCCTCCTCGGGTGCGGGAACGAGCTTCATCCCCTTGCCGCCGCCGCCCGCCGCGGCCTTGACGATCAGCGGGTAGCCGATCTCCTCGCCCAGGCGGAGCACCTCCGCCACGGTCTCGACGGGGTCGGTCGCGCCCGGGATGATGGGCACGCCTGCCGCGCGCATAGCGGTACGCGCACGCGTCTTCGAGCCCATGAGCCCGATCGCGGCGCTCGGCGGCCCGATCCAGGCGATCCCGGACTCCTCGACGGCCTGCGCGAAGGCGGCGTTCTCGGCCAGGAATCCGTAGCCGGGATGGATGGCCTCCGCTCCCGCGCGGTGGGCGGCCTCCACGATGCGCTCGCCGACGAGGTAGCTCTCGGCGGCCGGCCCGGGCCCCACGAGGAACGCCTCGTCCGCGAGGCGCACGTGCAGTGCGTCCCGGTCCGCCTCCGAGTAGACGGCCACCGGGCCGATTCCGAGGTCGCGGAGCGTCCGGAAGATCCGGATCGCGATCTCGCCGCGGTTCGCGACGAGGACTTTCGAGAAGAGAGGCACGGGCCGCGTATTGTCCCTGAGCGATGACGCTCCCGGATCAGCTGACCGTCGCTCGCACCGCGTCCGTGCCCCTCGTCGTCGTCCTCTACGCGTGGGAGCTCCCGCACAACGAGTACTGGGCGACCGCCCTGTTCTGCGTCGCGATGGCGACAGACTGGTTCGACGGCCGGATCGCGCGCCGGCGTGGGGTCACCTCGCAGCTCGGCTCGCTGCTCGACCCGATCGCGGACAAGGTGCTCGTGCTCGCAGTGCTCGTGATGCTGATCGAGGACGGCGTGTGGCCCGGCTGGATGGTCACTGCGATTGTGGCTCGCGAGCTGCTGATCTCCGGGCTGCGGCTCGCCGCGATCGAGCGTGGCGTCGTCATCGCCGCCCGTGACCTCGGCAAGCTGAAGACCTGGGCGCAGGCGACAGCAGCGGCACTCGGCGGCTTCGCGGCTGCCGGCGCGTGGGACGATTCCGTCGCGTGGTGGGCGCTCCTCGTCGCGCTCGTGCTCACCTGGGTGTCCGGCCTCGACTACGCGAGGTCGGCTCCGCGCCTGCTACGCGGGAGCGCCGTCTAAACGGGTTGGTGCGAGTTGCACCAGTCGCCGAAAGCCGCCCAGGCGCCGAGGTAGCCGGCCAGTTGGGTCAAGCCGCGCGCCACCTCGACTTTGATCGAGATGACGCAGATCGGGCAGAACGGCTCTTCTTCGGAGCGGGCGGGATGCTCTCCACAGCGGCAGCACATAGTGCACTTGAAACGCCGCAGGCCCGTGCGCGGTTACGGGTCGGCCTGGCCACTCTCGATGCCCTCGAGCAGGCCGGTTTCGGCCCACTCCCCCCGGGGCTCGTCCACGGCTCCGGCGAGCGCGGCGAGGATCGCCTCGCGCTCGTCTTCCGAGGGCTCGGGCTCGATCGTCGCGGCCACCGACGGAGCCTACAAAAGCCCTGCTCATGTGGCGGAGAAAACCAAATACCCCCTTCGAGGGATTACGTGGAGGCTGCGAAAGTCCAGTATCCGGCTTGTCTGGCGTCCCGCGGTAGGGAGGAAGCGAATGTTGCAGTGGAGAAACGCACGTCTGATCGGGCTCCTGGTCACCCTCGGCAGCCTCGCTGTCGTCTTCGGAAATTGGGGTTGGGACCGCTTCACTTGGGGCTGGTAGGGACGACCTCGTGAGTCCGGGGGCGAAATTGCCCCCGCGGCTCGCGGCGGTTGTTCTGCCAGTCGGGCTGCTCGGACTCGTGGTCGCCGCGGCGGCCGCGATTTCGTTCGCCGTCTCCCCGCGCGATCTCGCCACGCTGGCGGGAATCGCCGGCCTGCTCGCAGCATCGACGCTCGCCGAGCGCTACCCGGTCCCGCTCGACGGGATCGACACGGGCGGCGTCTCCCTCGGGTTCGTCTTCTGTACGGCTGCGATCGTGCTCTACGGCTGGGAGGCCGGCGTCATCGTCGGCTTCGCCGCGCCGATCATGCACATGCTCGAGCACCGGCCGCCGATTCGCTACCTCTACAACGCGTCGATGCTCGCGATCGCGGCGCTTGCCGCAGGCATCGCGATCATGCCGCTGCGCGGCTACGACGCCGCGCTCGTCTTCGCACAGGTGCTCATCACGGCGGTCGTCCATTTCGGCGTCAACGTGATCCTGCTCAGCCTCGTGCTCAGCGTCAGCACACGCAAGCCTTTTGTCCCTGTCGTCCGCTCGAGCATCACGATCTCGGCCATGCCGTTCGCGTTGATGGCATCTGCCGCACTGATGCTGGTGATCCTCTGGCAGCGGTCGCCGTTCCTGTCCGCAGCGCTCGTCGGGCCCCTGCTCGCCATCGCGCTCTACCAGCGCTCGACCTTCCGGGAGCTACGCGCGATGCGGCTCGCACTGACCGACCCGCTGACCGGCCTCGGAAACCACCGGCATTTCCACGACCGGCTCGAGCGCGAGCTCGCCGACTCGCAGGCACAGGGTTATCCGCTCAGCCTCTGCCTGGTGGACATCGACGACTTCAAGCGGATCAACGACCGCTTCGGCCACCCGGGCGGGGACAAGGTGCTCGCCCAGCTGGCCACGAACCTCCGTCAGGGCGGCGAAGCATTCAGGCTCGGCGGCGACGAGTTCGCGATCCTGCTCCCCGGCCGCGACGAGGATGGCTCGCGGATGGCGGCCGAGGCGATCCTCGAGCGGATCGGCGCCATCGAGCTCGAGCCCGCCGGGCCGGTCACGATCAGCGCCGGCATCGCGACGGTGCCCGAGGACGAGCTGGGCCGAGACGAGCTCGTGCGGCGCGCCGACAGCGCGCTCTACTGGGCGAAGGAGTACGGGAAGAACCAGGTACGCGTCTACCGGCCGGACGTGATCGAGATCGCAGAGCTCAAGCGCCTCGCTGCCGGGCCCGACCGGGCTGCGCGCTTCCGGGCCGCGGCCAGCCTCGCAAGAGCTGTCGACGCACGCGACGCGTACACCGGCTCGCATTCCGAGCGCGTCGCCGACCTGGCCGCTCGGATCGCGACGCGCATGGGCGTCGACCGTGAGCAGGTCGAGCTCACGCGCCTCGCCGGCAGCCTGCACGACCTCGGCAAGCTCGCCATCCCGGAGGAGATCCTGCGCAAGCCCGGCCCGCTCTCCGAGACGGAGCGGCTCGTGCTCGAGCGCCACCCGCAGATCGGCTTCCGGATGCTCGAGAGCCTCGGCGTCGACCCGGTCGCCGACTGGGTGCTGCACCACCACGAGCGCTGGGACGGCTCCGGCTACCCCGACGGGGTGGGCGGGGACGAGATCCCGCTCGGTGCGCGGATCATCTTCGTCGCGGACGCCTACGACGCTATGACCTCGGACCGCGTCTACCGCGGCCGGCTCACGGACAACGAGGCGATCGCGGAGCTCGATCGCTGCTCCGGCACGCAGTTCGACCCCGAGATCGTCGCCGCCCTCGCGGACGAGCTCGGCGTCGGCGAGCTGCGCGCCACGTCCGCCATCTCCGCCTAGCCGATCGGCACGAGCCGCGTCGCGGTGGCCTTGAACGAGGCGACCACAGGCTCTCCCTCCGCGAGCGCGAGGCGCTCCGCCGACGCGGCGGTGACCTCGGCGGTGAGCGGGCCGACTCGCACGCGGACGCGGTTGCCCAGCATGACGAGCGAGCTCACCTCGCCGCGCAGATGGTTGACTGCAGAGTCCACTGGCTCGGTCCGGGCGAGACCCACCTCCCAGGGGTAGACGGCGAGCCCCACCCTGCCCTCGGCCCGGTCGGTCGAGAAAGCGCTGCCGCCCGCGTCGAGCAGAACCTCCGTCAGGCCGTCGGCGCCCGGGCGCGCAGTTCCGTGCAGGAGATTCGCGCCGGTGAAGCTGGCCACGAAGCCGTCCGCCGGCGCAGCCAGGAGCTCGGCCGCCCCACCCAGCTGCAGGATGCTGCCGTCGACGATCACGCCCACGCGCTCGGCCAGGGCCGCAGCGTCCTCGAAGTCGTGAGTGACGAGGAGCGTCGGCAGCCGCAGCTCTGCGAGCAGCTCGGCGAGCTCGCCGCGCACGACTCCGCGGGTGTGAGCATCGAGCGCGGACAGCGGCTCGTCGAGCAGCAGCACGGCGGGGTCGCGTGCCAGGGCTCGCGCGAGCGCCACGCGCTGGCGCTCGCCTCCGGAGAGCTCGCCCGGCCGCGCGCCCGCGAGATGTGCGATTTGGAAGCGTTCGAGCAGCTCGTCGACTCGTTCGCGCCCGCCGAAGGCCACGTTCCGGCGCACGTCGAGGTGCGGGAAGAGCGCGTACTCCTGGAAGACGAGACCGACCGAACGCCGCTCCGGTGGGAGATCGACGCCCGCCACGCTGTCGAACCAGGTCGCGGCGCCGAGCGCGATCTTTCCCCGCTCGAGTCGAAGGAGCCCCGCGATGGCGCGGAGCACGCTGGACTTCCCCGCTCCCGACGGCCCCACGAGCGCGAGGGTCTCGCGCCCGAGCTGGAGCTCTAACGAGAGGCGGAAGGAGCGAAGAGGGTGGTCGACGCTGAGCTCGAGCGTGTCCACGAGGGCACCAGCTTGACGGCCAGTAGGAGGGCTGCGCTGACGACGACGAGGAGCGCGCCGAGCGCCAGCGCGACGTCGAAGTCGTCGTCGAAGGCGGCGTAGATCGCCAGCGGCGCAGTTTGCGTCCGGCCCGGAAGGCTGCCGGCGAACATGATCGTGGCGCCGAACTCGCCTAGACCGCGGGCGAACGCGAGCGTCGAGCCAGCGCCGAGACCACCCAGCGCGAGCGGCAGCGCCACACGGGCGAAAACCCGAACAGGTCCGGCGCCGAGCGTCCGGGCGGCGGCGGGCAGACTCGGATCGATCGACTCGAACGCCGTCAGGGCGCTCCGCAGGTAGAACGGGCTCGCGACGAAGCAGATCGCCAACACGACCGCCGCCTGGGTGAAGGGAAGCTCGAGCCCGAGGGCGCTGAGCTCACCCCCGAGGAGGCCGCTGCGGCCGAAGGCCGCGAACAGGCCGAGGCCGGCGACGGCAGGGGGCAGCACGAGCGGCAGCTCGAGCAGCGAGACGACGAGCCTGCGGCCCCTGAAGGAGCGATTCGCGAGCAGGTAGGCGGCCGGCGTGCCGACCAGCAGGATGACGGCGTGGGCGATCAAGCTCGTCTTGAGACTGATCAGGAGCGCCTCGCGCGAGCGCTCCTCGCCGAGTTGCGCGAGGAGATCGCCCGGCGGGACGCGCAGGAAGATCGCGATCACAGGCAGCGCCAGAAACGCAACCGCCACGAGGAGGGCCGCACCGAGGAGGACGGGAAAGACGCGGCTCACGAGACGGGAATGAAGCCAGCAGCCCGGAGCGCTGCTCTGCCCTCGGGCCCGAGCAGCTTGTCAACGTACCGCTCGGCGGCAGCGGAACCCGGCGAGACGATGGCGGCGTAGTAGCGGATCTGGGGCTGGAAGTAGTCGGAGATTGGGTAGCTGAGGACGTCGTCGCGGGCCGCGGCCACATCGGTGGCGTACACGATCCCGGCATCGGCCTCGCCCAGCGCGACCTTGCTGACGACGCCCTTCACGTCCTCCTCGAGGCTGACGACGTTGTCGAGCGCAGCACCCAGTCCAGCCAGCTCGAGCGACTCGCGCGCGTAATCCCCGATCGGCACGCCCTCGGCGCCGAGGACGAGCTTCACCCCGGCCCTCGTCAGATCGACGATGTGATTGACCTGGGCGGCGTTCTTCGCCGGCACGATGATCACGAGCCGATTCGACGCAAAGACGGCCGGCGTCGTCACGAGCCCCTTCGCCCGCAGCTCCTTCAGCGGCTTCGCGCTCGCCGACAGGAAGACGCCCGCCTCCGCCCCGTCGCGGATCTGCGCGGCGAGATCCTTCGAGCCGCCCAAGGCCACCTCGGCGCCGGGGTCGAGCTTGCCCGCGACACCGCTGAGAGACGACGCCGCGAAGACGACGAGCTCCTGGTCGTCGTTGCCGCCGCAGGCAGCGAGCGCGAGCATTGCCGCCAGAGCTGCCAGGCGGATCACCGCTCCACCATGACGGACGTCGACTTGACGATCCCGGCTGCACTCATGCCTGCGCGCAGCCCTAGCTCCTCGACGGACTCCCGAGTCACGATCGCGACCACGCGCGCCGGCTCGGTGACGTCGATCTCGATCCGCGCGATCAGGCCGTCGACTTCGACCGACCTGACGATGCCGCGGAAGCGGTTGCGCGCGGAGAGCGTCTCGTCGCCCACGGGGCCGCGGAGCCGTTCGATCTCCGCGGCGGGGACGACGCGCCTGTTCGCGGAGTCGCGCTCCACCCGAACCTTGCCGGAACGATCCCAGCGGCGCAGCGTGTCGACGCTGATCCCGAGCGCCCGCGCCGCCTCGGCAGCCGAGAGTGTCTGCCTAGGCATTGCCTAGACAATAGCAGCCTAGAGCGGGATGTTCCCGTGCTTGCGCTTCGGCTTCGGTTCCCGCTTCGTCAGCGCGACCTCGAGCGCGGAGATCAGCACGGGGCGCGTCCGCCGCGGCTCGATCACCTCGTCCACATACCCCCGCTCGGCCGCGTGATAGGGGTTCGCGAACCGCTCCTTGTAGTCGGCGATCAGCTCGGCGCGGCGCGCATCCGGGTCGGCGGCCTCTTCCAGCTCCTTGCGGAAGATGATGTTGACCGCGCCCTCGGGGCCCATGACGGCGACCTCGGCGGTGGGCCACGCCACGTTGAAGTCGGCGCGGATGTGCTTCGAGCTCATGACGTCGTACGCGCCGCCGTAGGCCTTGCGCGTGATGACCGTCAGCTTCGGAACGGTCGCCTCCGCGTAGGCGTACAGGAGTTTGGCGCCGTGCCGAATGATCCCGCCCCACTCCTGCTCGGTACCGGGCAGGAAGCCGGGCACGTCGACGAAGGTGACGAGCGGGATGTTGAACGCGTCGCAGGTGCGCACGAACCGGGCCGCTTTCACCGACGCGTCGATGTCGAGCACGCCCGCGAGCGCGGCCGGCTGATTGCCGACGATCCCGACGGCGTGACCGCCGAGGCGCGCGAACCCGCAGACGACGTTTCCCGCCCAGTGCGGCTGCAGCTCGAGGAACTCCGCGTCGTCGACGACCTTCAGGATCACCTGCTTCATGTCGTACGGCTTCGTCGCCTCGTCCGGGACGAACGCGTCCAGCTCGGGCGCTTCCCGGTCGACCGGGTCGGACGGGGCGGCGTAGGGCGCCCGCTCGAGGTTGTTCTGCGGCAGGAACGAGAGCAGGTAGCGGGCGTCCTCGAGACAGGCCTCTTCGTCCGGGGCGGTGAAATGCGCGACGCCCGACTTCGAGGCGTGCGTGACGGCCCCGCCCAGCTCCTCGAACGAGACCTCCTCCCCCGTCACGGTCTTCACGACGTCGGGCCCCGTGATGAACATGTAGGACGAGCCCTCGGCCATCAGCACGAAGTCGGTGATCGCCGGGGAGTAGACGGCCCCGCCGGCACAGGGTCCGAGCACGAGCGAGATCTGGGGGACGACTCCCGATGCCTGCACGTTGCGCCAGAAGATCTCCGCATAGCCGGCCAGGGAGACGACGCCCTCCTGGATCCGCGCGCCGCCCGAGTCGTTGATCCCGATCACCGGGCAGCCGTACTTCACCGCCATGTCCATCACCTTGCAGATCTTCTCGGCGAAGACCTCCGACAGCGACCCGCCGAACACGGTGAAGTCCTGCGAGAAGACGAAGACCTTACGGCCGAAGATCTCGCCGTAGCCGGTCACGACAGCGTCGCCATAAGGCCGGTTGGCCATCGAGTCGAAGTCGGGGTTGCGGTGCCGCACGTAGCGGTCGAGCTCCACGAAGGAGCCCGGGTCGAGCAGCCTCTCGACTCGCTCGCGTGCGAGCAGCTTCCCACGCTCTCGCTGGCGCGCGACCGCCTTTTCGTTGCCGGCGTGCGCGGCCTCTTCCGAGAGCTCCTGCAGCCAGGCGAGCTTCGCGGCGGTGGTGTCGTGCGTCTCCGTCATCGGCGGTCAGCCTATTACGATCCCGGTCATGGAAGCCGTGCGGCAGCCGCAGCGCCTCTGATGCACGCGGCCCGGGACGATCTCGTTTCCGCGTACCTCGAAGCCGCGCGAGCATTCCGGTCGGCCCTCGTGAACGACGAGGCCGAGCAGCATGAGTTCGCACGCAGGCTTCGAAACGCGGTCGCCAGGCTCTATCTCACTGCAAGCAGCCTCCCCCGCGTCGGCCGGCCGACGACTGAAGCCCGTGTAGTTGCGACCGTGAGCCCGGCGCACGACGCCGCGCTGGAGCGACGCGTCCGAGCCCGTCTGGGGGACGGGGACACCTTGGAGGAGGAACGACGAGGGTCGCTGGCCTACCGGCTCGTCGAGATCGACGCCGAGCTCGCGCGTTGCGTCGACTCGCTGGGAGAGCCATGCCAGCCGGACGCGCTTCCGGCCGCCTGGTCCGCCTTCGAAGAGTGCTGGGGCAGCCACGCCCTCGACGTGCTGAGGCCGCTACATCGCATTGCCCGGGCGTAGGCTGACCGCGGTGGAGCCACCCCTCGACCGATCGACCACCTGGCCGTACGTGGGCGGGGAGCCCGGGCCGTTCCACTACGCACGGAACGCGCACCCCGTCGGCATCGAGGCCGAGCGTCAGCTGGGCGAGCTGGACGGCGGCGAGGCGCTGCTGTTCGCGTCGGGGATGGGCGCAACGACCGCGGTCGTGCTCGGACTGCTCTCCCCCGGCTCGACGGTCGCCCTCGCCCAGGACGCCTACTACGGCACCGGCGTGCTCCTCACCGAGCTCGAGCGCTGGGGTCTGCGACACGTGCTCTACGACCAGACCGGCCCGCCGCCGGCCGGCGTCGACCTCGTCTGGATCGAGGCGCCTTCGAACCCGCTCCTGACGATGCCCGACTTCGACGCCGCCTCCGCACACGCGGGTCTCGTGGTCTGCGATGCGACCGCCGCGACGCCGGTACACCTCCGCCCGCTCGAGCGCGGTTGCGATCTCGTCGTGCACTCGGCCACGAAGTACCTCGCCGGCCATCACGACGTCCTGCTCGGCGCGGTCGTGGCGAAGCGACCGGAGCACGCGAGCCGCCTGCTGGAGCTGCGCACCCGCACGGGCATCGTGGCCGCGCCGGACGCGGCCTGGCTCCTGCTGCGGGGACTGAAGACGCTCGACGTGCGCGTGGCACGGCAGACCGAGTCCGCGAGGGCGCTGGCCGCACGCCTCTCCGAGCACGCAGCCGTCCGCACCATCCGCTACCCCGGCTTCGGCGGCTTGCTCTCCTTCGACGTGTCGGACGGCGACCTCGCGCGCATCGTCGAGACCTCGACGAAGCTGATCGTCAACGCGACGAGCCTCGGCGGCGTCACCTCGACGATCGAGACGCGACACCGCTGGGAGGGAGACCGCGTTCCGCCGGGCCTGCTGCGGCTGGCGGTCGGGCTCGAGCCGGTCGACGAGCTCTGGCGTGATCTGCAGCGAGCGCTCGAACACCCGTAACCAGCGTCGATTTCACCGTCGGCAGGCCGTTAAACATCGCCCTCGAATGGGCATAGAACGCGCCGAGGAGCGAGAGGAGCTCCTCGTCGACCCCCGCTGAAGATAAGGAGCTCCCTTTGCCCCCAGTGCCGATCTCCGGCGAGCGCGCGAAGACGACGCGGACGACTCCAGCGCGCTCGCGTTCCCGCAACGGAACGTCTTCGCTGACGCAGGACCAGCTCGACAGGCTGGTCACATCGCTCCAGGCCGCCGCGAACGGCGACTTCACCGTGCGTTTGCGCACCGAGGGACCGCTCGCGGACGTCGCCGCGGCGTTCAACTCGCTCGTCGAGCGCAACCAGCGGGTGACGAAGGAGTTCACGCGGGTCAGCAAGGTCGTGGGTCGCGAGGGTCGCATCAACGAGCGCGCCGACGCCGCGGGGGCGCCGGGCTCGTGGGCCGAGAAGATCGGCGCCATCAACGAGCTGATCGACAACCTCGCGCGGCCTACGATCGAGGTCGCACGGGTGATCGACGCAGTCGCGGACGGCGACCTCACCCAGCGGATCCAGCTCGAGATCGCCGGACAGCCCGTGCGCGGAGAGTTCCGCCGCATCGGCACCACCGTGAACGCGATGGTCGATCAGCTTTCGAGCTTTGCAGCGGAGGTGACCCGGGTCGCGCGCGAGGTGGGCACCGAGGGCATGCTCGGCGGCCAGGCCCGCGTCAAGGGCGTCTCGGGTACGTGGAAGGATCTCACCGACTCGGTCAACCAGATGGCTTCGAACCTGACCGGGCAGGTGCGGAACATCGCCGCGGTGACGACGGCGGTCGCGAACGGCGACCTCTCCAAGAAGGTGACGGTCGACGTCAAGGGTGAGGTGCTCGAGCTCAAGAACACCGTCAACACGATGGTCGACCAGCTCTCGTCGTTCGCGGACGAGGTGACGCGCGTGGCGCGCGAGGTCGGCACGGACGGAAAGCTCGGCGGGCAGGCGCAGGTGAAGGGCGTCTCCGGGGTGTGGAAGGACCTGACCGAGAACGTGAACACACTTGCCGGCAACCTCACCTCCCAGGTGCGCAACATCGCCGCCGTCACGACCGCGGTGGCGAACGGCGACCTCTCGAAGAAGATCACGGTCGACGTCCAGGGCGAGGTGCTGGAGCTGAAGGAGACCATCAACACGATGGTCGACCAGCTGCGGTCGTTCTCGGCCGAGGTGACGCGGGTCGCCAAGGAGGTCGGCACCGAGGGGAAGCTTGGCGGTCAGGCGCAGGTCGAAGGCGTCTCGGGGGTGTGGAGGGACCTGACGGAGAACGTGAACACGCTCGCCGACAACCTCACCGACCAGGTGCGCAACATCGCCGAGGTGACGACGGCCGTCGCCCAGGGCGACCTCTCGAAGAAGATCACGGTCGACGTCCGCGGCGAGGTGCTCGAGGTCAAGGAGACCGTCAACACGATGGTCGACCAGCTGCGGTCCTTCGCGGCCGAGGTGACACGCGTCGCCCGGGAGGTCGGCACCGAGGGCAAGCTCGGCGGCCAGGCGACGGTCGAGGGCGTCTCCGGCGTGTGGAAGGACCTGACCGACAACGTCAACACGCTCGCCGGCAACCTCACCTCGCAGGTACGCAACATCGCGCTCGTCACGACGGCGGTAGCGAACGGTGACCTCTCGAAGAAGATCACGGTCGACGTCAAGGGCGAGATCCTCGAGCTCAAGGACACGATCAACACGATGGTCGACCAGCTCTCGTCGTTCGCGGCCGAGGTGACGCGCGTCGCCAAGGAGGTCGGCACCGAGGGCCGCCTCGGCGGGCAGGCGGAGGTGGAAGGCGTCTCGGGGACGTGGCGCGGCCTGACCGAGAACGTGAACACGCTCGCGAACAACCTCACCGACCAGGTGCGCAACATCGCCGAGGTCACCACCGCGGTGGCGCAGGGCGACCTCTCGAAGAAGATCACCGTCGACGCGCGGGGCGAGGTGCTCGAGCTCAAGTCGACGATCAACACCATGGTCGACCAGCTGTCCGCGTTCGCCGCCGAGGTGACGCGCGTCGCCAAGGAGGTCGGGACCGAGGGGAAGCTCGGAGGGCAGGCGCAGGTGGAGGACGTCTCCGGCGTCTGGCGCGGCCTGACCGAGAACGTGAACCTGATGGCAGACAACCTGACCGCTCAGGTGCGCTCGATCGCCGAGGTGACGACCGCGGTCGCGCGGGGCGACCTGACCCAGAAGATCACGATCGAGACCAAGGGCGAGATCGCCCAGCTTGCTTCCACGATCAACACGATGGTCGACCAGCTCTCGAGCTTTGCCGCCGAGGTCACGCGCGTGGCCAAGGAGGTCGGCACCGACGGCATCCTCTGGGGCCAGGCGCAGGTCGAGGGCGTCCTGGGGACGTGGCGTGGCCTGACCGACAACGTGAACCTGCTCGCGAACAACCTCACCGGGCAGGTGCGAGCGATCGCGGACGTGACGACCGCGGTCGCGAACGGGGACCTCTCGAAGAAGATCACCGTCGACGCAAAGGGTGAGATCGCCCAGCTCAAGGGGACGATCAACACGATGGTGGACCAGCTCTCGGCGTTCGCCGGCGAGGTGACGCGCGTCGCGCGTGAGGTCGGCACCGAGGGCAAGCTGGGCGTCGAGGCCGAGGTCGAGGACGTCTCCGGCGTGTGGCGCGACCTGACCCAGAACGTGAACACGATGGCGAGCTCGCTCACCGCCCAGGTGCGGAACATCGCCGAGGTGACGACGGCGGTCGCGAACGGCGATCTCTCCAAGAAGGTGACCGTGGACGTGAAGGGCGAGATCGCCGAGCTGAAGTCGACGATCAACACGATGGTCGACCAGCTGTCGAGCTTCGCCGCCGAGGTGACGCGCGTCGCCAAGGAAGTCGGCACCGAGGGCAAGCTGGGCGGCCAGGCACAGGTCGAAGGCGTCTCCGGCACGTGGCGGGGCCTGACGGAGAACGTGAACACCCTGGCGAACAACCTCACGGACCAGGTGCGGAACATCGCCGAGGTGACGACCGCGGTCGCGCAGGGCGATCTCTCGCGCAAGATCACCGTCGAGGCCAAGGGCGAGGTCGCCCAGCTGGCGTCGACGATCAACACGATGGTCGATCAGCTCTCGTCGTTCGCCGCGGAGGTGACCCGCGTCGCGCGCGAGGTCGGCACCGAGGGCAAGCTCGGCGGCCAGGCACAGGTGAAGGGCGTCTCGGGAACGTGGCGCGACCTGACCGACAACGTCAACTTCATGGCCGGCTCCCTCACCGAGCAGGTGCGCAACATCGCGACGGTCACGACCGCGGTCGCGAACGGCGACCTCTCGAAGAAGATCACCGTCGACGCCAAAGGCGAGATCTTCGAGCTCAAGGACACGATCAACACCATGGTCGACCAGCTGCGGGCATTCGCCTCCGAGGTGACCCGCGTCGCTCGCGAGGTCGGCACGGAAGGGCGGCTCGGCGGTCAGGCCACCGTCGAAGGCGTGTCGGGAACGTGGAAGGACCTGACCGACAGCGTCAACTTCATGGTCTACATCCTCACCGAGCAGGTGCGCAACATCGCGAACGTCACCACCGCCGTGGCGAACGGCGACCTCTCCAAGAAGGTGACCGTGGACGTGAAGGGAGAGGTGCTCGAGCTGAAGGACACGATCAACACGATGGTCGACCAGCTCTCGGCCTTCGCGGCCGAGGTGACCCGCGTCGCGCGCGAGGTCGGCACCGAGGGAATCCTGGGCGGCCAGGCCGAGGTGGCCGGTGTCTCCGGCACTTGGAAGGACCTGACCGAGAACGTGAACCTGCTCGCCGGCAACCTCACCTCCCAGGTCCGGAACATCGCGACGGTGACGACGGCGGTCGCGAAGGGCGACCTCTCGCAGAAGATCACCGTCGAGGCCAAGGGCGAGGTCGGACAGCTCGCCGGGACGATCAACACCATGGTCGACCAGCTCTCGACGTTCGCCGCCGAGGTGACCCGAGTCGCGCAGGAGGTCGGCACCGAAGGGAAGCTCGGAGTCCAGGCGCAGGTCGAGGGCGTCTCCGGCGTGTGGAAGGGCTTGACCGACAACGTCAACCAGCTCGCCGAGACGCTGACCACCCAGCTCCGCGCAATCGCGGACGTGTCGACGGCGGTGACGCAGGGCGACCTGACGCGGTCGATCACCGTGGAGGCCGCCGGCGAGGTCTCGGACCTCAAGGACAACATCAACCAGATGATCGGCAACCTGCGCGAGACGACCGAGCGCAATGCCGCGCAGGACTGGCTCAACTCGAACCTCGCGCGTTTCTCCGGCATGCTCCAGGGCCAGCGCGACCAGAAGATGGTCGCGCGGCTCCTGATGAGCGAGGTGACGCCGCTCGTCGGCGCGCACCACGCCGCGTTCTTCGTCGCCGAGGAGGCCGGCGAAGGAGAGACCGAGCTGGCGCTGATCGCGACCTACGGCTACAAGGAGCGCAAGGCGATCTCGAACCGCTTCAAGGTCGGCGAGGCGCTGGTCGGTCAGGCCGCGCTCGAGCGGAAGGCGATCATGATCACCCAGGCGCCGGAGGACTACATCAAGATCACCTCGGGTCTCGGCGAGGCGGCCCCGACGAGCCTGATCGTCTTCCCGGTCCTCTTCGAGGACAACGTCATGGCCGTGATCGAACTTGCTGCGTTCGCACCTTTCACCGCGATCCAGCAGACGTTCCTCGACCAGCTCTCTGAGTCCATCGGCGTCGTCCTGAACACGATCAACGCGAACACGCGCACCGAGCAACTGCTGCTCCAATCGCAGTCGCTGACCCAGGATCTGCAGAGCCAGTCGGAGGAGCTGCAGGCACAGCAGGACGAGCTCAGGCGCTCGAACGCGGAGCTCGAGGCGCAGACGGCCACCCTCCGCGCCTCGGAGGAGCTGCTGCAGACGCAACAGGAAGAACTGCAGCAGACGAACGAGGAGCTCGAGGAACGCTCGCAGCAACTGGAGGAGCAGAACCGCCGGATCGAGATCAAGAACACGGAGATCGAGGACGCCCGCCGCGCCCTCGAGGAGAAGGCCGAGCAGCTCGCCCTGTCGTCGCGCTACAAGTCGGAGTTCCTCGCGAACATGTCGCACGAGCTGCGGACGCCGCTCAACTCCCTCCTGATCCTCGCCAAGCTGCTCGGCGACAACACCGACGGCAACCTGACGGACAAGCAGATCGAGTTCGCGAACACGATCCACAACGCGGGAGCGGAGCTGCTCGGCCTGATCAACGACATTCTCGACCTGTCCAAGGTCGAGGCCGGGAAGATGGACGTGAACGTGTCCGAGGTGTCGGTCGCCGAGGAGCTGGCCGGGCTGGAGCGCTCCTTCACGCCCGTCGCGGAGCAGAAGGGGCTCACGTTCGAGCTCGACTTCGCCGAGAACGCGCTGCCGACGATCGTCACCGATCAGCAGAGGCTCCAGCAGGTGCTCAAGAACCTGCTCTCGAACGCTTTCAAGTTCACGGAGAACGGCGGTGTCATCCTTCGCGTCGGCCAGGCCCCGCCGGGCCGTCAGTTTGCGGGGGACGTTCTGGCGAGCGCGGAGCGCGTGATCGGATTCTCGGTCGCCGACACGGGCGTCGGCATCGCGCCGGACAAGCTGCGCGTGATCTTCGAGGCGTTCCAGCAGGCGGACGGGACGACCAGCCGTCGGTACGGCGGTACCGGCCTCGGGCTCTCCATCAGCCGGGAGATCGCCCGCCTGCTCGGCGGCGAGATCCATGTCGAGTCCAAGCCCGGCGTCGGCAGCACCTTCACGCTCTACCTGCCCGAGCGCTACGTCGAGCACCATCTGCCCGAGACCGGTGCCGACATCCTGCGCGAGGTCACAGCCGGCCTGGCCCCTGCCGTGACGAGACTGCCCGCCGCCGAGAACGGGCGCGACGCCCTGCTCGACGTGCTCGATCCGTCGCTGCTCGTCCCGAGCGAGGTGGGCGACGACCGCGACTCGATCGAGGAGGGCGACCGCGTCGTCCTGATCGTGGAGGACGACGCCGACTTCGCCCGCACGGAGCTGGAGGTCGCTCGCGGACGCGGCTTCAAGGGACTGGTGGCGCTCCGCGGCGATACGGGCCTGGCGCTCGCGCGCGAGTTCCGGCCGGATGCGATCGTGCTCGACATGACCCTGCCGGTCCTCGACGGTTGGACCGTGCTCGACCGGCTGAAGCGGCATCCCGGGACGCGGCACATCCCGGTGCACATCGTCTCCGGTGTCGACGAGATGCAGCCTGCGCTGCTGGCCGGTGCGGCAGCGTTCCTGAAGAAGCCTGCGTCGGCGGAGGCTCTGCAGGACGTCTTCGGAGGGATCGAGTCCTTCATCAACCGCGACGTCCGCCGCTTGCTCGTCGTGGACGACGACGAGGCCCAGCGGCAGGCGATCGTCGAGCTCGTCGGCGGCGACGGAGACGTCGACATCGTCGCCGTCGGCTCGTCCGAGGAGGCGCTGGAAGCGCTCGAGACGGAGACGCCCTTCGACTGCATGGTGCTCGACCTGAAGCTGCCGAAGATGACGGGCTTCGCCTTGCTCGAGAAGGTCAAGACCGACGAGCGTTCACGCAACTTGCCGGTGATCGTCTACACCGGTACCGACCTGACGAGGCGCGAGGAGACGAAGCTCAGGCGCTACGCGGAGACGATCGTCGTCAAGGACGCGCGGTCGCCTGAGCGGCTGCTCGACGAGACGTCGCTGTTCCTGCACCGGGTCGAGTCGAAGCTGCCCGACTCGAAGCGCAAGATGCTCGAGCAGCTGCACAACACCGAGGCGCTCTTCGTGGGGCGAAAGGTGTTGATCGTGGACGACGACGTTCGCAATGTCTTCGCGTTGACGAGCGCTCTCGAGGCGAACGGGATGGATGTCCTCTTCGCCGAGAACGGCCGTGAAGGGATCGAGGCCCTCAAGTCGGCGGGCGACGTGGACCTGATCCTGATGGACGTGATGATGCCGGAGATGGACGGCTACGAGACCACGCAGGCGATCCGGCAGCTGCCCGAGTTCGAAAAGCTCCCGATCATCGCGCTGACGGCGAAGGCGATGAAGGGCGACCGCGAGCGCTCGATCGCGGCCGGCGCGTCCGACTACATCACGAAGCCGGTCGACACCGATCAACTCCTCTCCCTGATGCGCGTGTGGCTCTACCAGTAGAACGAGAGCAGGAGCTCGAGCTGGAGCAGCTCGAGGTCGAGCTCCTCCTGGAGGGGATCTTCCGCCGCTACGGCTTCGACTTCCGCGAGTACGCACCCGCATCGTTGCGACGGCGCCTGCGGCGGCGGATGGACGGCGAAGGGGTAGAGACCGTCTCGGCCCTGCAAGACCTGATCCTGCACGACCGGGCCGTGATGGAGCGGCTCCTTCTCGACCTCTCCGTCAACGTGACCGCGATGTTCCGCGATCCGTCCTTTTACGCCGCCTTTCGCGAGAAGGTCGTCCCCGCGCTCAGGACCTATCCCTTCTCGCGGATCTGGGTCGCCGGCTGCTCGACGGGCGAGGAGGTGTACTCCCTGGCGATCCTGCTGGCCGAGGAGGGACTGACGGACCGCGTCCGCATCTACGCCACCGACATCAACCAGGCCGTCATCGACGTCGCCCGACTCGGCGTCTTCCCGCTCGACAAGATGCAGGAGTACACGCAGAACTACATCCGCGCCGGCGGAGAGCGCTCCTTCTCCGAGTACTACGTCGCCCGCTACGACGGGGCCCGCTTCGCGGCGTCGCTCGTCGACGGGGTCGTCTTCGCGCAGCACAACCTCGTCTCCGACGCCGCCTTCAACGAGTTCCAGGTGATCTCGTGCCGGAACGTGATGATCTACTTTGCCCAGTCGCTGCAGGAGCACGTGCACCAGCTCTTCTACGACAGCCTGGCGATGTTCGGCGTACTCGCGCTGGGGCAGAAGGAGACGATCCGCTTCTCCCGGTACGAGAGCTGTTTCGAGGAGCTGGACACGGAGGAGCGGCTGTACAAGAAGGTGAGATGAGCTACGAGGTGATCGCGATCGGGGCATCCTGGGGAGGACTGCAGGCAGTGAGCACATTGCTGGAGGGAATACCCGCCGAGCTCGACCAGGCGATCGTGATCGCGCAGCACCGCTCGGCCGAGTCCACCCGCGGAACGCTGGAGGGACTCTTGCAACGGCACACCCCACGCCCGGTCCTGGAGCCGAGTGACAAGGAGCTTGTGGAGCCCGGGCGGGTTTACCTCGCTCCCGCCAATTACCACCTCCTCGTCGATGCCACACGCTTTGCGCTCTCGGTCGACGAGCGCGTCCAGTTCGCCCGGCCGTCCATCGACGTCCTCTTCGACTCGATCGCCCAGGCCTACCGCGACCGTGCGATCGGCATCGTGCTGACGGGCGCGAACGCAGATGGCGCGGCCGGCCTGGCGGCGATCAAGCGGAACGGTGGCGTCGCGATCGTCCAGGACCCGGCGACAGCGACGAAGAAGGCCATGCCCGAAGCCGCGATTGCGGCCGCACAGGCTGACGCCGTCCTGCCGCTGGAGGAAATCGGATCGTTCCTGCACGGGTTGTGCTGCTCGTGACGGAGCGGGCGAAGCTCCTCCTCGTCGACGACCGGCCGGAGAACCTGCTGGCGCTCGAAGCGCTCCTGGAGCCACTCGGGCAGGACCTCGTGCTCGCGGCATCCGGTGAGGAGGCGCTCAGGCACCTGCTCCAGGAGGAATTCGCGGCGATCCTCCTCGATGTCCAGATGCCCGGGTTGGACGGATTCCAGACCGCGGAGCTGATCAAGCAGAGGGAACGGACGCGCCACGTCCCGATCATCTTCCTGACGGCGATCTCCAAGGACGCCCAGCACGTCTTCCGCGGCTATGACGCCGGAGCCGTGGACTACCTGATGAAGCCGTTCGACCCGCAGATCCTGCGTGCCAAGGTGGCCGTCTTCATCGACCTCTGGCAGAAGACGGCCGAGATCAGGCGGCAGGACGCCCAGATCAGCGAGCAGGAGCTGGCAAACCTCGAACGGACGAGTGACGAGCGCTACCGCTTCCTCGGTGACTCGATCCCGCAACAAGTCTGGACGGCCCTCCCGGACGGCGCCCTCGACTACGTGAACGAGCGCGTGCTTGCCTACTTCGACCGGAGCTTCGAGGAGCTGGTCGGATGGGGTTGGAGCGAATTCGTCCACGAGGACGATCTCCCCAATACGATCGAGCGCTGGGCAGCCTCCCTGCGGACGGGTGACCCCTACGAGGTCGAGTTCCGGGTTCGGCGAGCCTCCGACGGCGCCTACCGCTGGCACCTGGCGCGGGCGGTCGCGATGCGCGGGGACGGCGGGGACATCGTCAGGTGGTTCGGCACGAACACCGACATCGAGGAGCGGCGGATCGCCGAAGAGCGGCAGACGTTTCTCGCCGAGGCCGGCTGGGTGCTGGGCAGCTCCCTCGACTACGAGCAGACGCTCACGGATGTCGCGGAGCTCGCGGTGCCGCGCATCGCAGACTGGTGCGCTGTGGACATCTTCGTCGGCGGCAAGCTCGAGCGGCTGGCTCTGACCCACGTCGATCCGCTCAAGGTCGAGCTCGCGCGGCTGCTCCAGGAGGCGATGCTGCGGGCGTCGGAGGCTGCCGGGGCAACGGCGATCCGCGCTCGCCAGCCGGTTCTCGTCCGCGACATCGACGAAGAGGCGCTCGCCACGTTCGGCTTCGACGAACGCCAGTTGGAGATCGCACAGGCGCTCGCCCCGCGGTCGTACGTCACGGTCCCGCTCGTCGCACGCGGAGAGGTCTTCGGCTCGATCAGCCTCGTCACCGCCGAGTCGGAGCGGACCTACTCGGACGACGACCTCACACTGGCTCAGGACCTGGCGAGGCACGCGGCGGCTGCGATCGACAACGCCAGGCTCTACGCCGAGGCCGAGCGGCGCGGCCGGGCGGCCCGAGCGCTCGAGGCCGTCGGTGACGGCGTCGTCCTCGTGGACCGCGAAGACGTGATCAGGCTCTGGAACACCGCCGCGGAGACGATCACGGGGGTTGGCGAGGCAGACGTGCTCGGGAAAAGGATCGAGGAGGTCGTCCACGGCTGGGCCGAGATCGCTCCCCTCATCCCCGTCGCCAGCAAGCCGGGAGAGCCGGTCCGGGCCGAAACGGTGCCCGTCGAGTTCGGCGGCCGCGAGCTCTGGATCTCGGGTTCGGGCGTGGGCTTCGAGGAGGGAACGGTTTACGCGTTCCGCGACCTCACCGAGGAGCGCGCGCTCGAGGAGATGAAGGCGGACTTCGTGGCGACGGTCTCGCACGAGCTGCGCACCCCGCTCGCCGCGATCTACGGCTCCGCGCAGACGATCCGCCGCACCGACATCGATCTCGCCCCCGAGATCCGGGAGCAGCTCCTGGGCGTGATCGCGTCGGAGTCGGACCGGCTGGGGACGATCGTCAACGACCTCCTCGTGGCGGGTCGCCTCGATGCAGGCCAGTTGCCGGTCACCATCGAGAGCTGCGACGCGGTCGAGCTGGCGGGCGCCGTCATCCAAGCAGCGGAGACGCATCTACCCGAGGCGGTGCGGATCGAGCTGCGCACGCCCCGACGCGCCACGAATGTGGTCGCCGACCCCGGTCAGCTCCGGCAGGTGCTCGTCAACCTCGTCGACAACGCGATCAAGTACTCGCCCGAGGGCGGGGTCGTCAGACTGTCTGTCGCGAACGGCGACGCCGCGGTCCGGTTCTCGGTCGAAGACCAGGGCCTCGGCATCCCGGCCACGGAGCACCGGCGCATCTTCGAGAAGTTCTATCGCCTCGATCCGGACATGACGCGAGGCATCGGCGGGACCGGTCTCGGGCTCTACATCTGCCGCGAGCTCGTCCGCCGGATGGACGGGAAGATCTGGGTGGAGTCGAGGCTGGGCGAGGGGTCGACGTTCGTCGTCGAGCTGCCGGCCGCGGTAGAAGAGAAGCCGACGAAGCGAAAGACGCCGGCCAAGACGACCTGAAAAGTCGTCAGGGACGTCCGCTCTTGCGGATGCTCACCTTGCGCCACCAAGAGTGCGTTCGCTCGAGAGCTTCGACGCGACGTAGACCGGGATCATGGAGAGCAGGATCACGAAGACGGCGACCACGTTCACGATCGGCAGCTGGTTCGGCCGCGAGAGGTTGTTCAGGATCCAGATCGGCAGCGTCTGATCCCGCCCGGCCGTGAACGTCGTCACGATCACCTCGTCGAAGCTGAGCGCGAAGGCGAGCAGGCCCCCCGCCAGCAGCGCCGTCTTGAGCTGCGGGAAGGTGACAAAGCGGAACGTCTGCCAGGCGTCAGCGCCGAGATCCGCAGAAGCCTCCTCCAGGGAGGCCTGCGTCCGCCGCAGCCGGGCGACGACGTTGTTGTAGACGACGACGATGCAGAAGGTCGCGTGCCCGACCATGATCGTGAAGAGGCCTAGGTCGACGCCGAACGGCTCCGGCAGGTTGCGGAAGGTCGCGTTCAGCGCCATCCCGGTCACGATCCCGGGCAGTGCGAGCGGCAGGATGACGAGGAACGAGATGGCCTCGCGGCCGAAGAAGCGATGCCTGGCCACCGCCATCGCGGCGAGCGAGCCGAGCAGGAGCGAGATCGCGGTCGCCCCCAGGGCTGCCTTGACCGAGACTGTGAGCGCGTCGCGGACGCCCGGGTTGTCGATCGCCTTGCCGAACCATTTCAAGGTCAGTCCCGGAATCGGCCAGACGAGCGTCCGCCGCGTGTTGAACGCGTACAGGATGATCACGAACAGGGGCAGGTAGATGAAGGCGAGCGTGAGCCCGGTCGCGCCGCGCAGCAGCCAGGTCCCGGCCCGCGAGGTCACAGGCTCTCGAAGGCTCCGGCCCGGCGGGCGAGGAGCAGGTAGACAACCATCACGGCAACCGGAACGGTCGCGAAAGCTGCCGCGAACGGGAGGTTGTTCGCCACGCCCACGTTGCTGTAGACGACGTTGCCGATGAACTGCGTGCTCGAGACGAGCTGCGGGGTGATGTAGTCGCCGAGCGTGAGCGAGAACGTGAAGATCGAGCCGGCCGCAATCGCCGGGAGGGCGAGCGGCAGCACGACCCGCCAGAGGGTCCGCAGCCCCTTC
>DATLDK010000159.1:0-21405 GCA_035525905.1 Gaiellaceae bacterium | reverse complement strand
CGGGAGTCGACCGACGAGGACGACGTGCTGCAGGTCGAGCTCAGACACGACGGCGTCGTCGGCTATGGCGAGGGGGCGCCGATCGAGCGCTACGCCGAGACGGCGCAGAGCGCCTTGGCCTACGTCGAGGAGCACGCCTCGCTCCTCGGCGACGACCCGTTCGCGCTCGAGGAGATCGACGCGCGGCTGCCTGCGGGTCAGAATGCCGCCCGCTCGGCCCTCGACGGCGCGCTGCACGACCTGCAGGGCAAGCTCCTCGGCGTCCCCGTGTGGCGTCTCCTCGGTCTGCCGCGCAGCGGCCCGCCGACCTCGTGGACCGTCTGGCTCGGCGATCCGGAGGACATGGCGCGCCGGGCGGAGCATGCGGCGAAGCGCTTCCGGCGGCTGAAGCTGAAGCTTGGCGGCGCCGACGGGCTCGACGTCGAGCGCGTGCGCGCCGTCCGAGGCGTCACGAACCTGCCGCTGCAGGTCGACGTGAACGAGTGGTGGTCGCTCGACGAGGCGCTCGACGCGTTGCCGCAGCTGGCGGAGCTCGGAGTCGCCTACTGCGAGCAACCCTTGCCGGCGGGGGACGAGGGCGGGAGGGCGCTGAAGGCGGCCTCGCCGATCCCGATCTACGTCGACGAGGACTGTCACCGTCTCGGCGACGTGGCCGCCTGCGCGGAGATCGCCCACGGGATCAACATCAAGCTGGCGAAGTCGGGTGGGATCCGCGAGGCGATCAAGATGGCCCACGCTGCGCGCGCGCTCGGCCTCGGGGTCATGCTGGGCTGCATGATCGAGTCCGGGCTCGGGATCGCCGCCGGGTGCGTCGTGGCACCGCTGTGCGACCACGTCGACCTCGACGGCAACCTGCTCCTCGCCGACGACCCGTGGCCCGGCGTTTCGTTCGTCGACGGCGTGCAGGTCCCGTCCGAGGAGCCGGGGCTAGGTGTCGCAGCCACCTGAAGAGCGGCTGCTGCTGCTCGCCGAAGGTTTCTCAGGCGACCCGCACTACGGGAAGACCGCGCGCGGCGTGCTCGCCTTTGGCGAGCGCGAGGTCGTGGCGCTCCTCGACTCGACGCGCGTAGGAGAGACACAGACGGGGGCGCCGATCGTGGGAACGGTCGACGAGGCGCTCGCCTACCGGCCGACGACGGCGCTCGTCGGCGTCGCGACCCAGGGCGGGCGCTTTCCGCCCGCCTGGCGAGAGCTCCTGCAGACGTGCATCGCACACGGCCTGCACGTCGAGAACGGGCTCCACGAGTTCCTCGCCGACGACGCGGAGCTCGGTAAGCTGGCGGCCCGCCAAGGGGTGGAGCTCCGCGATCTCCGCCGGCCACCCGGCGATCTCAACGTGCCGACCGGCGCGAACCTGACGATCCCCGCGCGGATCGTGCTCACCGTAGGCTCGGACTGCGCGATCGGAAAGATGACCGTCTCGCTCGAGCTCGACCGCGCGGCCCGAGCCCGGGGCATCGGCTCGCGGTTCGTGCCGACGGGACAGACGGGCATCGCGATCGCCGGCTGGGGGATCGCCGTCGATGCCGTGATCTCCGACTTCATCGCCGGCGCTGCAGAGCAACTCGTCGTCGAGGGACACGAGCGCGGCGGGGAGCTCCTGCAGGTCGAAGGGCAGGGCGCGCTCACGCATCCCGCGTACTCCGGCGTCACGCTCGGGTTGATCCACGGCTCGGCACCGCACCTGTTCGTGCTCTGTCACCTCGCCGGGCAGACCGAGGTCGAGGGCTATCCCGGACACCCGCTGCTCTCCCTCCCGGCGCTCGTCGACCTGCACGAGACGATCTCGCTTCCCGCGAGGAAGGCGAAGGTCGCTGCCGTGGCGCTGAACACGCGCCTCCTCGACGACGCCGAGGCCCGCGCGGCGATCGCCGCCGCCGAGGCCGAGACGGGCCTCGTCGCCGACGACCCCGTGCGCTTCGGCGCCGATCGCCTGCTCGACGCGATCACCGCCGCGTTCTAGTCCCTCGAAAGGGTCAAAGGACGATTTACGTCGCGCGGCGAATCGCCGATAAGCACGCCTGCACCACTCGATGTCGTGCGGGAGAAAGAGAGAGGGCGAACGGTGAAGAAGCTGACTGCGGCGCTTGCGCTTGCCGGCGCGCTGATATTCGCGACCGGTGCTTTGGCGGTGGATTTCGGCGCCAACGACGACACCGGCAAGTACCTTGCGGGCGAGAGCGCGACCTACTTCGGCCAGATGGCCGCGGCCGGGCTGCGCCAGAACGTGATGACGCTGAAGTGGGATCCGGCCGCCCCGATGACGGTCCCGGACAAGGCGTTTCTCGATGCCGCGCTCCCCGCCGCCCAGGCGGCAGGGATCAAGGTCGTTTTCGCGGTCTATGGCGCCAAGCCAACCACCTTCACGGGCGACGGCGGCATGCCGGAGGCCTTCGCAGCCTGGGTGGGGCAGGTGGCCCGCACCTACCCGAGCGTCAGGAACTTCATCGTCGGCAACGAGCCGAACCAGCCGCGCTTCTGGCGCCCCCAGTTCGACGGCAGCGGCGCACAGGCGTCGGCGGCCGCCTTCGGGCCGGTTCTCGCCGCCGCCTACGACGCGCTCAAAGCCGTCTCCCCGGAGATCCAGGTGGTCGGGATCGGCCTCTCCCCGCGTGGGAACGACCGCCCGGACGGGGCGAGCAACGTCTCCACGTCGCCCGTTCGCTTCCTAGGCTCTCTCGGTGCCTGGTACCGCTCGAGCGGCCGCGCGCGGCCCCTACTGGACGCCCTCAGCTTCCACCCGTACCCGAATGCGAACACGGACTCGCCCACCAGCGGGTACGCCTGGCCGAACGTCGGCCTGGCCAACGCCGACCGGCTCAAGCAGGCGGTCGAGGACGCGTTCGGAGGGTCCGGGCAGCCGACCGTGCGCTCCGGCCTGAAGCTCTTCTACGACGAGCTCGGCTGGCAGGTGGACACGAGTGCGAACGGCTCGTACGCCGGCACCGAGAACGTCCCGGTGACGACCGAGGCCAACCAGGCCGCGATCTACGGTCAGATACCGCGGCTGGTCGCGTGCGACCCGGCCGTCGGCGCACTGAACATCTTCGGCTTCGTCGACGAGAGCGATCGCGGCGCCGGCTTCCAGGCGGGCCTCTATCGCAAGGACGGCACTGCCCGTCCCTCCCTGAGCTCGTTCAGCGAGGGAATCGCCGGCGGTTGCTCCGGCGGCCAGGTGGCCTGGTCGCCGGCGACAGGCGTCGTCGGCGCGGCCGCGAAGTTCAACGACTCCTCGCCCAAGCCGGCCAAGCAGACAGCCTGGAACACGAGCGTCACCGCGAGCGAGGACGCGTCCGCCAAGGTTGGGCTCTTCCGGATCAAGAACGCGTCCGCTACTCGCTGCGCGCCCGGGCGGGTCGACGTGCTTCAGGCCTTCTCCGGCCCGGGATCGCCCAACCTGCAGCGCGTCCTCGAGGCTGAGTTCACGGTCAAGGCCGGGTACACACCCTTGCTCCAACTCGGCAAGCAGCCGCTCGCGTCGGGGTGCTACTTCTACGCCACGGTGCTGACGGCGGCGATGAACGCGAGTCGTCAGAGCACGTTCGTGAGTGATGGCTTCCTGGCCGGCCCGGCCGCGAAGACCGCTCCGAAGCCGCGTCCCGGCGCGAAGAGCCTCGCGAAGCAAGCTCCCAAGAAGCCGAACCCCGGGAAGAAGAAGTGAGCGTGGGCCGGGGCCGGCCGGACGGGCCGGCCTCGGCCTCTGCTACAACCATCGGCGCGTGAGGGACCCCCGCCTCGACCGCCTTGGCGAGCTGATCGCCGGCTACTCGCTGGACCTCCAGCCGGGCGAGATCGTCCGGATCGAGGGAGGCGATGTCGCCGAGCCGCTGTTGTACGCGCTCTACCGGGCGGCGCTTCGCCGGGGTGCGAACCCGTACCTCCAGGTCGGCGTCGACCGGCTCTCCGAGTTGAAGGTGGCGGAGGGTAGCGACGAGCAGATCGCCTATGTCTCGCAGCTCGAGTGGGACGAGCTTCACCAGCTCGATGCGGTCGCGACGGTGTGGGCTGAGCGCAACACGCGCTCGTTCACCAACGCCGACTCCGAACGGTACGGGCGATACCTCTCGGCTCGCCGCGAGCTCTCCAAGCGCGGCTGGGAGCGCATCGCCGCCGGCGAGCTCCGCTGGTGCGGCACCCTGCAGCCGGTCGAGGCCTATGCGCAGGACGCCGAGATGTCGATCGAGGAGTACGAGGATTTCGTCTACGGCGCCTGTCATGTGACCGGCGAGGACGATCCTGTGGAGCACTGGCGCGCCGTCTCCGAGGAGCTCAGGCAACACTCCGAGCGGCTGGCGCAGGTGCGCGAGCTGCGAGTCGTCGGCCCGGACACCGATTTGACCGTCGGCGTTGCCGGCCGCAAGTGGCACACCGCCGACGGCCGGTCGAACATGCCCGACGGCGAGGTCTTCACGAGCCCGGTCGAGTCGGAGACCCGCGGAGAGATCCGCTTCGGCTTCCCCGGCGTCTTCGAGGGCCGCGAGGTCGCCGACGTGAGGCTGCGGTTCGACGGCGGCCGGGTCGTCGGCTCCGAGGCCTCGCGCGGCGTCGACTTCCTCCGCTCGCTGCTCGAGATGGACGACGGCGCCGCCGTGCTGGGCGAGCTGGCCTTCGGGCTCAACTACGAGATCGACCGCTTCACGCGCAACATCCTGTTCGACGAGAAGATCGGCGGCACGATTCACGTCGCTCTCGGCTCGAGCTTTTCCGAGCTCGGCGGGCTGAACGACTCGAAGCTGCACTGGGACCTGATCTGCGACCTGCGCGCCGAGGGCGAGGTCTACGCGGACGGCGAGCTGATCTGGAAGCAGGGGAGATTCCTGGATGGCTGACTCGTGCATCGAGCGCCTCGCCTCGGTTCTCGTCGGCTACTCGGCGAACGTCCAGCCCGGTGAGCTCGTCACGATCGAGGGGCCGCTCGTGTCGACGCCGCTGATCGTCGAGGTGTATCGCGAGGTCCTTCGCGCGGGCGGTCATCCTCTGCCCAAGCTGAAGCTGCCCCGGGAGCTCGAGATCCTCTACGCCGAGGCCTCGGACGCGCAGCTCGATTGGGTCGACCCATCCTTCCTCGCCATCAACGAGGTCTCGGACGCGAGGATCATCATCGACGCGGAGACGAACACCAAGAGCCTCTCGAACGTCGACCCCGCTCGCCAGGCACGCCGCAGCCGCGCGCGCGAAGCCTCGCGCAACCGCTATCTCGAGCGGGCCGCCAGGGGCGAGCTGAAATGGGTGCTGACCGCCTTCCCGACCGAGGCGGGCGCACAGGATGCGGAGATGTCCCTCGCGGAGTACGAGCAGTTCGTCTACGGAGCCGGCCGGTTGTTCGAGGACGACCCGGTCGCGTCCTGGCAGGGCTTCGCCAAGCATGCGTTCGCGGCGAAGGCGTTCCTGGAGGGCGTTCGCGAGCTGCGGATCGTCGCCGAGGGCACCGACCTGACGCTGAGCGTGGACGGTCGGACCTGGGAGCCCTCGGTGGGGAAGGAGAACTTCCCCGACGGCGAGGTCTTCACGGCGCCGATCGAGACGAAGGTCGACGGGACGATCCGCTTCACGTATCCAGCGGTGTTCCAGGGACGCGAGGTCAACGACGTCGAGCTTCGCTTCGCCGGCGGGGAGGTGGTGGACAGCTCCGCCTCGCACGGGCTCGAGTTCCTGCGCGAGATGATCGCCATGGACGAGGGTGCGCGCCGGCTGGGCGAGTTCGCGTTCGGCCTCAACGACAGCATCGACCGCTTCACGCGCAACATCCTGTTCGACGAGAAGATCGGCGGCACCGTCCACCTGGCGCTCGGGACGTCGTATCCGGAGACCGGCGGGCTCAACCGCTCCGGCCTGCACTGGGACATCATCTGCGACCTCCGGACCGGCAGCGAGGTCTACGCGGACGGCGAGCTCGTCTATCGGAACGGCGCGTTCCTGGACGGTGTCCTCTAGGACTTGACACGAACACCTGTTCGTGCAAGTATGGCGAACACATGTTCGGACGCTTTCTCCTCGTGGTCGCACTCTCTGTCTTCCTGTGGGCGACCTTCGCCCGTTCCTCGGATGCGTCGGGCCCGGAGCGGCGCTATGTCGTGCAGCGCTACGACACGCTGTGGTCGATCGCAGCGACGGGCTACGCGGACCCGCGGGAAGGGATCTGGGAGATCGAGCGGCGGAACGGGCTCGTGGACGCGACGATCGTCCCCGGCCAGGTCCTCGTCCTGCCGTAGAGCACCGACCTAGACTGGCGGCGTGGATCTCGACGTCGTCTTTCTCGGCACCGCGGGGTCGATGCCGACCGCCCGACGCGCGCCTTCGGCGACCCTCGTCCGCCGCGGCGGCGAGCGGCTTCTCTTCGACTGCGGCGAGGGCACGCAGCGCCAGCTGCTGCGCTCCGACGTCGGCCTGGTCGACCTGCACGAGATCTTCCTCACCCACTTCCACGCGGATCACTTTCTCGGCCTTCCCGGGATGCTGAAGACGTTCGCTCTGCGTGGCCGGGAGCTGCCGCTGACGCTGTACGGGCCGCGCGGGCTGGACGAGCTGCTGCACTCGCTGCGGCGGATCTTCGGGCGCCTCACCTACGAGGTGGGCGTCGTCGAGCTGGCGCCGGGTGCGGGGCTGCCGCGCGACGGCTACGAGCTCCGCACCTTCTCCGCCCGCCACGGCCGAGAGGCGCTGGGCTACGCGCTCGTCGAGGACGAGCGCCCGGGGCGCTTCGACGTCGCGACCGCAGATGCGCTCGGCGTCCCTTTCGGACCTCAGCGCGGAGCACTTCAGAGCGGTGCCGCGGTCACGCTCGCAGACGGACGCGTCGTCAGTCCGGAGGAAGTGCTCGGTACGGCCCGTCCCGGGCGCAAGCTCGTCCTCTCCGGTGACACGGCGCCCTCCGACGATGTCGTCGCTGCGGCACGCGGCGCAGACCTGCTCGTCCACGAGGCGACCTTC
This sequence comes from Gaiellaceae bacterium, assembly GCA_035525905.1. Lineage (GTDB taxonomy): Bacteria > Actinomycetota > Thermoleophilia > Gaiellales > Gaiellaceae > Gaiellasilicea. The sequence goes on along the minus strand of DATLDK010000159.1, from coordinate 14,475 downwards.
TGCGCGGAGGAGTCCGAACGTGCTCGGGAGACGGAGCACTCGACTGCGCTCGAGGCGGCCGGTGTTGCCCGCGAGGCGGGCGTGCGGATGCTGGCGCTGACGCATCTCTCCAGCCGCTACGGCGGCGGCGACGTCGAGCGCGAGGCCCGCACCGTCTTCCCGGAGACGGTCGTCCCGCGTGACTTCGACCTGATCGAAATCCCGTTCCAGGAGCGGGGTGCGCCGGAGCTCGTGAAGAGCGGCGCACGCCTGCCTCGGACTGAAGTACCCTCGGGCGCATGACCCGAATGGTGCAGGTAGCCGTCGCGGGAGACGTCGCCGAGGGCGAAGAGATCCAGGCGCTGCTGAGCTCCGCCGGCATCGACTCCCGGCTCCAGGCCGCGGGTGAGGACGACCCGCTGACGGTCGTCGTCCCGGAGGCGTCGCTCGAGGCTGCGCAGGATGCGATCGAGGCCATGTCCGACCCGGACGAGCTCATCACCGACCGCTGACTAGCGGCCAGCGCGACCGCGTCCGCCGGGCGCGCTAGGATGCGCTCGACCCTTTAACCCGGTCCAGAGAGTCCGGAAAGGATGGGAGTGAACCGAGGATGAGCACGCACGTGCCCGACCGCACTGCGGTCAAGACCCTGCTGGACGCGGAAGCGCTCGCGCGCACCCTGTCGCGCATCGCGCACGAGATCATCGAGCGCAACGACGTCCTGTCCAAGCTCGCCCTGATCGGCATCCACACCCGCGGCGTCCCGATCGCGGAGCGGCTCGCGACCCTGATCGAGGAGCGCACCGGGGAAGAGGTTGAGCTCGGAGCCGTCGACATCACCTTTCATCGCGACGACACCGTCCCCGGCGAGGTGCAGCCGGTCGTCCACGCCACCACCCTGGACTTCGACCTCGCGGGCATGACCTGCGTCCTCGTCGACGACGTCCTCTACACGGGTCGCACGATCCGCGCCGCGATCGAGACCGTCTTCGACCGCGGCCGCCCGGCGCGCGTGCAGCTCGCCGTGCTCGTCGACCGAGGCCACCGTGAGCTCCCGATTCGCCCCGACTACGTCGGCAAGAACCTGCCGACTGCCCGCAGCGAGCGCATCCAGGTCGAGCTCCAGGAGATCGACGGCTCGGACCGGATCCTGCTCGTCGGCGCACCGGAGGAGGGGACATGAGGCACCTGATCTCGATCGCCGACCTCAGCCGCGACGACGTCGAGCGGGTCCTGGACACGGCCGCCGCGCTCGCGGACGTGGACGACAAGCTGCCGACGCTCAAGGGCAAGCTCGTGCTCAGCCTCTTCTTCGAGTCCTCGACGCGCACGTCGTCGAGCTTCGAGCTCGCCGCGAAGAGACTGTCGGCGGACGTGATGTCGCTGAAAGCCGCTGGGTCATCCGTGGACAAGGGCGAGTCGCTCAAGGACACGGTGCTGACGCTCGCCGCTTACGAACCCCATGCGATCGTCGTCCGCCACCCGCAGATCGGCGCGCCTGATCTGGTCGCCCGCTACTCGGGTGCCGCGGTGGTCAACGCCGGCGACGGCAAGCACCAGCACCCCACCCAGGCACTGCTCGATCTCTTCACCATGCGGGAAGCCTTCGGGTCGTTGAACGGGCTGCACGTGGCGATCGTGGGCGACGTCCTGCACAGCCGCGTGGCACGCTCCCTCATCCAGGCGCTGGGGCTGGTCGGAGCGCATACGACCCTCGTCGGGCCGCCAACCCTCCTGCCGCGCGGGATCGAGGACCTCGGCTGCGAGACCTCGACCGACATCGGCGCGATCCAGGCCGCCGACGTCGTCTACGTCCTGCGTATGCAGCGGGAGCGGATGGAATCGTCGTACGTCCCCAGCCTGCGCGAGTACGCAGCGCGGTGGGGGATCACGCCGGATCGGATCCGGCCCGGGCAGAAGGTCATGCACCCCGGCCCCATCAACCGCGGCGTGGAGATCGACGGCCGCGTGGCCGACGGGCCGGACTCGCTCATCCTTGCGCAGGTGAGCTCAGGGCTGTCGGTCCGGATGGCGGTTCTGCAGGAGCTGCTGGTCGCCCGCCGGGCGCTCGAGGTGGTCGCGTGACCCTCTTCTGCAAGAACGGCCGGTCGGACAGCCTCGTGCTGGAGGGGCGCCTTCGCGGCGGCGAATGCGTCGCGGTCACCGTTCAGGACGGTGTGATCGCACGGATCGAGCCGGCCGCGGCGACGGGACGCGTGCTCGCGCCGGCCTTCGTCGATCCGCACGTCCACCTCCGGTCGCCGGGGCGGGAGGACGAGGAGACGATCGCGAGCGGGACGGCCGCTGCGGCGGCGGGCGGCTACTGCGCGGTCCTCGCGATGCCGAACACCGAACCCGTCGTCGACTCCGCCGCAGTCCTCGGCTCCCTCGTCGAGACCGCTCGCCGCGAGGCGCTCGTTCCGACCGGATTCATGGCGGCGATCTCGAAGGGCCTGCACGGGGAGGACCTGACGGAGATGGCCGAGCTCGCCGAGGGCGGCGCGGCCGCGTTCACCGACGACGGCCGCCCAGTTGCCTCTGCCGGCCTGATGCGACGCGCGCTGCAATACGGCGCCGTCACGGGTCGCAAGCTGGCGCTGCACTGCGAGGAGGCGACCCTGTCGCGCGACGGCCAGGTGCACGAGGGTCCCGTCTCGGCGGAGCTCGGCTTTGCGGGCTATCCCTCGGTGGCGGAGAGCGCGATGGTGGAGCGCGACCTCTCGCTGGCGGGCTACGAGGAGCGGCCGCTGCACCTGATGCACCTCTCGGCGCGTGAGTCCGTGGAGGCGCTCGAAGCGGCGCAGGCGCGAGGAGTGGAGGCCACGGCTGAGGTGACGCCCCACCACCTCGTGCTGACGGACGAGGCCGTCCGCAGTCTCGATCCGAACGTGAAGATGAACCCGCCGCTGCGCTCCGAGAACGACCGCAGGGCGCTCGTGGCCGGGCTGCGGAGTGGCGCCATCGGCGCGGTGGCGACCGACCATGCGCCGCACTCCCGCGAGGAGAAGGAGGCGCCATTCGAGGCGGCGCCGTTCGGGGTGACGGGGCTCGAGACGGCCTTCGCGGCGCTCTACACCTACCTGGTCGAACCGGGCTTATTGACGCTGGAGACGCTGCTCGAGCGGATGTCAGCCGGCCCCGCGCGTGCGCTCGGTCTCGCCGAGCCGCGAATCGAGGTAGGCGCCCGCGCCAATCTCGTCTTGCTCGACCTCGAGCAGGAGTGGACGGTCGAGGAAGCGGGCTTCCGCTCACGCTCGGCCAACTCCTGGCTGCTCGGGAGCACGCTGTACGGCAGCGTGCTGAAGACGGTCGCCGACGGCCGCGTGGTGCACGGATGAGCGCTTTCCTGGCGCTCGAGGACGGCACGATCTTCCGCGGCGAATCCGTCGGGGCGGAGGGCGTCGCCTTCGGCGAGGCCGTGTTCACCACCGCGATGACGGGTTACCAGGAGACGGTCACCGACCCGAGCTTCGCGGAGCAGCTCGTCTGCTTCACGGCGCCGATGGTCGGCAACTACGGTGTCGCCGCAGGGCGTGCCGAGTCTCCCGGCGCGCACGCCAAGGCGGTCCTGATGCGCGAGGCGCGAGGCCCCGAGTGGACGGAGTGGCTCCGAGAGCGCGGCGTCGTGGCGCTGACCGGGATCGACACGCGCTCGCTCGTCCTGCGCCTGCGGGACGGCGGCGCGATGCGCTCGGCCGCCGTTGCGGGCGTCATGGACGAAGAGCGGGCCCTCGCAGCGGTGCGCGAGCTGCCGCCGATGACCGGCGCTGCCCTCGTCGAGCTCGTCTCGACGCCGGCGCCATACGTCTACTCCGACGCGGGGACGATTCGGATCGCCGTTGTCGATTACGGCTGCAAGCGCTCGATCCTGCGCCGCCTGGCGGGCGCGGGCGCGCACGTGACCGTCTTCCCGCACAGCACGGACGCGGACGAGCTGGCGGGCTACGACGCGGTCCTCCTGTCCAACGGCCCGGGCGATCCGCAGCCGCTCTGCGACGAGGTGCGCGAGATCGAAAGCCTGCTCGGCCGGGTGCCGGTGCTCGGCATCTGCCTGGGTCACCAGCTGCTCGGGCTCGCGACCGGCCACGAGACGTTCAAGCTCCCGTTCGGCCACCGCGGCGCCAATCACCCTGTGCTCGAGCGGCGCACCGGCCGCGTCCTCGTGACGAGCCAGAACCACGGCTTCGCGGTGGCCCCGTGCGACGACGCGGAGGCGACGCACGTCTCGCTCTACGACGGCACGGTCGAGGGGTTCGACTTCCCCGACCTGCGCGCCCGCTCCGTGCAATTTCATCCCGAGGCCGGGCCGGGGCCGCACGACGCCTGGCCGATGCTCGAGCGCTGGGTGACGGAGGTGGCGCATGCCGCGTAGAACCGACCTCAAGTCCATCTGTCTGATCGGCTCCGGGCCGATCGTGATCGGGCAGGCGTGCGAGTTCGACTACGCCGGCTGCCAGGCGCTGAAGGTGCTCCGCGAAGACGGCTTCCGCACCATCGTCGTCAACTCCAACCCGGCGACGATCATGACCGACCCCGGCTTCGCGGACGCGACCTACCTGGAGCCGCTCGACTTGGAGGGCGTCGCCGACGTCCTCGGCCGCGAGCGGCCCGATGCGCTGCTGCCGACCCTCGGAGGTCAGACCGCGCTCAATCTCGCGATCGAGCTGTCCGAGGAGGGCGTGCTCGACGCGCTCGGCGTGGAGCTGCTCGGTGCTCCGGTCGACGTGATCCGCCGCGCGGAGGACCGCGAGCTCTTCCGCGACGCCGTCCAGAGCGTCGGCCTCGCCGTGCCGAGGTCGCGGATCGTCACTTCGGTCGACGATCTCGCCGGTGTAGCTGTGCCGGCCGTGGTGCGGCCCGCCTTCACGCTCGGCGGCCACGGCGGCGGCTTCGTCTCTACCGCCGCCGAGTTGCGGGCACAGGTCGAGCTCGGCCTGCGCGAGAGCCCGATCGGCCAGGTGCTGGTCGAGGAGTCCGTCCGCGGGTGGGACGAGTTCGAGCTCGAGGTGATCCGCGACCGTCGCGACAACGTCGTCATCGTCTGCTCGATCGAGAACCTCGACCCGATGGGCGTGCACACCGGTGACTCGGTCACGGTGGCGCCGCAGATGACACTCTCCGACGAGGCCTACCAGGAGCTCCGCGACGCGGCGATCGCGATCATCCGCGCGGTGGGCGTGGAGACCGGCGGCTCCAACATCCAGTTCGCGCGCGACCGAGTCAGCGGCGACATCCGCGTGATCGAGATGAACCCGCGCGTCTCCCGCTCCTCGGCTTTGGCTTCGAAGGCGACGGGCTACCCGATCGCGAAGGTCGCCGCCAAGCTCGCGGTCGGGTACACGCTGGACGAGATCCCGAACGACTTGACCAAGACGACCCCTGCCAGCTTCGAGCCGACGCTCGACTACGTGGTCGTCAAGTTCCCGCGCTTCGCCTTCGAGAAGTTCCCCGGCGCGGACACGACTCTGGGCACGCAGATGAAGTCGGTGGGCGAGGCGATGGGGATCGGCCGCACATTCCAGGAGGCGTTCGCGAAAGCGTTCGCGAGCAGAGAGCTCGATTCCGGCGCCGTAACGCCGTGGGCGACGCTCGACGAGCTGCCGGACGACCTGCACCCGTGGTTCCGGCGCGAGCTCGAGGAGCTCCGCCAGAACGGCCCGCCGCAGGGGGAGCGCGCGTACCGCCGCGTCGACTCCTGCGCCGGCGAGGTGGCGGCCGACTCCAACTATTACTACTCGACACGGGGCGAGGCCGACGAGCCGCTGCCGCCCGGCGACAAGCCGCGCGTCGTCATCCTCGGGTCGGGTCCGAACCGGATCGGCCAGGGGATCGAGTTCGACTACTGCTGCGTCCATGCGGCGCAAAGCTTCCGGGCGCTCGGCTACGAGGCGATCATGGTCAACTGCAACCCCGAGACCGTCTCCACGGACTACGACACGTCCGATCGCCTCTACTTCGAGCCGCTCGACGTCGAGCACGTCCTCGCGGTGTGCGAGCGGGAGCGACCGGCGGGCGTGGTGATCCAGTTCGGCGGTCAGACGCCGCTCAAGCTCGCGCGCGCGATCGAGGCCGCCGGCTTCAAGGTGCTCGGAACACCCTACGAGGCGGTCGACCTCGCCGAGGACCGGGAGCGGTTCGGACGCCTGCTCGACGAGCTCGGCGTCCGCTGCCCGGAGTGGGGAATCGCCGACGGCCCCCAGGCGGCCGTCGAGATCGCCAACCGCGTCGGCTACCCCGTGCTCGTCCGGCCCTCATACGTGCTCGGTGGTCGGGCGATGCGGGTCTGCTACGACGACGACCAGGTCGGCTCGGCCATGGCGGGGGTCACCGGCTCCGTGCTCGTCGACCGCTTCCTGGAGGGCGCGCTGGAGATCGATGTCGACGCGCTCTGCGACGGCGTCTCCGTGCACATCGGCGCGGTGATGGAGCACGTCGAGGAGGCGGGGATCCACTCCGGGGACTCGTCGTGCGTGCTGCCGGCTCCCTCGCTCGACGAGGACGCGTACGCGGAGGTCTGCCGCGTCGTACGCCGGCTTGGCCCGGCACTCGGCGTCGTCGGTCTCCTGAACGTCCAGCTCGCGCTCGTGGAGGGCGAGGTCTCGGTGATCGAGGTCAACCCGCGCGCCTCTCGCACGGTTCCCTTCGCCAGCAAGGCGACCGGTGTCAACCTCGTCGACGCCGCCGTCCGGCTCGCTGCCGGCGCGCGCCTGCACGAGCTGGACTTGCCCGAGGAGCGCCGCCCGGAGCTCGTGAGCGTCAAAGCGGCCGTCCTGCCGTTCTCGCGCTTCCCAGGCTCGGATCCCGTGCTCGGTCCGGAGATGCGCTCCACGGGGGAGGTGATGGCCAGTGCTGCCGACCTGCCCACCGCCTTTGCCAAGGCCGAGCGCGCCGCTGGAAGGCCGCTACCCACGTCCGGGACTGCGTTCTTGTCGGTCCGCAGGGCCGACAAGGCTGCGGTCGTCCCCGTTGCCGAAGCCCTGGTGGCGCTCGGTTTCCGACTGCTCGCTACGGGCGGCACGGCGGGGACGCTGGCGGCGGCTGGTCTCGACGTGACGACGCTCGAGAAGGGGGATGCGGTCGTCGATGCGATTCGCGCGAAACGCTGCGATCTCGTTGTCAACACGCCGCAAGGCTCCGGGGCGCGCCGCGACGGCGCCCGCATTCGGCAGGCGGCGCTCGGCGCGCGTGTGCCCTGCATCACGACGCTCGCCGGTGCCCGCCTCGCGGTCGACGCGATCGCGAACTCCAGCCAGGAGATGGCGCATTCCCTGCAGGAGCGGATCGAGCAGGAGACGCGAGCGGCATGAGACGTGAGCGGTGTCGCGTCACAGGCGTCGAGCAGGTTGGCCCATACACCCTGCTGCGCGTCGATTCCGGCAGCCTGGACGCAGGGGTGCCTGGCCAGTTCTTCATGCTCGAGGCGCCCGGGCGGCCGCTGCCGCGGCCGATGAGCGTGTGTCTCGCCGCCGCCGGCGAGCTGGCGTTCCTGATCGATCCGATCGGTCCGGGCACGCGGGCGCTGTGCTCCCTCGAGCGGGGGAAGGAGCTGCACGTGCTCGGGCCGCTGGGAAACGGGTTCCGGCTCGACGTCGCCCGGCCCCTGCTCGTCGGCGGCGGGATCGGCATCGCCCCGCTGCCCTTCCTCTCCCAGCGCCTCGGCGGGCCACCGGCGATCCTCGGCTTCCGCACCGACTGGCACGCGGAGGCCGCAGCGCTCGTTCCGAACGCCGAGACCTGCATCGAGCCCGCCTACGTCACGGAGCTCCTACCCGGGGATCCCGGCGACGTCTTCGCGTGCGGCCCGGAGCCGATGCTCGTCGCTCTGCAGGCGCGGGTGCCGGACGCCCAGCTCGCCTGGGAGGCGCCGATGGCGTGTGGTTACGGAGCCTGCTACGGGTGCGCGGTCGAGATCGACGGCGAGCTCAAGCGACTTTGCGTCGAGGGACCGGTCCTCCGTGCTGCTTAATGCGTCGGGCTGTCTAGACGCACTGACGGCCCCCGAGGTCGCACGCTCGCTCGACGGCTTCGTCACGAAGACGATCACCCCCGAGCCGCGCGCAGGGAATCCGCCGGTCCGGATCGCGGAGACGGGCGCCGGCATGCTGAACTCGATCGGTCTCGCAAATCCCGGCCGCGATCGCTTCCTCGCCGACGCGCTCCCGCGGCTGCGCGAGCTCGGGGTCCCGCTCTGGATCTCTGTCGGCGGCTTCTCGGCCTCCGACTACGCAGAGACGTGCGCCGCGCTCGAGAACGTGCAGGCGATCGAGCTGAACCTCTCCTGTCCTAACGTCGACGAGGCGCCCGACAGCGCCGCCGCGATCGTTGCCGCCTGCCGTGCGGCTACGAGCCTGCCGCTCTACGCGAAGCTCTCACCGGCCGCTTGGGATTTGGCCGAGGCGGCGCGAGCAGTGGAGGAAGCCGGTGCGGATGGCCTCTCCCTCGTCAACACGCTCCGCGGGCTCGCGCTCGACGAGCTCACGCTGCGGCCGAAGCTCGGTCGCGGGACCGGGGGGTACTCCGGGCCGGCGCTGAAACCGGTCGCGCTGGCCGCGGTCTATGCCTGCTCGACGGCAGTCGGCATCCCGATCGTCGGGATGGGCGGAGTACAGACCGGGCTCGACGCGCTGGAACTGATCGCCGCCGGCGCGAGCGCCGTCGCTCTCGGCACGGTTCTCTTCTCCGACCCCGGCGCACCCGCGCGCATCCGTTCCGAGCTCGCCGCGGAAGCGGCGGCCCGCGACCTTGCACATCCTCTCGACGCACGCGGCGCGGCCCATTCATCCCTGCAAATAGGCGTTTCCGGTTCTGACAACGGACATGAAAAAAGACCTGGAAACGGGCGAAAAGTGACTGCTTGACCGAGTCTCGAAGGATGCTAGTATCCCGCGCTCATGGTGTCGAAGACGCAGGCGCAGGCCCCGCTGAGGTCCCTCGATCAACGAATGGAGGCCCTCAAGCGGGCCAACGACATCCGCGTCCGGCGGGCACAGCTGAAGAAGGATCTCAAGGACGGCCGGGCCAGCATCGAGGGGATCCTGCTCGATCCCCCGGAGTACGTCTCGACCGCCAAAGTGTTCGACATGTTGATGGCCGTGCCCAAGTTCGGGCGCGTCAAGGCGGCGCGGCTGCTCAACCAATGCCGGATCAGCCAGTCGAAGACGGTGGGCGGCCTTTCGGAGCGCCAGCGCACCGAATTGATTGGCCTCTTCAACCGCTAAGCCTCTGCCGGTCTTCGTGATCACCGGCCCGAGCGGGGCCGGCAAGGGGACGCTGATCAAGCGACTGGTCGATCGCCAGCCCGAGCTCGAGGTCGCCGTCTCCGCCACCACGAGACCGCAGCGCCCGGGTGAGATGAACGGCCGCGAGTACTGGTTTCTGTCGGAGGAGGAGTTCGTCGGGCGAATCGAGGACGGGAACTTCCTCGAGCACGTCGAGTTCGTCGGCGGCCGCTACGGGACGCTCGCGTCGGAGCTTGACCGGATCGCGGCGGACGGACGCGTCTGCATCCTCGAGCTCGAGATCGAAGGCGCGATGAAGGTGCAGGACGAGGTCGAGCACAGCGTCACGCTCTTCATCGCGGCCGACGTCCCCGAGCTCGAGCGCCGCCTGCGCGCGCGTGACACCGAGAGCTCCGGCGAGATCGGTGAGCGGATCGCACTCGCCCGCCACCAGCTCGAGCAGGCCTACCGGTTCCGCTACATGGTCCGCAACGACGAGGTCGAGCGGGCGACCGAGGCCCTCTCGGCGCTGATCGAACGGGAGCTCCAGCTTGCAGGTACCATGGCCCGTCCATGATCCATCCTCGCATCGACGAACTGCTGAACACCGACGCCGGCGGCGTCGACTCGCGCTACGCCCTCGTCATCGTGGCCGCGAAGCGTGCACGCCAGATCAACAACTACCACCACCAACTCGGTGAAGGCATGGGCTTCGAGGAAGCCCCGCCGCCGCTCGTCGAGTCGCGCTCGAAGAACTACTTGACCATGAGCCTGGAAGAGATCGCCCAGGGCAAGATCAAGTACGACTACGGCAAGCGCTAAAACCCTCGCCTTAACGCCCGCCCAACGGTTCACGGGCACAATGCTGCGGTGGCACGCATTCTGCTCGGGGTTACCGGCGGCATCGCTGCGTACAAGGCCTGCGAGCTTGTGCGCCTGCTCGTGAAAGCGGGCCACGACGTGCTGCCCTTGCCGACGCGCGGCTCGGAGCGCTTCGTCCGCGCCGAGACCTTCTTCGCGCTCGCGCGCAAGTCACCGAGCACCGATCCCTATCCGCATTTGGAGCGCGCCGACCTACTGGTCATCGCCCCCCTCACCGCGCACACGCTGGCGAAGCTCGCGCACGGTCTCGCCGACGATGTCCTCACCGAGGCTGCACTCGCACACCGAGGCCCGGTGCTCGTGGCGCCGGCGATGAACACACGCATGTGGGAGCACGAGGCGACGCAGGCGAACGCGGCCACGCTGCGGGCTCGGGGCGTCGAGCTGATCGGTCCCGAAGCCGGCGAGCTGGCCGAGGGCGAGATCGGGCCGGGGCGAATGACCGAGCCGGACGAGATCGCGCGCCGCGTCGAGGCGCTGCTGGGAGCAAGTGTCCCTGAGACACGAAGTCCCCTTGCGGGGGCGCGTGTCCTCGTCAGTGCGGGCGGAACGCGCGAGCCGCTCGACGCGGTCCGCTTCCTCGGCAACCGGTCGTCGGGCCGCATGGGCGTGGCGCTCGCCGCCGAGGCGAGGCGCCGTGGCGCCGAGGTCACGCTGCTTGCGTCGAACCTGACCGTGCCGGCGCCGGACGGGGTCGAGGTCGTCGAGACGCCCACGGCCGCGGACCTGGAGCGCGAGGCGACGCAACGCGCGGGCGCAGCCGACGTCGTCGTGATGGCGGCAGCGGTCGCTGACTACCGGCCGAGGGAGCAGATCGAGGGCAAGCGTGCGAAGAGCGCGGATGCCTGGACGGTCGAGCTCGCCCCGACCACGGACGTGCTGGCAGCGCTCGGCGAGCAGGAGCGCAACGGGCAGGTGCTCGTCGGCTTCGGTGCCGAGGCGGGTGCGGACGGCCTCGAGCGCAAGCGGCGGATGCTCACAGACAAGAACCTCGATCTCGTCGTCTACAACGACGTGTCCGTCCCGGGGATCGGCTTCGACGCGCCTGACAACGAGGTGACCCTGCTCACGCAAGCGGGCCAGCGAGAGCTAGCCCGCGCATCGAAGGAGGAGATCGCCGCCGGGATCGTCGACGAGGTCGAGCGCCTGCTCGAGGGACGTCGTGGAAGCTCGTAGGGACCCGGCCACATTGGCCTCCTCGGCGGAGACGCTCGAGCGGCTCGCCGCCAACCTGGCGCTCGTCGTCCATGCGCCGGCGGACACGCTGCGGCTCTGCATCCTGGGTCTGATCGCCGAGGGGCACGTGATCATCGAGGACTTCCCCGGCGTGGGCAAGACGATGCTGGCGAAGTCGCTCGCACGGTCGCTCGACGTTCCCTTCTCGCGGATCCAGTTCACGCCCGACCTGCTGCCCTCCGACGTCACCGGCGTCAACGTCTTCAACCAGCGCGTGAACGAGTTCGAGTTTCGCCCGGGCCCCGTCTTCGCGAACGTCTTGCTCGTCGACGAGATCAACCGCGCCTCGCCGAAGACCCAGGCGGCGCTGCTCGAGGCGATGCAGGAGAACCAGGTGACGATCGACGGCGAGAGCTACCCGTTGCACCGGCCGTTCATCGTGCTCGCAACGCAGAACCCGATCGAGTACGAGGGCACCTATCCGCTCCCCGAGGCGCAGCTCGACCGCTTTTCGATGCGGTTGTCGCTCGGGTACCCGCAGCTCGCCGACGAGGCGCGGATGCTGAACGAGCAGACGACCGACCCGCCGCTCGACTCGCTCACCCCGGTCGCGAGCCTCGAGGAGATCCTGGCCGCGATCGACGAGGCCCGGTCGCTCTTCGTCGAGGAGAGCCTCAACCGTTACGTGGTTGCTCTGCTCCGCCACACGCGCGCGAGCTCCCGCCTCGCCCTGGGGGCCAGCCCGCGCGCCGGGATCGCGCTCCTCCGCGTCGCCAAGGCGCGGGCGCTCTCCGAGGGCCGGGACTTCGTGCTGCCCGACGACGTCAAGGCGGTCGCCCGACCCGTGCTCTCGCACCGGCTGATCCTCGCCCCGGAGGCGCGCTCGGCCGGGTTGACCGCCGAGGAGATCGTCGGCGAGGCCGTGGAGCAGACGCCCGTCCCGGTCTGATGACGCGCCGCGGCGTGCTCACGCTGCTGCTCGGCGTCCTCACCTACGCGGTCGCGTGGCTGTTCGGGGCGAAGGCGCTCTATCCGGTCTCCGCGGGCCTCGTGCTCGCGCCACTCGCCGCCCGGACCTGGGTCCGCGCAGCCGCGGCGCCGATCGACCTGCGCCGGCGGACCGGTGGCGGGCTGCTCGGCGGCGTCGGCAGGCGGGGCACGCTGCTCGAGGGCGAGGACGTCTGGGTCACGCTGGAAGCGCGCGCGCAATCGCGCGTGCCCGCTCCTGCGATCGTGATCACCGAGCAGTTCGCCAGACTCGGCTTGCGACAGACGGCGTTGCGCCGTGCCGGCGCGGTCCACCGCGGCACCTACGTGCTCGAGCGGGTGCCGCGAGGCAGGTATGTCGTCGAGGAGGCGCGAGCCACGATCGACGACCCGTTCGGGCTCGCGCGAGCCGAGGTCGAGCTGACCGCAACAGGCGCTCTGCTCGTGTATCCGCGGCTGGTCACGCTGGACGGGCTCTTCTCGGAGAGCGGCGCGCACGCGCAGGATGGAAGACGGCTGCTGCTGCGGCGCCCGTCGGGCTTCGACCTGCACTCGGTGCGCGAGTACGAGCAGGGCGAGTCGCTGCGGAAGGTGCACTGGCCCACCACGGCCAGGCGCGGCCGGCTGATGGTGAAGGAGCTCGAGGATGCACCACGCGACGAGATCGCGGTTCTGCTCGACGCCGACGCGACCGCGGTGAGCGGCGACAGCTTCGACGTGCAGGTGCGGGCGGCAGGCTCGATCCTCCGCGCACACGCTGCGCGCGGCCGGCGTGCAGTGCTGGCCGTCAACTCGGCTTCGCGGCCCACGACGCGCGTCTCCTCCCTCGACGGAGAGTGGCTGGCGGCGCTCGGGTTGCTCGCGGAAGCCCAGCCGGACGGAACCAGACCGCTGGTGGAGCTGCTGGCGCGCGAGAGCGGCCCGGCCTCGAGGGCGCTCGAGACCGTGGTCGTGACGGGGCGACTCTCCGGAACGCTCGCCACGAGGCTGGTGCAGCGGTCGTTCACCGGACAGGGCGTCAGCGTTGTCTGGATCGACACTGCGAGCTTCGCAGGGCGGCCGACGAAGGTGGAGCCGGAGCTCCTCCGAGTCCAGGCGGCAGGGGTGGCGGTCGCCGTGCTCCGGCGCGGTGACTCGCTCGCGTCGGTCCTGGGTGCGACGACGGCAGTCAGGAGCGCCCGTGGCTAGGACTCTCGGCGTCGCGGCGTTGCCCGCCATGCTGATCGCGCTCTTCTGGCTTCGCCTCGAGGGGAGGCCCATCGCGGGGGCGGAGTGGATTTGGGTCGTCGTGCTTGCGCTCGCGCCGGCCCTGGCGCCGATCCTGTGGCTACGGCTTGCGCTCATGGTTCCCGCCTCGCTCGTCGCGCTGTGGGTGGCGCTCGACCTTCGCGCAGCAGACGACCGACCAGGGTTCTTCGAACCGGTTTTTCTGCGCTTTGACGACGGCTTCTTCGACTATTACGACCACTCTCTCCCGTTCAACGGGGCGGAGCAGCCGCACATGCACGGCGTTCTCGTGCTCGCGATCTTCGCCTTCTGCCTGGCGTTCGCGCAGTTCGCCGCGGCGCGGCGGCCCCTGCCCGCCGTCTTGACGCTGGTTGCAGGCGCAGGCTGGCCGGCGACGCTCCTCTCCACCGACACGACGTTCTACGGCGCGGTCATCCTGGCTGCCGCGCTCGGGGTGCTCGCGGGTCTGCGGACCGCGCGACCGCTGCCGGCACTCGTTGCCGGAACGGTGCTGGTGCTCGCGGCGGCCGGGGTATCGACCTCGGCTGCGGTCGCGAAGGACGGGCTGCTCGCCTGGGAGAGCTGGGATCCGAACGGTCCCTCACGTCAGGTGTCCGTCAGGTACGTCTGGGACGGCAAGTACGACGGAATCCAGTTTCCGAAGGAGAGCACGACCGTCCTGCGCATCGTCGGCCCGAAGCGCGGCCTCTACTGGCGTGCGACGACGCTCGACGAGTTCGACGCCGACCGCTGGCTCGAGAATCCGACGCCGCTCTCGACCGGGCTCGCCAGAGGGCGTCTGCCGAGTGACCCGCTGCTGCCGGCGCGCTCTCTGAACCCGCGCACGTGGGTGGAGCAGCAGGTCGAAGTGTTCGCGCTGCGCGACGCACATGTCGTCGCGGCGGCGCAGCCGGTCGCTCTACAGGCCCCGCAGCTCGGCGGCGTCTTCAATCTCTCCGACGGAATCGTCCGGGTCTACGGCGGCCTCAGGCGCGGACAGCGCTAC
>DATLDK010000100.1:0-27206 GCA_035525905.1 Gaiellaceae bacterium | reverse complement strand
GCCTGCGGGCGCAGGCCCGAGGCATCCGCAGCCAAGGCCACCGGAACCGAGGCAACCAGCAGGAGGCCCGTGAAAGCGGCCGCGAGGCGAGCCGCATCGCTCGTCGAATGGGTCCTCACGAGGCGCGGACCGTAGCAAGTTTTCGGCCTAGACGTCATTGTTTGTGATTCGTAAAGCGGGGCCGGGCACGCCAGTTTTTGGCTCTGTTGAGCCTTGCCGTCGTCCGGAAAGGCTGCTAGGGTGCCCCACTTGTGACGGACCTGGCCCCCATCGGGGTGCCCCGCCTGCTCGACGAACGACATGGGATGTGACGACGTAGTCAACTCGAGCAAGCGGAAGGCGCTGGCGATCCTCACGTTCCTGACGGCAATTTCGGTGGCCGTCGCCTTGGGCTCCGTCAAGACCGCCGCCGCCGACCCCAACGTCGATGCGAAGCGCGCTCAGGCCCAGGACGTGCTGAACGAGATCCAGGCGATCGACTCCCAGCTCGAGCTCGCGATCGAGGAGTACAACCACGCGAACGTGAAGCTCGACGGGATCAAGGCGGAGGCCCGATTGAACGCACGCCATTTGACGATCGCGAGGTCGAGCCTGCAGAACGCGCAGACCCATCTTTCCGCCCGCCTCGTCTCGCTGTACGTCAACGGCGGCGAAGGCAACGCCCTCGAGGTCATGCTGGGCGCCCGCTCCCTCGACGACCTGCTCAGCCGCATGGACGCGGTCGAGCGCGTCTCCGACCAGGACGCCAAGGTGCTCCGCGAGGTGACGCGGTTCAGGTCGGAGGTCAAGCAGCGCAAGCTCCGGCTCGACCGCGCACGCACCGCGCAGGCGCGTGTCGTCGCGCAGAAGGAGTCTCAACGCCGCTCGATCGAGAGTCAGCTCGCCGAACGGCAGCGCATGCTCTCGTCGATCAAGAGCGAGATCGCAAGCCTCCAGGCGGCGGAGCAGCTCAGGCAGCGCCGCCTCGAGGCGCAAGCTCAGGCCCGCCTCGCCGCCCAGTCGGCGCAGGGTCAGGGTTTTGCGACGGACCAGCAGGTTGCGGCGCTCGCCGCCCCCTCGGTGGAATCCGCTCTCGCACCCGCGCCGGCCGCCCGGTACGGCGGCGTCGTCGGGGTCGCGATGCAGTTTCTCGGCGTCCCTTACGTCTGGGGCGGCGCCAGCCCGTCAGGCTTCGACTGCTCGGGGCTGATCATGTACGCGTACTCCCAGGTCGGCGTCTCGCTGCCCCATCACGCCGCCTCGCAGTACGGAATGGGTGTCGCGGTCTCGAGGGACCAGCTTCAGCCCGGCGATCTCGTCTTCTTCAACGGGCTCGGGCACGCGGGCATCTACATCGGCGGCGGTCAGTTCATCCACGCGCCGCATAGCGGCGACGTGGTCAAGATCTCCAGCCTTTCCGACTCGTGGTACGCAGCGACCTGGGTCGGGGCGCGCCGCCTGTAGGCCTCGCAGCTCAGATGCCGGCGGCCTGGTTGAGCGTCTCCCCGGCATAGAGCCCCTCGAGCTCGTCGCGGAAGTGCTCGCCGACGACGCGCCGCTTCAACTTCAGCGTCGGTGTCAGCTCGTCGTCTTCCATGGTGAAGTCGCGGGGCAGGATTGCGAAGCGCTTGATCTGCTCGTAGCGCGACCGGTCGGCATTGACGCCGTCGACCACACCCTGGATCAGCTCGCGCACCTGCTCGTTCTCGGCGAGCGTCGCCAGGTCGCCCGCGATCCCGTGCTCGGCCGCCCACTTCGGCAGCTCCTCCGGGTCGAGCGTGATCAGCGTGGCGATGTACGGTCTGCGGTCGCCTACGACCATGGCCTGAGACACGTACTTCGACGCCTTCAGGTCGTTCTCGAGGTTCTGCGGCGGCACGTTCTTGCCCCCGGCCGTGACGATGATGTCCTTCTTGCGATCGGTGATCTTGATGAAACCGTCGTCGTCGATCTCCGCGATGTCCCCCGTGAGCAGCCAGCCGTCGGCGTCGAGCACCTCGGCGGTTGCGGCGGGGTCCTTGTAGTAGCCCTGGAAGATCGTCTCGCTCCGGATCAACAGCTCTCCGTCCTCGGCCAGCTTCACCTCGGTCCCGGGAAGGGGGCGCCCGACCGTGCCGAAGCGGAAGGCCTCGTGCGTGTTCGTGGACGCCGCCGTGGTGCACTCGGTCAGCCCGTATCCCTCGACGAGCAGGATGTCGATCGCGTGGAAGAACTCCGCGATCTCGTACGAAAGAGGTGCGCCGCCCGAGATCGCCAGGCGGATGCGGCCGCCGAGGCGCTCCTTCACCTTTCTGTAGACGAGCCGGTCGGCAAGCCTGTACTGAGCGGCGAGGAGGGGAGGGACGGGCTTCCCGGCGCGGCGCAGGGTGCTGACCCTCCGGCCGACCGCTAGCGCCCAGTCGACCAGCTTGCGCCGCGGGCCCGTCGCCTCGTCGAAGCGCGCGACGACGCCGGTATGGATCTTCTCGTACACGCGGGGAACACTCGGCAACACGGTCGGCCTCACGGTCGTGAGCGCTGCGGCGACTTGGAGCGGGTCTGGGAGGAAGGCGATGGCGTAGCCGACGTACGCGCCGGAGAGGTGCATCAGCCGGCCGAAGTTGTGGGCCAGCGGGAGATAGAGCAGCATCGTGTCCTCGGGGCCCGTGAAGCTCGGGAGGTCGTCCACGACCGCGACCATGGCGTAGTAGTTGAGGTGCGAGATCATGCACCCCTTCGGAGGGCCGGTCGTCCCGGACGTGTAGATGTAGGTGAAGAGATCGCTCTCCTCGACGGCGTCGCCGGCCTCGCGCAGCGCGTCGGGATGCTCGGCCGCGTGGGCGCGGCCGCGCGCGGCGAGATCGTCGAGGTCCGCGTAGGTAAGGACGTGGCGCAGGCGAGGGATACCGGCGCGCACCGCCTCGACCTTGGTGCGCTGCACGTCGTCTTCGCAGAGCACACCGACGGACTCCGAATGGTCGAGGATGTAGCCGGCGTCCTTCGTTGAGCTATTCGCGTAGATCGGGGCGCCGATGGCGCCGATCGAGCCCAGGGCGAAGTCGAAGAGCGCCCACTCGACTCGGTTCGTGCCGAGGATGGCGAACGCGTCACCCTTGTGGACGCCCAGTGCGAGCAACCCGTTCGCGTAAGCCTCGACGCGCTCCGCGGCGTCGGTCCACGAGAGCGGCCGCCACTCGTCTCCGTGCTGGACGAGATAGGCAGGCGTCGGGCGGTTGGCGGCGACTGCGTCGCGCCACAGGCGCTCGATTGTGCGCTTGGAGCTCATGCTTCAGACTCTAGAGCAGGGATGTCGCCGGGCAGGGCGAATCGGTTCGGTCCCTCTACACTGAAGGCGGATATGCGTACGACCTGGAACGGCTCAATCAGCTTTGGACTCGTCTCCATCCCCGTGGGGCTCGCCCCGGCGACGAAGCCTGCGGCCCGCGCGTCGGATGTTTCGTTCCGGATGCTCCATCGCGAGTGCGGAACGCCGATCAAGCAGAAGCGCTTTTGCCCGGTCCACGAGCGCGATCTGGGCCCGGACGAGATCGTCAAGGGCTGGGAGGTGGCCAAGGGCCAGTTCGTGGTCGTCGAGGAGGAGGAGATCGAGGCGCTGACGATGCAGGACGACTCCCGCTCGATCGAGATCTCGCGCTTCGTCGACGCAGCCCAGGTCGACCCGGTCTTCTTCGATCGCACGTACTTCCTCGTGCCCGCGCAGGCGACCGCTGCGCGCCGGCCCTATGTGCTCCTGCTCAATGCGATGCGCGAGACGGGAATGGCCGCGATGGGCCGCTTCGTCCAGCAGGGCCGCGAGAAGTTGTGCCTGATCCGGCCGAAGGGCGACGCGCTCGTGCTGGAAACGCTCTTCGTCTCGGCCGATGTGTATTCGCAGGCGGAGATCGAGGAGGCGGTCGACGACACGACGGTGAAGAAGCCGGAGCTCGAGCTTGCGCAGCAGGTGATTGCGAGCCTCTCCGGGGAGTTCGACCCGACCGACCTCCAGAGCGACTACCGGCGTGACCTGCGCACGCTCCTCGAGGCGAAGCTTTCCGGCCAGGTGATCGAGGCGCCGGCGCCCGTCGCGGAGACGCCCGAGATCGACCTGATGGAAGCGCTGCGCCGCAGCGTCGCGGACGCGCAGCAGGCGAAACAACCCGCCCCTGCGAAGAAGAAGCCCGCAGCGCGGAAGAAAACGAAGACCGCGGCGCGCTAGAGAATCGGAGGCGCTAGTGCGCCTGGGGCATGGCCCCGAGGGCTTCGAGCTGGGCCTGGAAGAGCGTCTTGTCGATCTTCCCCTGGTAGATCGGCACGCCTTCCTCGATGCACACGCGGATCACTTCCTGCCGGTCGATCCCGAGCTCCTTGGACAGCTCGTCGGGCGTCAGGTGATTCGCCATCTCTGGTGCCTCCTTCGGTTTCGCGGCAATGAAAAAGCCCGCTGGCGCGAGAAAACTGCGCTCAGGCGGGCCGGGACATCGCTCGCTCGTTGTTCGCGGGAATCAACGGGCCCGCGTCCCCAAGTTCGCCATGATTCTCAAAGGATACTGTGCCCGGATGACAGCTGCAACGGAGTTGGAGCCGCGCTCGAACGGTTCGGTGCGGTACTTCACCGGAGGCCAGGGGAAGCCGCTGCTGCTGCTCCACGGGCTCGCCGGCTCCACCCGGAACTGGGTTGAGCTCCTGCCCGACCTGCTGCGGCGCTACCGAGTCGTGGCGGTGGACTTCCCCGGGCACGCCGGCTCGGGCCGCCTGCCGCGCGGCGCAGCGACGACCGACTTCGCTGCGGTTGCAGCGTCGGTGCTCGAGCAGGAGGGGCTCGGCCCCGTCCTTGTCGCAGGGCATTCGTTCGGAGGTCTCGTAGCGATTCGGCTCGCGCAGAGCCGGCCCGAGCTCGTGCGGGGGCTCCTGCTCGTGTCCCCGGCCGGGATCGCGTCCGCCACGCGAGGCGCGCGGGCGATCGTGCTCGCCTCGGCGACGATCCGGCCTGGCCGCATGGTCGCGCCGTTCCGCCATCGCTTCGGCGAGCGCGCGTGGTATCGCCGGGCCGTCTTCCGGCCCTGGTTCGTCTCGGATGCGGCCTCCCTGACGAGGAGCGCGACGCTGGGGCTGCTCGACGCCCAGGGGGAGCACGTGGACACAAAGAGCGCCGCCCGGGCGATGGTCGCCGACGATCCGCGGCGCGACCTCGGCGGCATCTCCTGTCCGACGCTACTTCTCTGGGGAGCGCGCGACGCGCAGTTGCCGCTCGACGATGCTTTCGAGTACGCGCGCAGGCTCGGGGCGAAGCTCCGCGTCGTTGCCGACTGCGGGCACCTCGTGATCGTCGAGCGACCACATGCCTGCCTCGACGCCCTCGCGGAGCTGAGCGCGTGATCGCGCGCCGGCTCTAGCCGGCGCGGGCGTCGTAGACCACGGGTGGCTGCGGCGCGTCGCCCTCGGTTCCCGGTGCCGGATTGCGCTCGAGGTATTCGATGTCGATCGCAGCCGATGGAAAGAAGGCCGTGTAGTGCGCGTCGCCAGAGCCGACGTTGCGGGCGCCATGTTCGACTCCGGCCGGGAAGAAGGCCACGGAGCGCCCGGTGACAAGGAGAATTTGGTCGCCGAGTGTCACCTCCACCTCGCCCGACTCGACCACGATCGCCTCATCGATCTGATGCCGGTGCAGCGGGATTCGGTCCCCTGGCGCGATCGTCTCCAGGATGACGGACAGGTCGCGGACGTAGCCGTGCGGCGACACCGGATCCACGAGCGGGCCGCTCCAGACGGAGGTCGGGCGGTAGTCGTCGGGGTCGCGCTCGTCCAGCGGCTCGAACGGCGGATTCGGGAGGATGGCCATCAGACCGGGTTGTCCACGTCGATGAACTCCCACTCGAGCGCGAAGCGCTGGGCGAGGTCGCGTGCGAGCGCCTGCACGCCGGGGCGCTCGGTCGCGTCGTGGCCGGCGGCCACGAAGTGGATTCCGAGCTCCCGGGCCGTCTGCAGGCTCGGCTCCTCGGGCTCGCCGGTGAAGTAGAGGTCATAGCCCTCGTGTGCGGCCTGGATCAGCTCGCCACCGGAGCCGCCCGAGCAGATCGCGATCCGCTCGATCAACTGGGGCCCGTGCGCGAAAACGACCGGCTCCCGACCCCCTACGGCCTCCCGGATGCGGGCGACGACCTCCTCGATGCCGGCGGGCTTCCGGAGGCGCCCCGCCTGACCCACCTCGCCGAACGGCTGCTCGACCTGCACGTCCAGCGCGTCTGCGAGGAGAGCGTTGTTGCCGATCACCGGATGCGCGTCCAGAGGGAGGTGGTAGGCGAGGAGCGTCATGTCGGCGGCGAAGAGCGCCTCGAGACGCCCTCGCTGGCGGCGGTCGATCCACAGCGGCTCGTTACGCCAGAACATCCCGTGGTGCACGATCACGAGCTGCGCTCCCCTCTCCGCAGCGCGCCGGAACAGCTCGAGCGACGCCGAAACGCCGCACGCGATCTTCTCCACCTCGTCCGAGCCGATCACCTGCAAGCCCGGTCGCCCGTACTCGGCAAAGCGGTGCGTCTCCAACAGCTCGTTGGCGTAGTCGACGATTTCGTCCCGGTGAGCCACGGGCTGATTATCGCTACCCTTTGCGCCGCTCGGGGTGTGGCGCAGCCTGGTAGCGCGCTCCGTTCGGGTCGGAGAGGTCCGGAGTTCAAATCTCCGCACCCCGATAGACAGGAAAGCCCCGCGCAGCGGGGCTTTCCTCGATCGTTCGTTCTTGCCGCGGCTATCCTCGCTCGATGCTGCGAGCCGTGATCTTCGACGTCGACTTCACGCTGGCACGACCGGGTCCCGAGCTCGGTGCGGAGGGGTACCGGAAGGTCGGCGAGCGGCACGGCCTGACGCTCGACCCAGAGCTCTACGAGGAGTCGCGCCTCGCTGCGATCGAGTCGCTGCAACGCCATCCGGATCACGTCCACGACGACGAGCTGTGGGTCGCCTTCACCGAGGCGATCGTCGAGGGCATGGGCGGCGAGCCACGCGGTGCCCGCGCCTGCGCCGAGGAACTCGTGCGCGCGTGGGAGCGGCACGAGCGCTTCACGCTCTACGAGGATGCTCTGCCGGCGCTCGCCGAGCTGCGCGCCCACGGCCTCAAGATCGGGCTGATCTCAAACGGCAGCCGGGATCTCGAGGAGTTCGTCGCCCACCACGGCCTGGACGCCGATTGCGTCGTGGGCTCACGCGCCTTCGGACGCACGAAGCCGCATCCGGACATTTTCCTGCACGCGCTGGCGCTGCTCGACGTGCCTCCCGAGGAGGCGGCGATGATCGGCGATTCCTACGAGGACGACGTCGAGGGCGCGCGAGCCCTCGGGATGACCGCGTTCCTGCTCGACCGGGACGGCCGCCGGCTCGACGAGCTGGACCGCCTCCCGGACCTGCTCGCTCTCCCTGCCGCTCTCGGCCTAGCAGTCCGCTGAGGCCTCGCAGCGACGCAGCGTCGCGACCCGCGGCATACCCTCCTGCCACGTCAGCTCGATCCGGAGCGACGCCTCGTTGTTCGTGTAGTCGATCTCCTCGAGCTGCAGCGTCGGGTTCGCGCGGTGGACAAGCAGATAGACCCCTGCCGGCACTCCACGAAGCTCGAGATTCTGACCGTGGTAGTACGCGGGATAGAGATCGGTGAACCCGATCGAGGTGCCCTGCTCGACCGAGAGCGCATGCGGGTTCGAGGCGGCGCAGTTGCCGAAGAAGTGGGCGCCGGTGAAGGCGGCGACCCGACGCTTGGCGAGGCCGTAGTGGTCGGCCAGGCAGAAGCCGCTCTTCCGGTCGCGGACGATCAGCTTGCCCTCGAGCGTGCGGAGCTCGTAGCGCTGGAAGTCGAGCAGGTGCCAGTGCGTGTGATTGGGCGCGGGCGTATAGCGCAAGCGGCCGGCGTCGGCGTAGGTGCGCACGGTGCCGTCGGACATGCGTATGAGCTGCTGTGCGCGCATCGCGCCGATCGGTGCCGGCCGGCTGCCGCGAACCCAGACCGGGCCGTCGCCGACGTTGTCCGTCGCCGAGGCGAAGCCAAGCTTCGTGCCGGAGATGCTGAGCCTGAAGGGCGCGCGCTGGTCGAGGTCCGGCAGGAGCTCGCGCGGGCCCACGAGAGGCGTCCCGGCGTCGCTCGTCTTCTCCGGGAAGGGCTCGCCGGGCTCGAGGGTGCGGAACGCGATCGTGCCGTTGCGCCTGAACGCGGGCGCGATCTCCTCGGCCGGTCCGAAGGCGGCCCGGCGGGGGTTCCCGGTCAACGGGTCCAGCGTCCAGATGTCGAAGCTGCCGCCCGCGAGCGGGCTCGCTGCGTACGCAATTCGGCCTCCGTCGCCGCGCCACGCGGGCATCGCCACGACCTCGGCGCCGGCCGTCAGCCGACGCAGTCCGCCACCGTCGCGGCGGACGACGTAGAGGCTCGACGAGCGCTTGCCGGCGTCCTGGCGTACGAAGGCGATCCAGCGGCGGTCGGGCGACCAGTCCGGCTCGGTATCGACGCTGCCGGTCGTGATCGCGCGATTGCCGACGTAGAGATTCCCGTCACGCGAGGAGACGACGAGCCGCGGTAGGCTCCGCGAGGCCTGGGCGTCCCCGCTCCAGGCCACGGCGGCAAGCAGCGGCAACGGCGCGAGAGCCGCTGCGATCAGGACAAGCCGAGCTCCTCTCGCCATGCGGACGTATGCTGCCCGACCGAAGCGGACGGCAGCCCGCTTGGGCCACCGAACGCCGCCGCGCCCTCCGCGAGGGTGGCCACCGGCCCGACGCAGACGTCCTCACCGTCGAGCAGCTGCAACCACTCGTCCAGCGGGCGCGTGGCGAACGCGGCGGCAAGCTCCGAGGTGAGCTCCGCCTGGGCAGCAGGCTCGAACTGGCGCGGCGCCAGCTCCGGCCGGCCGAGCAGCTCGCAGAGCCGCACGAAGAACTTCGGCTCGAGCGCGCCGACCGTGAGCCGGCGGCCATCGGCGGTCTCGTAGATCTGGTAGCACGCGACTCCGCCCATCAGGAACCGCGGCAGCGGGTCGCCGCCGAGCCGGTGCGCGACGAGGCGATGCGAGCCGTGCGTCATCGAGATCGTGAGACGCGCGCCGCGTCCGGTCCGTTCGCGCTCCAGCACCGCTGCGAGCACCTCGACGACGGCGCCCAAAGCTCCTGCTGCGAGGTCGGCAGGTTGCACGGGTGGCAACGCCGGCGCGGTGTCCTCCAGAACTCCCGCCCAGCCGAGGTAGTTGAGGTCGTGCCCCGCCCGCGCGGCATGCGGGCCGTCGGCGCCGAAGCCAGTGATCGAGCAATACACGACCGAGTCGGGCACGTCCTGCGGCCCGACGCCGAGGCGCGCGGCAACGCCGGGACGGAAGCCCTCGAGCACGATGTCCGCGCGCCCAAGCAGGGCGCGTGCGAGCCTTCGGTCCGTCTTGAGGTCGCAGGCAACCGACTCCTTGCCCTGGTTCAGCGCGTCGTCCCAGGCGGGCGCGACGCGGCGCATGGGGTCACCGTCGGGCGACTCCAGCCGGACCACGCGCGCACCGAGGCGGAGCAGCTCGCGGGAGGCGAACGCCCCCGGGAGGTAACGGGTCAGGTCGACCACCAGCTGGCCGGCGAGCGGTTGCACCGCGCGCGAACCTACCACTATGGTGAGAGCGCGTTGACTGACCGTTCAACCAATGGCGCCGACAAGCGGCGCGTCATTCTCGACGCCGCCGTCCGCGTGTTTGCTGCCAGGGGCTACCACACCTGCCGGGTGGGCGACATCGCGGAGGAGGCGGGGATCGCGCACGGGCTCCTCTACCACTACTTTGCCTCGAAGGAAGAGGTGCTGGAGACCGTCTTCCGCGAGAACTGGAGCGAGCTGCTGGTGGCGCTGGAGCGCATCGAGACGTCCGACGAGCCGCCGGTCGAGCAGCTCGCAGGCATCGCGAAGGTGCTGCTCCGCGCGTGGCGCGACCGCCCGGCGCTCGTCACCGTGATGGTGCGCGAGGTGGCGCGCAGCCCACAGCTGCAAGGGCAAGTGGACGAGATTCGCGCGGGCTTCCTCGTGATCCAGCGGGTGATCGAGCGCGGCCAGGCGGACGGCTCGTTTCGGCCGGAGCTCGACGCGCGCCTCGCCAGCTGGATCTTCTACGGCGGGCTCGAGGAGCTTCTGACGGGCTGGGTGCTGGGGCAGCTCCCGGACGGGGACGCCGAGGTGGCGCTGGCCGAGCGCACGGTGGTCGCGCTGCTGTGCGGCGGTCTAGTGCGCGCCGAAGCGCCTGCGCGAGCGTAGCTTCAGCGGCAGAGCGGCAGGCCGGGTCGCAGGAGCGCGAAGGCCCACACCTGATCCTCCAGCACGTAGAAGGCAGTGGTCACGCCGCGGCCGGGCAGGACGAGAACGGCGTAGGTACCGCATTCGCGGCGCACGAGTGCCCCGTAGACGGAGGTCACGCGCGCGACGGAGTCGCCGAGCAGGAGCCCGCGCGTGGTGCGCCACCCGGGCGGCTGGTAGATCGTGAACGCGGCGACCACGCGGCCCTGGCGGAGCTCGACTCCGACCCCGCGAGGCTGGAAGGCGAAGTAGTTGAAGTACCACGTCTTCGTCGCGCAGCCGCTGCAGACGCCGTACGCACGGCCCCAGAGCCGCTCGACGTGCTCCTCGGACGCGCCCAGGCGGACTCCGCCGAGGCTGCGGCCCGGAACGAGCACCCCGGCGTTCGGCGGCCCGGCCGCGGCGGGCACCGCGAGGGCCAGGGCGGACGCGAGGGCGAGCAGAAAACGCATCGTGGGAGGATACGGCGGATGCAGTCGTTCAATCTGTTCGATGGGGAGCTCGATCTCGAGCGCGACCAGCCGGGCTTCAGCTGGCGCGCCGCGCGCGTCGGCGAGCGGATCGGCGCAGAGCAGCTCGGTGCGAGCCTGTACGAGCTCGCACCGGGCGAGCGAACCTTCCCCTACCACTACGAGTACCCGTGCGAGGAGTGGCTCCTGGTCGTCTCCGGCCGGCCGACGCTCCGGGATCCAGATGGTGAGCACGTGCTGCGCGCCGGAGACGTCGTCTGCTTTCCGCAGGGGCCGGCCGGGGCGCATCTCGTCCGGAACGACACCGACGAGCCAGTCCGGGTCCTGATCGCCTCGACGAAGGGCGAGCCGGCGGTCGCCGTCTACCCGGACAGCGGCAAGATCGGGATCTGGCCCGGAGACGCGGCCGATCCGCCCTTCCTCGTCCGCCGCGAGTCGGCGGTCGACTACTGGGACGGCGAAACGGGCTAGGAAGGTGCGGGCCCCGCCTTGCGGGGCGGGGCCCGATGGTACGGAGAGAGATGGTGCGGAGGGTGTTGTGCGGCGTCGCGGGGGCTTACAACCCAGTCGTCGGCATGAGCGCTCGCCGGTTCATCCCCACTTCCGCGCGAGCGGCCTCACCCTTCGAGGTCCTCAGCGGAAGGCGTTCTCGCCCGTGAGCGCTTGCCCGACCACGAGCGTGTGCACCTCGTGCGTGCCCTCGTAGGTGAGCACGGACTCGAGGTTGTTGACGTGGCGGATCACCGGATACTCCAGCGTGACCCCGTTCGCGCCGAGGATCGTGCGAGCGGAGCGGGCGACCTCGATGGCGCCGCGGACGTTCCCCATCTTGCCGAGACTGACGTGCTCCTGGCGCAGCGTGCCCTGGTCCTTCATCCGGCCGATGTGAAGCGCGACGAGAAGGCCACGGTTCAGCTCGAGGGCCATCTCCGCGAGCTTCTGCTGCGTGAGCTGGTAGCCGGCCACCGGCTTGTCGAACACGATGCGCTCCTTGGCGTACTCGAGTGCGGCCTCGAAACAGGCGCGGCCGGCCCCGACGGCGCCCCAGACGATCCCGTAGCGGGCTTCGTTGAGGCACGAGAGCGGACCGCGGAGGCTGTCGACCTCGGGAAAGATGTTGTCGTCCGGCACGCGCACGTCCTGAAGGACGAGCTCGGAGGTGACGGAGGCGCGCAGCGAGAGCTTTTTGTGGATCTCGGGCGCGCTGAACCCGGGCATGCCTCTCTCGACGAGAAACCCGCGGATGGCGCCGTCGTCCGTGCGCGCCCAGACCGTCGCCACGTCCGCGATGGTGCCGTTCGTGATCCACATCTTGGCGCCGTTCAGGATCCAGTCGGAACCGTCGCGGCGCGCGTGGGTGCGCATCGACCCAGGGTCCGAGCCTGCATCGGGCTCGGTCAGCCCGAAGCAGCCGATCGCCTCGCCCGTGTGCATGGGCGGGAGCCAACGCTGCTTCTGCTCTTCCGAGCCCCACCGCCAAATCGAGAACATCGCGAGCGAGCCCTGCACGGAGACGGCGCTGCGGACGCCTGAGTCGCCCGCCTCGAGCTCGAGGCACGTCAGCCCGTAGGCCACCGCGCTCGCCCCCGGGAGCCCGTACCCGTCCAGATGCATCCCGAAGAGCCCGAGCTTCCCGAGCTCGGAAATCAGCTCGCGAGGCAGGATCCCCTGCTCGAACCAGTCCCCGACGTCCGGCAGGACCTTCTCGCGGACGAAGGCGCGAACGGTGTCGCGAATCGCGCGCTCCTCGTCGTCGAGAAGGGCGTCGATCGCAAGGAAATCGAGCGGCTCCAGCGCAGTCTTCTTCTCGGTCACGGCCATCCGCGCAAGGGTACCCTGGCGGCGTGGTCGCGGCGGTCGTCCAGGCTCTGACGCTGCTGCTCTCGGGATCGCTCCAGCAGGAGGTCGCGGCGATGACGCCGCGCGAAAAGGCGGCGGCCGTCGTCGTCGCTGGGATGCCCGCAGGCCCTGGCTACGGCGGCGTCCTGGTTCGCCAGTGGAACACCGAGCTGCCGCGGCCGAAGGGGTCGCTTGTCTTCGCCGACCAGGAAGGAGGCACCACGAAGACGTTCCGAGAGCTGCCGCCCTGGCGCGCCGCCTCGGAGTACCGGAGCTCGGCCGAGGCCTTTCGCGCCGGACGCGAGACGGCGGCCGTGCTGCGGCAGGCGGGAGTCCACGCGTCTTTCGCGCCGGTGCTCGACCTCCCGGACGGGCCCCTCGGCTCGCGCCACTTCTCCCGTCCGGAGTACGGGGTCGCGTTCGCGCGCGGCCTCGGCCGGGCAGCCTGCGCGAAACACTTTCCCGGCCTGGGCTCGACGCCGGCCTCGACGGACGAGGCGCGCGTCTACGGCGTCCTGCGCACGGAGGATCTCCGACCGTTTCGGGCCGCCATCGCGGCCGGAATCCCGTGCGTGATGGTCGGTCATGCGATCTATCCGCGGCTCGGCCCGCGGCGCGCCTCGTTCGAGGCGAAGACCTACGCTCTCTTGCGGGGCCTCGGCTTCGACGGGGTGGCGGTGACCGACTCACTGGGAGTTCTGGGCAGCCCGTACGCCCCCTACTGGGCTCGGCTGGCGCTGAGAGCCGGAGCTGACCTCGTGCTGACCACGAGCGCCCGCGACGCGGAGCGCATCGTCGATGCGCTCCTGCCACTGGCCCGCGCCGGCGAGCTCGACCGGAAGCTCGTCAGGGTGTTGCGGTACCGGCGCTCGCTGGGGGTCCCGGCACCGTCACGGTGACGGTGGCCTCGGCCGTCTTCGTTCCGACGGCTCGCGCGGTGAGGCGGTGCGTGCCCGCAGCCTCGGCGTCGGTCTTCCAGCCGAAGGTGTAGGGCGCCGCCACGTCGGTGGCCCGCACGGTGCCGTCGACCAGGAAGTCGACGCGCGTTGCCTTGCCGCCCACCTCGACGCGCCAGACGACGAGACCGCCCACTTCCTGTCCGTCGGTGAGGGATTGATCGAGGATCCTCAGCACGGGCGGCAGCGGGGGCTTCGTCTTGACGACGACGCGCTTCGCGGCCACGACGGGGATACGTCGGCTCGCGATGCGTCCGTCAACCGAGGTGGCAACCACCTCGAGCAGGTGCTTGCCGGGCCGGGCGCGGGTTGCACTCCACGCGAAGAGGAACGGCGGCCGTCGATCGACCGCCCGGCGCCGGCCGTCGACGAGGAAGGTCATCGTGGCCGCCTTGGCGCCCCACGCGCGCACTCGGAGCTGCACATCGCCGCGCACCTTCGTCCACGGCCGAGCGCCGGCGCTCGTGAGCGCGAACGCCTTGTTGTCGACGACGACGGTCTTGCGCGCGATGTCGTATCGGCCCGGCCCCGCGACGCCGTACACCTGAAGTACGTGCCTGCCGTTGCCCAGCTTCGCGGTGTTGAGGCGACCCGCAAGCGAGAACGGCGCGCGCCGGTCGACCCAGAGGATGCGGCCGTCGATCGCGAACTCGACCTTGCCGATGTCTCCGGTCGCTTTTGCGCGCCACGGGACGATGCCGCGGAGCGGGCCCTCCGGAACGACGGGGATGACGCTCAGCTTCTGGATCCCCGCGTACCGGCGGACGAGCCGGAGGTAGTAGTCCCACTTCCAGTGCGGGCCTGGGTCGGTGTGATGCGAGGAGCCACCGCGGCCGCCTCCGGGGGCCGGCACTTCTGCGTGGCCGATGAAGTGCCGGCGGTCGATCGGCAGCAGGGAGCGGCGGGCAATCCAGGCTGCGAGCTTCGCCGAAGCGTGGTACTGGGCGTTCGTGAAGCCGCCCGGCCCGTAGGTGAAGCCTTCGTGCTCGATCCCGACGGATTGGGTGTTGACCCTCCAGTTGCCGGCGTGCCACGCGATGTCGGACAGGTGGACCAGCTGCACGATCTTCCCGTTGCGCCCGACCACGTAGTGCGACGACGCGTGCGCACGCGGGCTCTGCAGCCACCTCACCGTCCCCCAGAACGCACCCTCGGTGACGTGGATGACGATCTTGTCGATCGACGCGACCTGTCGGTGGGACTTGCTGAAGTTCCCCTCGCCCTTCAGCCAGACGACGGGCGGGCGTGCGCCGGCCGCATCCGCCCCCGGAACGATCGTGGCAGCCGCAACCACCGCCGCGAGCAAGGTCAACCTCAGAAGCGCCATTCGAGTCGTCAAGAGTAGCCCTCGGAAGTCATAAATCGGTTAAGGGAGGGCGATCGCAGCGTCGAGGGGCGCGTCGAGCGCCAGGTCCACGGACGGCGGCAGATCGCTCGCGTTGGCCACCACGACCGGGACGAGCCGCGCAGCTCTGCGCCCGCCCGCCGTGCGACCGTAGACGAGCAGCTCGTGCGGGCCTTCGGCCGCCGCAGTGGAGTCCCAGCTCAGGCGGTAGGGGGACGACCCGTCTCGGCTGACAGGCTTGCCGTCGACGTAGAGGACGACGCGGGTGATCGGATAGGAAGGCGTGATGTCGATCGTCACGTCGCCCCGGGCGCCAGCGTCCGGCGCGACGCCCTGGAGCGCGAGCTCGACGGGCTCGTTGGCCACCCG
This sequence comes from Gaiellaceae bacterium, assembly GCA_035525905.1. Lineage (GTDB taxonomy): Bacteria > Actinomycetota > Thermoleophilia > Gaiellales > Gaiellaceae > Gaiellasilicea. The sequence goes on along the minus strand of DATLDK010000100.1, from coordinate 11,981 downwards.
CACCGGATACCGCCTCTGCATCCGGTAGCCGCCCCGCCCGTACACCTTCGCCGTCAGCATGTGCCGGCCGTTCGGGACGGTTCGCGTGTCCCAACCGCGGCCCCGTGCAAAGGCGAACGGGCCCACACGGTCGCGCCAGCGCAACTTCCCGTCGACGAAGAACTCGACCCGGTAGATCCCTCGGCCCCAGAGGCGGCGGATGCGAGGCACGTCCCAGAGCGCGACGCCCTTGACCACCGCGCCCGGGCCGACGACGACGGGTTTCGGACGGCGCCTCGGGACCGGAAGCGCGGCCACCCTCGGGATCCGCCGCGTGTACGCAGGCTTGACCGGGTTACGCGAGTACGCACGGACGAGCGCCATGTACCGGCCCCAGTCCCACCTCGCGCCCGGGTCGACGTGATGATCGATCCCGCCGAGGCCGCGTCCGGCTGGATTCGGCACCTCGTCGTGGCCGATGACGTGGCCCCGGTCGAGCGGCATGCGGGCGCGGGCGGCGAGGTAGGCGACGAGCTTCGCCGACGCCTCGTACTCCGCCTCCGTGAAACGACCGTGCCGGGTGAAGCCCTCGTGCTCGATCCCGATCGAGTGCAGGTTGACCCAGCGGTTGCCCGCATGCCACGCGACGTCCGACGTGCTGACGAGCTGCACGATGTCGCCGCCCTGGGAGATCACGTAGTGCGACGAGCCGTGGGAGCGGTGGTTGCGCAGCCAGCGAACCGAGCCCCAGAAGCTCCCCTCGGTGACGTGGATCACGATCCGGTCGACCGATTTGATCCCCCGTGCCGAGGAGGTGTGATTGGCGGATCTCAGCCAGAGAACCTCGAAACCACGCGCCTGAGCGGCCGCGGCGCACGCGACGGCCAGCGCAAGTGCGACGGCGAACGCCGCCAGAGCTCTCCCTCTCGACCCCATCAAGACCCACAGTGGTTGTAGCGGAGGATGCGGCGACTCGCCGAAAGATGAGACCTGCTTGACGCTTCGCTAGGACCCGCCGTACACTTGTTGACTGACTAGTCAATCGAACCGCGGGAGTCGATGTTGGCCACGATCGAATCAGTCGGAACAGGCGTCTCGTTTGCGCTGAGCGACGAGCAGAAAGGCCTCAGGGACCTCGCGCGCGAGTTCGCGGACAAGGAGATCCGGCCCAAGGTGGCCGGGTACGACGAGCACCAGACGCACCCGGTCGACGTGATCGCCAAGGCGCACGAGCTCGGGCTGATGAACGTCCACGTTCCGGAGCGCTTCGGCGGCCTCGCTCTGTCGGCCTTCGACGGGATGCTCGTCGGCGAGGAGCTCAACTGGGGCTGCTCGGGCATCGGCACGTCGATCGGCGCCAACGGCCTCGGCTCGGGCCCCGTGATCATCGCCGGCTCCGAGGAGCAGCAGGCGACCTGGCTGGCCCCGCTGATCGAGGAGCCGATCCTCTGCTCATTCGGTCTCTCGGAGCCCGAGGCGGGCTCAGACGTCGCGAAGCTCAAGACCACCGCCGAGCGCCGCGGCGACGAGTACGTCCTCAACGGCTCGAAGACCTTCATCACGAACGCGGGCCACGCCGCCTGGACGGTCGTCTTCGCGAAGACCGACCCCGCCAAGGGGCACAAGGGCATCTCCGCCTTCATCGTCCCGATGGACACGCCCGGCGTCCAGCTCGAGAAGCACCTGGACAAGATGGGGCAGCGGGCGACGGACACCTCCGCGTTCGCGCTCACCGACGTCGTCGTCCCGGCCGCGAACCGCCTGGGCCAGGAGGGCGAGGGCTTCAAGATCGCGATGCAGACCCTCGACTTCACGCGCCCCGGCACCGCGGCCGGCGCCGTGGGAGTCGCTCAGGCCGCGTACGAGTACGCGGTCGAGTACGCCAAGCAGCGGGTCACGTTCGACGTTCCGATCGCGATGCACCAGGGCGTCAGCTTCATGATCGCGGACATGGCGACGGAGATCGCGGCCGCACGGCTGCTGGTCTGGCAGGCCGCGTGGCTGCACGACCAGGGCCAGCGCGCGACGCTCGAGTCCTCTTTCGCGAAGCGCTTCGCCGCAGACACGGCGATGAAGGTGACGACGGACGCGGTGCAGGTGTTCGGCGGCTACGGCTACATGAAGGAGTACCCCGTCGAGAAGCTGATGCGCGACGCGAAGCTCTTCCAGATCTACGAGGGCACTTCGCAGATCCAGCGGCTCGTGATCGCCAAAGAAATATTCTTGCCCCGTGGCGCTTGAGATCGACCTCTCGGGACGGGTAGCGCTCGTCACGGGAGGCTCCAGAGGCCTGGGCCGCGCGGATGCGCTCGCGCTCGCCCGCGCGGGCGCCGACGTCGTCATCGCCGATATCCAGGTCGAGTCGGACGAATCGACCGAGACGGCGGAGTCTTACGGCGTGCTCGCGCAGGTCGCGAAGGCGCAGGGAATCGTCTACACGGAGGCCACCGCGAAAGAGATCCAGGGGATGGGCCGCCGCGCCGCTGCGATCAAGTGCGACGTGACCGACCGCGTTCAGGTGAAGGAGACGGTCGACCGCGTCCTCGAGGAGTTCGGCTCCGTCGACATCCTGATCAACAACGCGGGCACGCTCGATCACGTCGGCCAGTTCACGGATCAGAACCCCGACCTCTGGGAGCGCGACCTAAGGGTCAACCTCACCGGCGGCTTCAATTGCGCGCAGGCGGTCTGGCCGCACATGAAGGAGCGGCAGTGGGGCCGGATCATCAACATGGCCTCGGTCGCCGGCACGCTTGGCGGGTTCGGCCAGGCGAGCTACTCGACGACAAAGGCCGGCATCCTCGGCCTGACGCGGACGCTCGCGATGGAGGGCGGCCGCCACGGGATCACCTGCAATGCGATCGTGCCGGGGATCATCGGCACGGAGGCCTTCCACTTCGCGAACCCCGCCATGAACGAGCGAATCGCGAACCGCACCGTCTTCAAGCGTCCCGGCGAGCCGGACGACATCGCCAACGCGATCTGCTTCCTCTGCTCCGACCTCGCCAGCTACATCACCGGCGTTCAGCTCAACGTGAGCGGCGGCGTTGAGCTGTTCGTCTTCTAAGACCGAAGGCATCGCCTTCGAGCTCTCCGCGGAGCAGCGCGAGCTGCGCGAGCTCGCGCACGAGTTCGCGGCGCGCGAGCTTCGGCCGATCGCGCGCGAGTGGGACGAGCGTGAGGACTGCCCCCCCGAGCTGCTGGCGAAGGCGGCGGCCCTCGGCCTCACCTCCCATGCCATTCCGGCCGAGTACGGCGGCGGCGGCGTCTCTGCGGTGACGTCGAGCCTGATCGCGGAGGAGCTCTCATGGGGGTGTGCCGGGCTCGCGGCTCCGATCGGCGCGACGATGTTTCCGGTGCGGCCGCTCCTGCGCTCCGGCACCGAGGAGCAGAAGCGGCGCTGGCTGCCGCGGCTCGCCTCGGCCGAGGGCTGCCTCGCCGCGATCGCCTTCACCGAGCCGGGCGCCGGCTCCGACGTGATGGGCACCCAGGCGACGGCCGGCCGCGAGGGCGACGAGTACGTGCTGAACGGAGAGAAGTGCTACATCACGAACGGGGGCATCGCGGAGCTGACGATCGTCTTCGCCAAGCTCGAAGGAGCGATCACCGCATTCCTGCTCGAGGCGGGCGACCAAGGCGGCACCGCCGGACGCAAGGAGCCGAAGCTCGGCCTCCGCGCCTCCCACACCGGCTCGATTGTCCTCGACGGCGCCCGCATCCCCCTCGACCGCCTGCTGGGGGAGGAAGGGGAGGGCTTCGCGATCGCGATGGACTTCTTCATGCACTCGCGGCCGCAGGTGGCGGCGTCGGCCCTGGGCATCGCGCGGGCCGCGTTCGAGTACGCCACCGAGTACGCGAACGAGCGGCGGGCGTTCGGGAAGCCGCTGATCGCCAAGCAGGGCGTGTCGTTCAAGCTCGCGGACATGGCGATGCAGATCGAGGCGTCGCGCCTGCTGGTCTGGCGGGCCGCGGCGGCGCTCGACGCCGGCGACGACGCGGGCTTGCTCGGCTCCTACGCCAAGGCGTTCGCGGCGGACACTGCGATGAGCGTGACGACGGAGGCCGTTCAGATTCTCGGCGGCGCCGGGATCATGCGCGACCACCCGGTCGAGAAGTGGATGCGGGACGCGAAGGTGCTTCAGATCGTCGAGGGAACCTCCGAGATCCAGCGCCACGTGATCGTCCAGTATCTACGCCGCTAGCCGACACGTTTTCCCCGTGGCGGCGCCTTGGAGCGCCGCACCCGCGGCTACACTGACCGACTTCGTGCGCGTTGAGGCGACATCCGTTCGCGCCCGGACGGCGCGTGAGCGCTCCGCGGCGCTGATCGCCCGCTGGGTGCTGGTCTCGCTCGCGCTGGTGGCGGTCGTGGCGGCTCTCGTCGGCCTCGCGTTCGCGGGCTCCACGGCGCGAATTGCCGACGGGGTCGCGATTGCGGGCGTCGACGTGGGCGGCTTGACGCCGAACCAGGCCCGCTCGCTCCTGGAGCGGCGGTTCGACCGCGTCGCGCACGTTCCAGTCGTGTTCACGGCCGGCGACGAACGCTACCCGATCAAGGCCACGACGCTGAGCGTGGAGGCCGACTGGGCTTCGGCGATCAAGACCGCGGCGCGACAGGGCGAGGGCTTCGGCCCCGTCCGTGGCTTCCGCCGGCTCCAGACGAAGTTCTTCGGCGCGCAGATCTCGCCGCCGGTGCAGGCGTACGGCGCCGCGCTCGACTTCAAGCTGGCCGGCCTCGCGAGGGAGATCGACCAGAGCCACGTCGAGGCGAAGCTCGTCCGGCACGGGCTCGGGGTCGAAGTCGTGGCGGGCCAGCCCGGCCGCCGGCTCGACCAGAAGGCCGCCGCCGGGACGATCGTGCGGGCCCTCGCCCAACTCGACCGCGGCCCCCAGGTCGCGCTGCCCGTCCGTATCGATCCCGTGAAGGTCACGGCGGCCCAGCTGGCGCCCGCCGCCCGCCAGGCCCGCGTCGCACTCTCCGCGCCGGTGCGCCTTCGGCAGGGCGCGACCCGCTGGAAGCTGCCGCGCTGGCGGATCGCCGAGATCCTCTTGCTTCCCGCAGCAGGCGAGACGAAGCTCGCGATCGCAGGCCCCGGGGCGGAGGCGTGGTTCGACAAGCTGCGCGAGACCGTGGAGCACCCACCGGAGGACGCGACCTTTGCCGTCGAGCCCGGAGGGATCGGCATCGTGCCCGACAAGCCCGGTATCGGTATCGACGTCCCCGCGACGGCGAGCGCGCTGCTCGCCGCCGCGACCTCGCCGACTGGTCGCACGGCGGACCTCGCGGTACGGACGACGGTGGCGGAGCGCACGACAGCGGATGCCAAGGCGATGGGCATCACCGGGATCGTCGGGAGCTACTACACGACCTACGGCGGCATCCCCAGCCGGCTGCACAACGTCGCGCTCGTCGCGAAGCTGATCGACGGCGCCCTGATCGCGCCCGGAGCGACCTTCTCGTTCAACGGCACGACGGGGGAGCGAACGGCCGAGAAGGGGTTCCAGGAGGCCCCCGTGATTATCAACGGGGAGCTCCAGACCGGGCTCGGTGGCGGCATCTGTCAGGTCTCCACGACGCTCTTCAACGCGGCCTACGAGGCTGGGCTCCAGATCGACGAGCGCACGAATCACGCTCTCTACATCTCGCACTACCCGCTCGGGCGCGACGCGACCGTCAACTATCCGGATCAGGATTTGAAGTTCACGAACGACACCGAGAAGTGGTTGCTGCTGCGGACGTTCGTCGGTGCGGGCTCCCTGACGGTCAACCTCTACGGGACGCCCCAGAACCGCCGGGTCGAGACGTCCGAGCAGCCCCTGCGAGTCGTCGGCGCGCCGCGCGTGAAGCGCGTTCCGGATCCGACCATGCCGAAAGGCGCCTCCGTGGTGGAGGAGTACGGCCAGCCCGCGCGTGCGACCAGCGTCAGCCGCACCGTCTACGACGCGAACGGCGCCGTTCTGCACCAGGACACGTGGTACTCCTCGTACCGGTCCGAGCCCAAGGTGGTGCGGGTGGGGACGAAGCCGGAGCCGAAGCCGAAGCCGAAGCCGAAGCCGGACCCAGCGCAGCCGTCGAAAATCGACCAGCTCGTGCCGGACGCGCCGCCGGCGTCTATCCCTCTGCCTTAGCCACCGCGTCGGCGAACCAAGCCGGCACCCGCGTGGGCAGACGCGTCGCGCCGTCCACGGTGGCGTGTGAGGTAGAGCCCTCGCCGACGACCTCACCGTTACGCTCGATCGCGTACTCGTAGCGGAAGCGTGCCCCGCGGATGTCGACGCACCGCGCCCACACGCGTAGCCGATCGTCGAAGTACGCGGCGCGGTGGTACCTCACCTCCACGGCCGTCGTCAAGGCTTCGATCCCGCGCGCCTGAATGGCTAGGTAACCGCCGGCGTGCTCGGCGAGGTACGCGACGCGCGCCACCTCGAGCCAGACGACGAACGAGGCATGATGCGCGATCCCCTGCGCGTCGGTCTCCGCGAACCGGACGAGGACCTCGGTCGAGAAGTTGTAGCCCTCCACCGGAGGAGCTTCGCATGCCTCCGGCGCCGCTCGTACACTCGCGGCATGCAGGGCCCGCCTGACGACCGCCTGGAGGCGCTCGAGCGCGAGGTCGAGGAGCTGCGGGCTCGAGTTCGGCGCCTCGAGTCGGTGGGGCCGCCAGCCCAGCCCGCACGACCGACCCAGCCGACGCCGGCGGCGGTGCCGAAGACACCGCCGCCACCACCGGCACCGGCTCGTCCGCCCATCGCGCTCGAAGACCTGCTCGGCGGGCGGGTGCTCGGGTGGGTCGGGGGCACGGCGGTGGTGCTCGGCGTCGCCTTCTTCCTCGTGATGGCGGCCAACCGCGGCTGGATCGACGAGACGACGCGCGTGTTGCTCGCCTTCGTGGGGTCGACGGCGCTTCTCGGCGGCGGCCTGTACCTGCACGAGCGGCAGGGCCGCACTCAAGCCGCGCTCGCAGCGGTGGCAACGGCGATCGCGGCGCTCTACCTCACGCTCACCGCGGCGACCAAGCTCTACGGACTGATCGATCCGGTGCTGGCGCTCGTCTTCGCCGCGCTCGTGGGTGCGGTCGCGACCGCTGTGGCGGTTCGCTGGGACGAGCAGGTGGTGGCGGGCATCGGCATCGTCGGCGCACTGCTTGCGCCCCCGCTGGTCGAGGCAGGAACGGATTCCGCATCGCTGGCTTTCATGACGATCGCGCTCATAGCGGCGGTGGGAGTTCTCCTCTGGCGCCGCTGGAGCTGGCTCGGGATCGCCGCGTTCGTCGTCAGCGCGCCGCAGCTGCTCGAGTGGCTCTACGAGGAGCACGACGACCGGCTCGGCCTGTCTCTTGGCGTGCTGGCCGGGTTCTGGCTCCTCTATGTCGTCGCAGCCATCGGCTACGAGTTGCGCGAGCCGACGGCGAAGCTGCGCCTCGTCTCCGCGAGCCTGCTGCTCGCGAACGCCGCCCTGTTGGCGGGCGCGGGGTGGGCGATCCTCGATGACACCGGCCACGGCAGCGCGGCGACGGTGTGGGTGATCGGCGCCGCAGCCGTCCACATCGGCGGCGGCATCCCCGCCTACGGAGGGCGGATGAGCAAGGAGATCGCGGCGCTGATCATGGCCGTTGGTACTGCGCTCGCTGCTCTCGGGCTCGCACTCGCGATCGACGGGCCCGCGCTCGTCGCGGGCTGGTCTGCGGAGGCCCTCGTGCTCGCCTGGGCTGCACGCCGCTTTGGTGACCCACGCGGCCAGGTCGGCTCTGCTGCTTTTTTCACGCTTGCGGTCGCGCACACCATTCTCATCGAGGCGCCGCCCGAAGCCCTGCGGGTCGGCGTAGACGACTTCGTCCGCGCTGCGATCGCCGTCGGAGTCGTCGGCGCGACGGCGGCCGCCCTCAGCCGCCTCTCCTCGTTGCCCGAGCTGCGGACGACGTATGTGGGAGTCGCGGCTACCGCGGCGGTCTATCTGCCCTCGCTCGCGATCGTCTCTGCGTTCGGGAGCGACGAGCTGGAGCCCGGGCAGACGCCCCAGGTCCTGCTGTCGGCGTTCTGGGCCGTCGCGGGCCTGACCGGCATCGTCGTCGGCCTCCTCAGGGACGTGAAGCTGCTCCGGCTCGGCGGCTTGGGTCTACTGCTGCTCGCGGCCGCCAAGGTCTTCGCCTACGACCTCTCGGAGCTGGAGTCGATCTACCGGGCGCTCTCCTTCATCGCGCTCGGGCTCCTCCTGCTCGGCGGCGCGTTCGCCTATCAACGGATCCGGAAGGATGCAGCCGAGTGAGGAAGCTCGCCGCCGCGGCGCTGCTCGCCCTCCTCGGAGCCGCGCCGGCGGGTGCGCTCGACGAATCGAGCTTCCGCTGGGAGCGCACGCTGGACACGAACGGCGGCCTGTCGGCCTTCGAGCCCGACGGCCCCATGTACGAGCACGCGGCGATCGGCTTCTCGGACCTGAGGGTTCTCGACGCCCGTGGGCGCCAGGTGCCGTGGCGTCCGCGCAGCGTGAGGGGTGACCAGCGGCTGCAGGCCGCCCAGCTCCTGAACGCCGGCACGCAGAAGGGCGTGGCGGTCGCCCTGCTCGACTTCGGGCCGGAGCGCGTCGTGCGGGATCGCATTTACCTCGATGTTCCATCGGAGCCGTTCGTGGGACGGGCAGAGGTCTACGGCAGCGGCGACCGTCGAACGTTCACGCGGCTGTCGTCGACGGCGATCTACGACGTCCGCGGTGCGACCCGCGCGGTCAGTGCGACTGTCGTGTTCCCTCAGAGCGACTTCCGCTACTACCGCATCCGGGCGACCGGTGTGAAGGAGATTCGAGGCGCGAACGCCGAGGCCGTCGACGCCGCCGGTGCTCCCGTGGTGCGTCGCGCGAAGCTCGCCGTCCGGCAGGAGGGGCGTCGAACCGTGATCGATGCGGACATCGGCTACCGCAGGATCACCGTGAACGAGCTCCGGTTCGCGTCCTCCACACCGGCCTTCGACCGCCCGGTGGAGGTGACGGGCTCGATGGACGACAAGGCGTTCTTCCCGGCCGGAGGCGGTCGCCTCTACCGCTTCGGCGAGGCCGGCGAGACGACCCTGCCGCTGAACAGCCGTTACCGATACCTGCGCATCCGGATCTCGAACGGGGACGACGAACCGCTACGCGACCTGCGGGTGACGCTGCGCGCCTACCGCGACTACATCCTCCTCGCGGCCGGACACGCGCCGCCCTACACGGTCTTGTACGGCGGCCGCACCGTCCGCCCGGAGTACGACTTCGCGCAGCAGCCCGAGGTGCGGGGGCGGCCGGCCGTTGCCGTGCTCGGCCCGGAACGTCCGAACGAGGAGTTCGAACCGCCCGCAGACACGCGCAGCTTCGCCGAGCGCAACCCCGCCCTCGTCAAGCTGGCGCTCGGGCTCGCCGCCGCCGCCTTGGTGCTCGCCGGTTTCTTCGCCCTGCGGCGCCGGAGCGCTCCGGACGCCTAGGCGGCGGCGCGACGCACGGTACGCTCGTCGAGGACCCGCCTGCAGTCGGCGCACACGTGCTGCTCGACCTCGTACGGGATCCCGGCGTGTTGCCGAAGCGCATGTGCGAGCACTGCTTTGTGCTCGTGGAGCTGGCGGGCTCGAGGTGCGTGGCTCTTGGCCATCTCGTTCCTCACGGTAGCGTCTGTCACGGTCGAGCGAGTGGCGGAAACGTAAAGATCCTGTCACACCTTTTTCTGAGCCGCAACCGTTGCAACGCGGGCGGTACCGTTGTTTTCGTGCGCGTTTTGCTGGTGCTCCTGATCGTGTCCGCTGTCGCCGGCTGCGGGGGCGACGACACGCCGTCGACGGGCTCGGACGCTGTCGGTGAGAAACAGGCGCCGCGCACCTGCGTGGCCGGATCCATGCGACCGGTCGGGACAACGCGCCGGAGCTACGCGGCGGTCGTGCAGGAACGGGCGCAGGCCTACCGGGAGCCGAGCTCGGCGCCGCTCGCCACCTTCGGGCGCGAGAACGTCAACGGCGTCCCCACCGTGTTCGCGGTGCTGGCGAAGCAGGTCGACCGCGCGTGCGTCGCGCGGTGGTACCGCGTGCAGCTGCCGATGAAGCCGAACGGCATCGTCGGCTGGGTGCGCGCTTCGGACGTCGAGCTCGCGCCCGTGACGACGCGCATCGAAGTCGACCTCTCCGAGCGCCGGGTGACGCTCTTCGATCGCGGCCGGCGCGTTCTCAGCGCAACTGCAGCGATTGGCTCACCGCAGACGCCGACGCCGACGGGGCGCTACTACGTCAATCAGCGCCTCGTTCCGGCGGACGCTTCGGGACCGTTCGGGCCGGGTGCGATCGGCATCTCCGCCTTTTCTGAGGTGCTGACGGGGTGGACGCAGGGCGGGCCGATCGCGATCCACGGCACGAACCGGCCCGATTTGCTCGGAGAAGCGGTCTCGAACGGCTGTATCCGTGTGCGTAACGACCTGCTGCGGAGGCTCTTCGACCGGACTCGTGCGGGTACGCCGGTTACCGTTCACGCCTAGCTGGGTACGATCGGGCGCATGGTGAAGACACAGCAGAAGGACATCCTCTCGCGCGTTCAGGACCTCGGCGCCGAGGCGCTACAGAGGCTCACGGAAGTGCCCGGCGGGTCGAAGCTCGTGGACATGGCGAACGAGACCCGGTCGCGGCTCGACGAGATGCAGAAGAAGATGCGGGGCCTCGAGGAGCTCGAGAAGCGCGTTGCCAAGCTCGAGCGTGACCTGGCGAAGAAGCCGGCGACGACCAGTACGACGACGCCGCGCAAGCGGACTGCCGCTCGCAAGCCGGCGGCCCCGAAAAAGCCCGCGGCCTAGGCGGGCACGCGCACGCGCAAGGCGCCCGGCTCGACCTCGAATCTCACGGGGGTCGTCCCCGGCTGCTCGCCGTCGAGCTCGATCGGCAGCGGCAGGTCCGCGTCGATCGATACGACGGCGCCGCGAAGCAGCTCCGCCTTGGGGTGCGGGAGATGGCTCCCGCGGTACGTCTTCGGCAGGGTCAGCATGAGGTCTCGCTTCGTCAGGTCGCCGATCGTCAGCACGTCGAAGAGCCCGTCGTCCGGCTGCGCGCCGGGGCAGATGATCATCCCGCCGCCGAATGTCCGCCCATTAGCCACGACGACGTCGTGCATGCGGCCCTCGCGCACCTCGCCGTCCACCGAGAGGCGGATCTGCGAGCTCTCCCAGCCCGCGAAGACGGCCAGCGTCGCCCACAGATAGGACAGCTTGCCGCCGAGCGCCTTCGTCGTCTCGTTCGCGCGCTGCGCGATCGCGCCGCTCATGCCGGCACTCGCGACGTTCGCGAACCACGCCTCGGCGGCGCTGCCGTCCCACGCGCGGTAGGCGACCCGTCCGAGGTCGATCGTACGCGGCCGGCCGTTGAGCGCGACGTCGATCGCGCCGTCGAGTGAGTGCGGAATCCCGTAGGTGCGCACGAAATCCCAGCCCGTTCCCCTGGGAATAACCGCGACCTCGACGTCGGGGCGACCGGCGAGCCCGCTCGCGACCTCGTTCACCGACCCGTCGCCGCCTACCACCACCAACAACCGGGCGCCTGCGTCCGCGGCCTCTCGAGCGAGCGAACCGAGCTGGCCGGGCCGCTCGGAGAAGAGCGTGTCGCCCTCGAGCCCCCGTTGTGCCGCGCGACGCGCCATCTCGGCCCAGCGTCGCCCCGTCGATCCGTTTGCCGACGCCGGGTTGACGAGGAAAACGGTGTCGCTAATGAGTCGCCGTCGCCAGGGCGACGCGCGTCATCCGGTCGACGGCCGAGCGCATCTCGTCGTCCGAGATCCGCTTGAACTCGCCTTCGACGACGATGTCGCTGACGACGAGCAGGCAGCCGGACTGGACGCCGCGGAGAGCGCCGACGGTGAAGAGTGCCGAGGCCTCCATCTCGACCGCGAGCACGCCCCGCTTCGACCAGCGCTCGTACTGTCCGTCGTCCGGGTTGTAGAAGAGGTCGCTCGAGACGATGGGGCCGACATGCATCTCCTGGCCCATCTCCTTCGCCGCGTGCACGGCTCC
>DATLDK010000034.1:0-11436 GCA_035525905.1 Gaiellaceae bacterium | reverse complement strand
GGCGATCCCGGGGCTGGAGCGGCTCGAGCCGGCCGAGCAGGAGATCTGCTGCGGGAGCGCCGGGATCTACAACATCGTCGAGGCAGGGACGGCTGCGGAGCTCGGCGACCGGAAGGCCCTCCACGTGCTTGCGACGGCCCCTGACGCGTACGCGAGCGGCAACCCCGGCTGCCTCGTCCAGGTCACCGCCGCCATGCGCCGCGCCGGACGGCCGACCCCGGCGTTCCATCCGGTCGAGCTCGTCGACGCATCGATCCGGGGCGTGGACGTGGGGGAGCTGCTGGCGGGCGCGCGGCGCTAGGGGCGCAGCGAGGCCCAGGGCTCCTCGGCTGAGACGTCCTCCAGGCCGTAGCCCGTCTCGCCGCCGAGCGACGGCCCGATCACCACCTGCAGGAGCGCAGTCTCGTCGCCGTCGTTGAAGGACGCATGGACGACACCCTCGTCGAGGTAGACGGAGTCTCCCGGTCCGAGCGTCGTCGACTCCTGCTCGATGTACTGGGTGATCCGGCCCTGCTTGACGATGATCATCTCCTCCTGGCCGGGATGCCGGTGGAAGTCGTGCCCACCGCTCGGCTCGAGCGTCACGTCCATGATCACGAGCTGCTTCGAGCCGCTGTCCGGGACCAGGCGCCAGCCGATCACGCCCCAGTCGAAGCTCTCCTGCCGCACGTCGCCCTGCTTGACGAAGCTGCTCATGGCTTTCCTCCTTGTTCCGGCTTCCAGGCCGGGCTCGAGTCGTTGCTCTTGGCTTCCGTGAGTGTCTTCTCGTCTCCGGTCTCCACGTCGATGGCGACGATCGAGCCTCCTGCGGAGAAGGCGATCGTCTTGCCGTCGGGCGACCAGGCCGGCTCGAACGAGTCCTCGCCCGAGGTGACCGGACGCAAGTCGTTGCCGTCGGCGGCGATGCTGTAGATGTCGAAGCCGCCGTCGCGGATATTCGCGGCGAACGCGATCCGGCTTCCGTTCGGCGACCACGACGGCCCCTCAGAAATGCCATCGAGCTTCGTCAGCCGGTGGGGGTTCGATCCGTCGGGCCGCACGAGCCAGAGCTCGCGGATGCTCGTTCCGGGTTCTCTCCTGGCGTAGGCGATCCAACGCCCGTCCGGCGACCAGGCCGGCTCGGTCTCGGCAGCCTGACCGTTCGTCAGCCGTCGGGCCCCGGTCCCGTCTGAGCTCATGACGAAGAGCCGGTCGGGCAAGCCGCGCGTGAAGACGATGCGCTCGCCGTCGGGGGACCACGACGGTTGGCCGTCGTCGTTCTTCGTCGAGGTCAGTCGCCGAGTTCCGCTTCCGTCGGCGTTCATCTCGTAGAGAGCGGAGTTCCCGCTCCGCTTGCTCGAGAACACGATCCTCATGGCATCCGGCGACCACGCGGGCTCCGTCTGGAAGAGAAGCCCCTGCGGCGTCGACGAGTCGACTTCGACGTCGGTCAGCCGCGTCTGGCTCCCTCCGCTCGCGCTCATGCCGTAGATCGCGTACTCGCCGTCGCGCGAGCTGACGAAGACGAGGTCAGGGTCGGAGGCGTCGGAGCCGCCGCAGGAAGTGAGCACGAGCAGCGCACCGGCGGCGAGGAGCGCCGAGGCGGCCCTCACGCGTGAGCCACTGGCTCGACGCCGAGGTAGCGCCGTTGCATCTCGGTGTCGCGCTCGAGCTCGGCGCTCGTCGTCTCGAGGGCGATCTCACCGCCGACCATCACGAGCTGGCGGTCCGCGAGCGATGTCGCCACGTCGAGCTTCTGCTCGATCAGGAGGATGGCGAGGCCTTCCTCCTCGAGCTTCTTGAACACGTCGACCATCATGTCGACGATCGCGGGCGCCAGCCCTTCCGAGGGCTCGTCCATGATCAGCAGGCGCGGATTGCCGAGGAGCGCCCGCCCGATCGCCAGCATCTGCTGCTCGCCGCCCGAGAGCTCGGCGCCACCGTTGCGCTTCCGCTCGGCGAGCCGCGGAAAGAACTCGTAGACGCGGTCGGCTGTCCAGTCGCCGCCCTTCTTGGCCGCGATCACGAGGTGCTCGTGCACCGTGAGCGATGGGAAGAGCCGCCTGCCCTGCGGGACATACCCCAGGCCCGCCCGCGCGATCCTGTGCGGCGGCTTCCCAACCAGCTCCTGACCCTCGAACCGCACCGAGCCGCTCGCGCGTGGGGGCGTGAAGCCCATGATCGCGTTGCAAAGGGTGGTCTTGCCCATCCCGTTGCGGCCGACGATCGCCACCGACTCCTTCGCCATCGAGAAGGTCACGTCGTGCAGGACCTGCGCGCTCGAGTAATGCGCTTGCAGTCCCTCGACGGCCAGGAGGACGTCACTCATCGCGCTGGTGGTGCCGGCCGAGATAGAGGTCGTGCACAAGCGTGTTGCCTCGGATCTCGTCGGGAGTGCCTTCGACGATGACGCGGCCGTTGTGCATCATCGTCACCTGCTCGGCGACCGTGAGGGCCACGTCCATGTCGTGCTCGATCAGCACGAGCGTGATGTCGGCGTCAAGCGCCAGCAGCAGCTCGGTCAGGAGCTGCCGCTCACCGCGCGAGAGACCCGATGCCGGCTCGTCCAGCATCAGCAGCTTCGGCTCGGACGCGAGTGCCATCGCGATCGCGATCTGGCGATGCTCGCCGTGCGAGAGATTGCCGACGAGCTCGGAAAGCTTGTGGTCGATCGCCGCTCGCTTCGCGGCGTTGCGTGCACGCTCCCGGAGCGCCTCGTCGCCTGGCAGCGTCACGGGTCGCAGGTGGCCGGCGCCGACGCCGAGTGCGGAGAGGTAGATGCTGTCCTCCACGCTGAGGCCGAGGAGCATGCGGGACTGCTGGTAGGTGCGTGCCAACCCCAGCTTGGTCCGCTTCCGGGACGCGAGCGTCGTCACGTCCTCGCCGAAGAGCTCGACCGTTCCGGAGGATGCCGCGAGGTCACCCGAGATGACGTTGAACAGGGTGGTCTTCCCGGCTCCGTTCGGGCCGAGAATGGCCCGACGCTCGCCGAAGCGCCGGCCGACTCCCCGCAAGCGGAGAGTCGGCACGGCGTTCGGGACGGGGTTCGGCGCCTCCGTCATTCCTACTTGATCACGCTCTTCGTGATGACGCCGTTCCGCACCTCGCGGATCTTGCCCTGCCACGGCAGCTTCTTCTTCACGCACTTGGGCTGCGAGCGGCCGGGCGCGGGGCTCGAGGGCTTGAAGAGCCCACCGAACGACTGATCGACGTTCGGCACGTAGCCGACGATCTTGGTGCCGACCGAGCCGTCGGGGTTCCGCACGACCTGCAGCGGATACTGGTCCTGGATCGCCTGGCGGCGGGAGTCGAGCTTGACGACGCCACCGTCGGAGACCTCGTAGCCCGACTTGTTCGTCCTCGGCATCGCACGCTGCAACGCCGCACCAACCTGGCCGCCGTTGGCCTTCAGGGCCCGAATCAGCGCCCAGGCGGCGTTGTAGTAGTTGTAGACGAAGCCGTCCCCTGCGGGCAGCTTCGGGTACCACTTCTTCATGACCGCCTCGTAGGCCTTCGCCTGTGCCGTCTTGAGGCCGGGCCCGGTGCCGAACCCACCCACATAGGTGCCAACGACCTTCGGCCCGACGACCTTGTCGGCGCCGAGGAACGCGAAGAACAAGTTGCCGGCGTGCTGCTTGGGATCGATCTTGCCGTACGCCTGCTCGAACGCCTTCAGGCTCGAGGCGGTCCCGGTTCCTCCGATGACCCAGATGTAGCCGTCGACCGTGCCCGGGCGAGGCAACTGCCGCACGAACGGCGCGTAATCCGTGTTGTTGAGGGGCGGGAACACGCGCTTCGTGATCTGTCCGCCGATCGCGCAGAAGTCCGCGATGATGCCGGCGCCGGACGTCCAGCCGAAGCTGTAGTCGTCCATCATGATGGCGGCCTTACGCCAGCCGAGCTTCTTGTAGAGGATCTCGCCGAGGCCGGCATTCCACTGCGCCCCGTCGCCGTGGTAGCGGAACACGTTCTTCGGTGCGATCTGCAGGGTCGGATCCTGCGACCCCGCCGTCCCGATGATGAACGTCTTCGTCGGGTGCGACTTGGCGTAGTTCGCGACCGACACGGCTTCGTCGCCGGAGAGCGGGCCGATCATCACGTCCGCCTTCAGCTGCTCCATCAGCCGCCGCGTCTCCTTCACCGCGGTCGGGACCGTGTCGTCGCCGCAGCCGTAGCCGACGATCTGAACGGACTTGTTCCCGATCTTGATCCCCGTCATCCCCGCCGACGGCTTGTTCTTGTTCTTGACCTTGCCTCCCGCGTACTGCGCGAAGGCGGCCTGTGCACCGCCGGAGTCGAACTCGTAGCCGAATGCGAACGCACCCTTGCAGTCGGTCATGATTGCGACCTTGATCACGTTGGTCGCCTGAGCGCCGGCGAACGCGCCGGACACCCAGATCGACGCAACGGCCGCCAGTCCGGCGAGCGGAAGCAGGAGCTTCCAGCTACGCACGTTCTTCATGTGTTTCCCTCCCTTGCCTCGGTGTTCCTTGGTTGTGTGTGACGACCTAACGAAGCGTTCGTTGGAAATCAGGACCCCCTTTCACGGGATGCTCGCCTCTGGGGCAGCCTGGCGCGTCACGGAGGCGGAGTCCGGCGTTCCACCGCCGCGACCTCCCAGGGAACGCCAGAGGCGGTCCCAGATGCCCATGAGCCCGTCCGGAGAGACGATGACGATGACCAGGAAGATGAGGCCGATGATGGTGTTGAAGCTGCCGCCCACGAGGGGCAGTTCGACGTCGCGGACATAGTTGTTGATGACGATGAACGCGAAGGCGCCGACCCAGGCGCCCTCGATCCTCGTGAGGCCTCCGATGACCGCCATCACGAGCAGCTCGATCGTGGAGGCCAGGCCGATGTTGCCGGGCGCGATCTGCCCCTGCCACCAGACGAACAGGACTCCCGACAGCGCGGCCACGAAGGAGGCGAACCCGAAGGCGAGCGCCCGGTGCAGCGGTACGTTGTAACCGAGCGAGCTCATGCGGACGGGGTCGTCTCGAACGCCTTGCAACGAGAGCCCGAAGGGAGTCCGGATCAGGTACCGGATCGCGAGGTAGACGGCGAGCGCCACGCCGAAGGCGATGTAGTAGAGCTTGTCCGGATGGCCGACGATCTTGCCGATGAACCCGGGCGTGTACCGGTCGACGCCGGCGATCGGCGAGAAGCCGCCGAACTGGGTCACCTGACCGAAGAAGTAGTTGGCGATGACGCCGTACGTCAGGGTCAGCATTAGGAAGTAGATGCCGAAGCTGCGGGCGGCAACAGCGCCGAAGGCGACGCCGATCGCCGTCGTGAGCACGACCGCGAGGACGAGTCCGAGGGTCGGGTCCCAACCCAGCGTCAAGCCCTTGCTCTCTCCGCCTGCGCCTCCCTGCGTGACCATGTTCCCGAGCAGGTAGGCCGAGATGCCCATCAGCGCCGTCTGGGCGAGCGAGGTCATGGCGCCGTACGCCGAGAGGAAGATGAGGCTGGCGGCGGCGATCCCGAAGATCAGCATCTGCGTGAGGATCGTGTTCACCCAGTAGTCGTTGAAGATCGCCGGCCCGACCGCGAGAGCCACGAGCACGACCAGGCCGATAGCACGCTCCACCGTCCCCCTGGGATCGCTCCTCAGCCTCATCCTGCTCTCCCGAAGATTCCCTGCGGCCGAAAGGCGAGGACGATCGCGATCAGGACGAACGTGAGCACGATCGAGTACTGGGAGCAGCAGTTGTCGCTCGTGATCGGCAGGTATGCCGCGGAGAACGTGAGCACGATCGCGTAGAGCAAGGCGCCTGCAGCTGCGCCGAGGAGTGAGCCCATACCGCCGACGATCACGACGACGAGAGCGTTCAGCAGCCACTGCGCGTCCTGGCCGGATGCGATGTTCCCCTGGGAGCTTCCCACGGCCGCGCCGAGCGCTGCGAGCGCCGCTCCGATCGCGAAGGCGATCGCGAACGTCTTCTGGATGTTGAGCCCGAGCGCCGAGGTCATCTGCGGGTCGTCCACCCCCGCCCGGATGACCTTGCCGGTCCTCGTCCGGTAGAGCCAGGCCCAGAGCCCGATCCCGACCGAGACGCCGAGCGCAAGCATGACGAGGCGGGCGAGCGAGTACTCGATATTCCAGACCTGCAGATCGATCCTGCGCTCCGTCCAGCCGGGCCAGGTGAGGCTGACCGCCTGGCCGCCGCCGATCTGAACGGTTCCCGAGCGCGGAAAGTGGGCGATCACCTGGTCGGCGACGATCACCGAGACGGCAATCGTGAGCAGAGCCTGACGGAGATCCTGACCCTGGTTCCACCGCAGCAGGGTCTGCTGGACGACCACCCCGACCACCGAGACGATCGCGGCCGCGACGAGGACGGGTAGCACCCACTCCCAGGTGGACACGTCGGTGCCCGCGATCGCGAACCCGCCGACTCCCGTCATCTTCTGCTGGACCTCGTAGGCGATGTAGCCGGCGAGGAGGTAGAACGATCCGTGGGCCATGTTCACGACCCGCATCAGCCCGAAGATGAGCGAGAAGCCGCTCGCGACGATGAACAGGAGACCTGCGAACGTAACCGCGTCGAGCAGGATCAGCAGGAACGAGCCCGGGTCGTCGAACGCCGACCCGTAGGTCGTCGTCCGCCAGTCGCCGAAGCTGCCGTCTGCGGGCGGCGGGTTCGAGATGACGAGGACGTAGAGGATCGCGAACAGCACCAGCGCGGCAGCGACGAGCCGGGGCGCTAGATGACGAAAGTCCCCGTTACGGAGCATCTCTACCACTGAGTCCGCCCAAACGTAACAGCCGTCGAAACGGCTTTCAACCGGCGCAATCGCCCTGAAATGGCCGTCGCCATCTAGACGGAGACCGCCTTGAAGCGGCGCATGTTCTCCGTCATCGCAGCCTCGGTCGGCAAGCGCTCCATCGAGGATGCGCCGAAGAAGCCGACGACTCCCTCGGTGCGCGCAAGCACGTAGGCGGCGTCCTCCGGCTCGGCGATCGGGCCGCCGTGGCAGAGGACGAGGATGTCCGGATTGACCCGCTTGGCGGCGTCGTGCAGCGCCTGCACGCGGACGACCGCGTCGTCGAGCGTGAGCGCGGTCTCGGCGCCGATGGCGCCGCCCGTCGTCAGGCCCATGTGCGGGACGAGGACGTCCGCGCCGGCCTCCGCCATCGCCGATGCCTCGCCCTCCTCGAAGACGTAGGGTGCGGTGAGCAAATCGCGCTCGCCCGCGAGCCGGATCAAGTCCACCTCGAGCCCGTAGCCCATCCCCGTCTCTTCCAGGTTCTGTCTGAACGTCCCGTCGAAGAGGCCGACGGTGGGAAAGTTCTGCACGCCGGAGAAGCCGATCCGCTTCAGCTCGTCCAGGAAGACGGGCATGAGGCGGAAGGGATCGGTGCCGCAGACGCCGGCGAGGACGGGCGTCTGGCGCACCACGGGCAGCACCTCGCGGGCCATGTCGACGACGATCTCGTTGGCGTCGCCGTAGGGCAGCATTCCGGCCAGGGAGCCGCGGCCCGCCATCCGGTAGCGGCCGGAGTTGTAGATGATGATCAGGTCGGCGCCGCCCGCCTCTGCGCACTTGGCGGACAGCCCCGTACCCGCCCCTGCGCCGATGATCGGTCTGCCCGCGTCGACCTGGCCGCGCAGGCGTGCAAGGGCCTCGGACCGGGTCACGCTTCCGCCCGGACGAGCTCGTGCAGCCGGTCGGCCATCGCGCCGGCGAAGGCCTCGTCGTTCACGTCCAGCTCAAGCCAGTGCGTCTCCACGTCCCCGATCGTCTCTCGGAGGCCCGCGAAGAGCGCCTCGTCCGCCTCCGGATCATGGAACACGCCACCTTCGGTGGCAATCATCGAGACGCCCTTCAGGGGCACGAACAGCGCCGTTGCACCGGTCGCCCGCGCCAGCTTGCTCCCGATGCGGCGGCCGAGCTCGGCGCACTCCTCGGGGGTGGTTCGCATCAGCGTCACCGTCGGGTTGTGGACGTAGAGATTCCGGTCTCGGAACTCCGGCGGCACGGTCTCGAGCGGGCCGAAGTTGACCATGTCGATCGCCCCGAGCGAGACGACCTGCGGCAGGCCGAGGCCACCCGCCGCCTCGAGCCGGTCCGGCCCGGCGGAGAGCACGCCGCCGACGAGGTCGTCGGCAAGCTCCGTCGTGGTCGCGTCGAGCACACCGGCCAGGAACCCGCCGCGGGCGAGAGCCTCCATCGACTGCCCACCGGTTCCCGTGGCATGGAAGACGAGCACCTCGTAGCCGAGCTCCTCGAGCCGCTCGCGGGCACGCGTCACGCAGGGCGTCGTGACCCCGAACATCGTGGCGCCGATCAGCGGCCGGTCGCCGCC
Organism: Gaiellaceae bacterium; assembly: GCA_035525905.1. Lineage (GTDB taxonomy): Bacteria > Actinomycetota > Thermoleophilia > Gaiellales > Gaiellaceae > Gaiellasilicea. The sequence continues at coordinate 3,146 of DATLDK010000034.1, read as the reverse complement.
GGCCGGGGGCACGGTCGCGTTGGCCATGCCGGCGATCGCCCCCGCCGCATTCGCCATGATCTGCGCCGAGATCCGGTTGACCCCGGAGATGTCGACGACGGAATACATCATCGTCACGTCGGTCGCGCCGACGTAGGGCCGCGTGTCGCCCGACGCGACGGTCGAGACCATGAGCTTCGGCACTCCGACCGGCAGGGCGCGCATCGCCTGCGTGACGAGAGCCGAGCCGCCGGAGCCCCCGAGCCCGGCGATTCCATCGAGCCGCCCCTCTGCGTGCAGCCTCTGCACGATTTCCGCCGCGCCGCGCGCCATCGTCTCGATCGCGGCTCCGCGGTCGCCCGCGGCGGCCAGCGCAGCCACGTCCGATCCCGCGGCGGCAGCGACTTCCTCGCGGCCGATGTCCGGCGCGACCCGCGGCTCGCCCATGATGCCCGCGTCCACGAGCACGACGTCCGCGCCGTGTCCCCGCACGCAGTCACGCAGGAACGCGTACTCGGTGCCTTTCGTGTCGAGCGTGCCGAGGAGGACGACGGTCGCCACGGCTCAGGCCTTCGCCGTGAAGAGGGACGCGTTTTCCGCGCCGGCCGCCTGGGCCTGGTCGTCGGAGAGCTTGCGCAGGTCGGTGACGATCGTGCGGTCGAGCGTGCCGACGTCGGGCCAGTCGATCTCGACGAGGTTGCCCCCCGGGTCGCGCAAGTACATCTGCACCTCGCCGCTCGGCAGCTCGCGGATCGGTCCGAGCGAGTCGGAGTCCCGGATGCCGAGCTCTGTCAGCCGCACGTAGAACGCCTCGAAATCGTCGACCTCGAGGCCGATGTGGTGGAACCGCGGCGCCTCGTGCTCGCCGCGCTCGAAGAGATGCAGCTGCCCGTCGCCGAGCCGGAACCACACGACCGGATTGCCGAAGGTCGGGGTCGGCAGGCGCTCGAGACCGAAGATCTCCTCGTAGAAGTGCGCCGACTCTTCGAGGTCGCGCGCGGAGATGCTCACGTGGTTGAGCGCGGTTGCTCGCAACCGAGCGATCTTCTCCCGGGAGGAAGCCATAGGGCAAGGCCATCTCTCCTACGGAGGCGATAGGTTATCCCTATGACGTTGCGGCAACTCGAGTGCTTCCTGGCTATCGCCGCGGAGCGGTCGTTCACCCGGGCCGCAGCGCGAATCGGCATCGCCCAGCCGTCTTTGTCACAGCAGATTCGTGCCCTCGAGGCAGAGGTTGGCGGAGCGCTGCTCGAGCGCCTGCCGCGGGGAGCCGCCCTCACGCCGGCCGGGCGGGCGCTCCTGCCCGAGGCGCGTAGCGCGGTGGAGGCCGCCGAGCGCGGCGCTCGCGGCGCGCGGACTGCGCTCGGGCTCGAGTCGGGGGAGATCGAGATCGCAACCGTACGGTCGATCGCAGTCGGAATCCTCCCGGCCGCCCTGCGGCTCTGGAATGCCCGGCATCCAGAGGTGATGCTGCGTCTGCACGAGCACAGCAACCGGCGGAACCTCGAGGAGAGCGTTCGCCGCGGCAACGGCGACGTCGCCGTCGGTCCGAGGCCCGTGGACTGGGCCGGACCGGTCGAGCCGCTCGGATACGAGCAGTTCGTGGTCGTGGTGGCGCCAAGCGACGCGATTGCCGACCGCGGCACGATCCGGCTCGAGGAGCTCGCCGAGCGCCGCTGGGTGCTGTTCGAGGCCGAGTTCGGGCTGAACGAGATCGTGATGGGCGCCTGCGCACGAGCGGGATTCCAGCCGCGCGCGGCGGTTCGGACCTCCCAGTCGGAGGCGGCCGCGCGGCTGGCTGCGGCGGGGCTCGGGCCGGCGCTCGTCCCGGACAACATCCTGCCCGCCGCCTTCGAAGGGGCCATCCTCCACCTGGAGCCACCTGTACGGCGGGAGCTCGTCGCCTACGCGCGCACGGAATGGACTCAGGCTGCCGCCAGCCTCGTCGAGCTCATCCGCAGCAGCGCGATCCTCAGTCCCGCGTGAGCGCCTCGGCATTCTCCCAGGCCAGACCGGCGGCGAGCACGATCTCGTCTCGCGGAGCAATCAGCTGGAGGTCGCCGATCGCGAGGGCGGCCCAGCCGAGCACGTTGAAGGGGCGCAGGAACGCCGTCAGCGGGATTCGCACGTCGAGCTCTTCGCAGTCCACCGGCGGCAGCTCGACCCCGAGCACCGGCGCGACGTAGAGATCCACGGGCGGGCGGTACCGCCGCCATGTCGCTACCGCCTCGCGCGCGTGTGCAACTGCGGCGGGATCGAGCGTCTGCGCGTGCTCGAGCTTCGCCCGCACGTTGCCCCCGTAGTCGGCGGCCCGCTCCGGGAAGGTCGAACGGTGCGACTCCGCCGCCTCCTGGAAGAAGAGCGGCCAGGTGTCGTCGGCCGGCTCGGGGATCTCCGCCGCGACGACGCGCGCGCCCAGGTGCTCGAGTCGCTCGACGTACTGCTCCGCCGTTCGGTTCGCGGGAAGCGCCGGGCCTCCGACGGAGGGGGGCTTGGTCAGCACGCCGACGGTCAACCCGCTCAGGCGCGGCTCGGGCAGGGGTGCGGCGGCGAGGACGGACCAGGCGAGCGCGACCTCCGCGACGGTGTGCGCCATCGGGCCCACTGTGTCGAAGGTGGGGCAGAGCGGGAAGACGCCGTCGGCCGCGATCCGTCCCCAGCTCGGCTTCAGCCCGACGAGGCCGCAGCAGGAGGCCGGCAGCCGGATCGAGCAGCCCGTATCGGTGCCGAGGCCGAGGTCGCAGAGGCCGGCGGCCAGCGCCGCGGCGTTGCCGCCGGAGGAGCCGCCGGTCGTCCTGCCCGGGTGCGCCGGGTTCTGGACCGTCCCGTACCACGGGTTTTGGCTCGTCACTCCCCACGCAAACTCGTGCAGGTTCGCCTTCCCGACGATCACGGCACCTGCGTCGACGAGGCGCTGCACCGCGGACGCCGTTCGGTCCGGCACATGGTCGGCGTAGATCTTCGAGCCATAGGTCGTGCGGATCCCGGCGGTGTCGATCAGGTCCTTGACGAGGAGGCGCTTCCCCTGCAGCGGTCCCGGCCGCGCCGGTCGGGGCTCGACTTCGGTGATGATCGCGTTCCAGTCGTCGGTCACGTCTGGCGCAGCGCGTCCGCGCGGATCGCGCTCAGGGTCGTGCGCGGAGTGATCGCCTCGGGATCGATGCGCA
>DATLDK010000028.1:0-6209 GCA_035525905.1 Gaiellaceae bacterium | reverse complement strand
TCGGGCCGCGGCGTCGAGAGGTCGTTGCCGGCGCGGCGGCTGAACTCGAGGAACTCCTCGGTCATCACCGCGCAAACCGTGTGGCTGCCCACGTCCTCCTCCCCGGTTCCGCAGCAGCCGTCGCGGTAGAAGCCGGTCATCGGCTCGAGCGAGCACGCGAGCAGCTCACCGCCGACGACGTTGAGGTCCGGCTCGCGGCTCACGCGGCGAAGCCTAACGCGAGCGGCGCCGCCGTCCGTTCGCGACGTGGGGCTTGGGCCGCGTGGCGGCTGCCATCCCCGACGAGGCGAACGACTCACCGTGGCCGAGTCGCGTGGCGAGCCGGCTGACGTCGCCGCGCTGGTCCGGCAGCACCAACGTGACCCCGGTGCCGCTCCGCCCGGCACGCCCGGTGCGGCCGACGCGGTGGACGTAGTCGGCGTCGCCGTGCGGCGGATCGAAGTTGATCACGTGCGTGATGTGGTCGACGTCGAGGCCTCGGGCCGCTACGTCCGTCGCGACGAGCGTCGTCACGCGGCCGGACTCGAACTGCGCGAGCGCGCGCTCGCGCTGGTTCTGCGAGAGGTTGCCGTGCATCGCGACAGCCTTGATGTTGTGCTGGCGCTCGAGCTTGCGCGCGAGCTTGTCGGCGCCGTGCTTCGTCCGCACGAACACGAGTGCGAGCCCGCGATCGCTCCGGAGCTGCTCGACGAGCCGGTCGAGCTTGTCCTCGGCCGTGACCGCCACGAAGTTGTGGTCGACCTCGCCGCGCTGCGCCTGGATCGGGGCTTCCGCCTGCACGCGTACCGCATTCACGGTGTACGCCTGGGCGAGCTGGGCGACGGCCCCGTCGAGGGTGGCCGAGAAGAGCATCGTCTGCCGGTTGTCCGGCACGCCTCGGAGGATGCGGTCGACCTGCGGCTTGAACCCCATGTCGAGCATGCGGTCGGCCTCGTCGAGGACGAGCACGCGGACGTCGTTGAGCCGGACCGCGCGCCGCTCGATCAGATCGTGCAGGCGGCCGGGCGTGGCGACGAGAATGTGCGCGCCGCGGGCCTTGCCGATCTGCGCACCGATCGGTGCGCCGCCGTAGACCGTCTCGACGCGCAGGCCCTTGGCCTTGGCGAGCGGCCGGATGTCGGCGCTGACCTGGAGCGCGAGCTCGCGGGTGGGACAGAGCACGAGCGCGCCGGGGCGGGCGTTCGCGCCGGCCGTGCGCTCCACGAGCGGGAGGGCGAAGGCGAGTGTCTTGCCGGAGCCCGTCGGCGACTCGGCGAGAACGTCGAGACCTGCGAGCGCGTCCGGCAAGACACTGGACTGGATCGCGAAGGGATGGGTGAAGCCGGCCGCTGCGAGCGCCTTGACGACGGGCGCGCTGACTCCGAGCTCCTGAAATGACTTGGACAAGTGTTCTACTCCTTGATACGTGCATGTTCGAGACGCAACTGACCTCGAACAACCTAAAAAGGAGGAACGAGAAGCTAGATCTCCACGGCGCCGGATGGCTTCCGTGCACACACCGTAGCAGGAAAGCCCTGCAAGCCGGCCTAACCGGGCCTGCGCGCGATCGCTTCGACCTCGACCAGGATGCCGCCGGGCAGGCTCACGCCCACCGTCGTGCGGGCGGGGTACGGCTCCTGGAAGGTGGCGCGATAGACCTCGTTGAACGCCGCGAAATCGCCCAGGTCTGCAAGGTAGGCGTTGACCTTGAGCACGTCGGAGGGCTCGCATCCCCCCGCCCGCAGGCACGCCACGAGGTTCTTGAAGACCTGCTTCGTCTGCCCCGTGATGTCGTCCGCGGTCAGCTGGCCGGACTCGTCGAAGCCGACCTGGCCGGCCGTGTAGACGAGGTCACCGCTGACGACGACGGGGGAGTACGGTGCCGCCGGCCGCGCGAGACCCTCCGGCTGGATCGCTTGCTTCATCTCTCACCTCACCTTTCCACGTGCCGCTGTCGGCAGCGTCTCGACGATCTCGCCGCGGCGGTGCATGACGATCTCATCGTGCATGTTCGCGGCCGTGCAGGCGTGATTGGGGACGATCGTGACGCGATCGCCGATCTCAGGCGGAGGATCGCAACGGCTGACGTCGACGTAGCCGTGCTCCTCGTTGAGCGCGTAGATCTCGGCCTCGGGGAACTCGACGAGCAGGCCGTGCCCTGTCGCGCCGAGCGCCGGATCGGTCGTCAGCGTCTTGGAGCCGGCGTCGATGATCGCCCGCTCGCGCGTGGGCCTGCTGACGACGGTGGCGACGACGCGGAGCGCGCAGTCGTCGAGGGCCATCCCGTTTACGAGCAGGGAGCGGTCTCCGTAGATGTAGGTGCCGACGCGAAGCTCGTCGACGACACCGAGCTCATGCGTCCGGTCGGCCGTCGGCGTGCCGCCGCCGCTGACCCGGTCGACGACGATGCCACGTGCCTCGACGGCCTCGCGCGCGGCCTTGAGCCAGGCCGCGGTCTCGGGCAGGGATGGATACGTCATCAGTCCGGCGAAGCGCAGCCCCTCGAGCGCGTGCACGACCTCGGCCAGGTCGGCAGCCTCCTCGGGGCTCTGAACGCCGGTCCGCCCCAGGCCCGTGTCGCACTCGACGAGGAAGTCGACCTCCAGGCCGTGCCGCGCGAGCACGGGCGCGAGGCCTCGGGCGACGGCAGCAGAGTCGCCGACGACGGTCATCGTCACGCGCTTCGCCAGCGCCGCGAGCCGCTCGGCCTTCGCTTCGCCGACGAGCGGGAACGAGAGCAGGATGTCCTCGACGCCCGCGTCAGCCATCACCTCGGCCTCACCGAGCTTCTGGCACGTGATGCCGACCGCGCCGGCGTCGAGCTGGAGCTGCGCCAGCTCGGGCAGCTTGTGAGTCTTGATGTGCGGGCGCAGTGCGACGCCGTGCTCGTCGCAGTAGGCCTGCATGCGGGAGACGTTCCGCTCGATCGCGTCGAGATCCGCGACGAGCACCGGCGTCTCCAGCTCCGAGAGCTGCATCGAGCGGACGTTACCTCAGCTGTCGGTGTACTACGCTCCGAGACCGTTGGCCGGCCCCTTCGACCTGACAGGACGCCGCGCGCTCGTTACGGGCGGCGGCGGTGGCATCGGGCGCGGGATCGCGCAATCGCTCGTGGATGCCGGCGCGAGCATTGCGGTGCTCGGCCGCTCGGACAGCGCCGAGGAAGCAGCCGCCGAGCTCGACGGCATCGCTGTTCGCGCCGACCTCAACGACCGGGACGCTCTTCGACGTGGGTTCGAGAAGGCCGTCGAGGGGTTGGGCGGGATCGACATCCTCGTGAACTCGCACGGGATCGGCCGCGCCTCCGACGCGGTCGACCACGAGCTCGCCGACTGGGACGAGGTGATCGAGGTGAACCTGACGGCGACGTTCGAGCTCTGCCAGCTCGCAGGCCGGATCATGGTCGGCCGGGGCAGCGGCAAGATCGTGAACATCGCCTCGGTGATGAGCTTCCAGGGCGGCTTTCGCATCGCCTCCTACGCCGCGAGCAAAGGCGGCGTCTCGCAGCTGACGATGGCGCTCGCCAACGAGTGGGCGCCGCATCGGGTCAACGTCAACGCGGTCGCCCCCGGCTACGTCAAGACGGCCCTGAATGCGCGGATCTGGCGCGACGACCCCGAGCGCACCGCCCAGATCGACGTGCGGATCCCCGCAGGCCGCTGGGGCGAGGCCGCCGACATCGGCGGCGCCGTCGTGTTCCTCTCCTCCGCCGCTGCGGACTATGTGCACGGCGTGACGCTGCCGGTCGACGGCGGCTGGCTTTCGCGCTGAGTCGATTACTTTGCGTCCCGTTCGTCGTCGTAGTGACAAGTAACGACGAAAGGAGTTAGACATGGCAGGGCAGATGGTGCATGTGGAGATCCCGGCCGGCGACACCGCGAAGGCGCGGGACTTCTGGGGCTCGCTCTTCGGCTGGCAGTTCCAGGCGTACGAGGGCGCGCCGTCCGAGTACCTGATGACGCGGTTCTCCGACAACCAAGGCGGCGCGATCTACGAGGCCGACGGCGACAAGCGCGGCCCGCGCGTGTACTTCGACGTCGACGACATCAAGGCCGGGGCCGCCCGTGTCAACGAGCTCGGCGGCCAGGCCGCGGCCCCGATGCCGGTCCCGAGCATGGGCTGGTTCGCGACCTGCACGGACAGCGAGGGCAACGACTTCGGGCTCTGGCAGACCGATCCGAACGCCGGCTAGCCGGACGAGCGGAGCGCGCGGCCGGCCAGCGCGCCCGTGTGCCGCCCGTCGTCGACGGCGACGACGCCGTTCACGAGCACGTACGGGATCCCCTCCGGCTGCCGGCGGGGGTCCTGGTACGTGGCGGTGTCGCGAATCGTCTCCGGATCGATGCAGGTCACGTCGGCCGCCATGCCGGGGCGGAGCAGCCCGCGGTCCGGAAAGCCCAACCGCTGTGCGGGGAGCGACGTCATCTTCCGCACCGCCTCCTCCCAGGTCAGGATCCCGAGCTCGCGCACGTAGACGGCGAAGTAGCGCGGGAACGTGCCCCAGCCGCGCGGGTGCGGGCGTTCGCCGACGATGATCCCGTCGCTGCCGACGGTGTGCGACCAGTGCGCCATCGTCGTGCGCACATTCTCCTCGTTGCCGAAGTGAGCAACGCATGAGACCCCGAGGCTGCGCTCGACCAGCAGTTCGCACACCCAGTCGATCGGGCGCGCTCCTGCGGCAGCCGCCGCCTCGCTGACCGGACTGCCGTCGACATGCACGATCGACCAGTCGACCGGGATCTCGTGGAACCCGTCCGAGCCCACCTCCTCGATCTCGACGCGCAGGCGCTCCCGTAGCAACGGGTCGCGCAGCCGCGCGATCGTCGCCGCACCGCCGCCGACATGCATCCAGCTCGGCAGCATCGAGTGCAGATAGGTCGAGCCCGCAAGGTACGGATAGGTGTCGAGCGTCACTTCGATGCCGTCGTCCCGTGCGCGGTCGATCATCGCGAGCAACTCGGGCGCGCGGCCCTTGTTGATTGGGAAGCCGAGGTGCGCGTGCGCCAAATGGAGCGGCACGCTGGAGCGCCGGGCGATCTCGATGCAGTCGGCGTAGGCCTCGAGCGCGCGCTTGCCGTAGTTGCGGTGGTGCGGCGTGTAATAGCCGCCGTGGTCGCGCACCACCTCGAGCAGCGCGACGATCTCGTCGTCGTCCGCGTACATCCCGGGCGTATAGGTGAGGCCGGTCGAGAGGCCGATCGCGCCCTGCTCGAGCGACTCGGCCAGCAGCCGCTTCATGTGCTCGAGCTCCTCGGTCGTCGGCGGCCGGTCGTCCGTGCCCATCGCGATCATCCGGATCGTCCCGTGCGGCGCGAGGTAGGCGGCGTTGATTGCGATCCCGTCGGCGTCGAGGCGGTCGAGATACTCGCCTACCGTCCGCCAGCTCCAGTCGAAGTCGGGCGGATCCTCGTTCCAGGCGGCGAGCTGCCCGCGCAGCTGCTCTAGCACCTCGTCCGTGACGGGCGCGTAGCTGAGCCCGTCCTGGCCGAGCACGTCGAGCGTCACGCCCTGCAGCACCTTGGCCTCGTGTTGCGGATTCACGAGCAGCTGCAGGTCGGAATGGGTGTGCATGTCGACGAAGCCGGGGCAGACGAAGAGCCCGTCTGCGTCGATCACGCGGCCAGCAAGTTCGTCCACGCGCCCCAGGGCGGCGATCCGATCGCCGGAGATGCCGACGTCGGCCCGGTACCACGGATTGCCGGCGCCGTCGATCACGCGGCCGCCGCGGATCAGCACATCGAGCACGCTAGGCGGGGTTGAGACGAAAGCGCTCGATCGTCGCTCTGACGCCCTCGGCGAGCGACACCTGCGGCAGCGGCCCGATCAGCTCCTCGAGGGCCTGCGCTTCGAGCTCGGCCGGGAACGGCAGCGTCTGCTCGTCCCAGGTGATCCTCCCGGCTGCCTCGGGCGCCGCGGCCTCGATCGCCCCGACGACCTCCTCCATCGAGGCGGTGACACCGGGGAAGTTCGCGACGATCGCGCCCGCCGGCGCCGTGGCGGCTCGGATGAAGGCGAGCCCGACGAGCGGGGCGTAGTCGTACTGACCGATGCCGCCATACCCGATCGCGTACTCCTCGCCATGCGCCGCCGCCGCCATCGCCAGCGTCGGCCCCGAGGTCATCCCCTGGTCGCGTCCCGGGCCGTAGACGATGTACGGCCTGATCCCCACCGAGGGAACACCGCTCTCGTCGTGATAGAGCCGCGCCGTCCCCTCGTTCGCAAGCTTGTAG
>DATLDK010000027.1:0-27504 GCA_035525905.1 Gaiellaceae bacterium | reverse complement strand
CCATTCCTGGCCGTGATCGAGTACAACATGCGACCCGTCGTGCCGGGCCGAGGATCGGGGATCTTCCTCCACGCCCAGACCGGCGGGGCGACGATCGGCTGCGTGAGCCTCCGCAAGGCGGACCTCCGCGCGGTGCTCCGCTGGCTCCGGCCAGGTGCTGCGCCACTGATCGCGATCGGGACGAGCGCGCAGCTGCGCCGCTAGACCGCGAACCGTCGAAAGGCTACGGTCCGGCCATGGCCAGCGGCGAATTTGCCGAGCTTCAGCAGCGACTGCGGACGATCTGGCCGTCGGTCACCTTGCGGTCGGTGGGCGACGTCGAGCGCACAGTCGTCGTGGTGCACTCGATCAGCATGGAGGTCCCGGACCAGCTGATCCCGGTCTTCCCGGCGTACGAGGAGCGCTTCCTCTGCCTCGTGCTCAGCTTGCTCCGCTCCCGCAACTCGCGCGTTGTCTACGTCACCTCCCAGCCGATCCTGCCGCGGCTCGTCGACTACTACTTCGGCCTCGTGCCGGAGCTCGACACGCCCGAGGCGCGGCGGCGCTTCGCCGTCGTCTCGCTGGTGGACTCGCGCAACCTGCCGCTGACGCGAAAGGTGCTCGCCCGGCCGGGAGCGATCGAGCGGATTCGCGCTCTCGTCGCAGAGCCCGAGCTCGCCTTCCTGCTCCCGTTCTGCACGTCGTGGGACGAGGTGGAGCTGGCGGTGAGGCTGGGGATCCCGCTGTACGGCGCCGACCCGGCGCTCGAGTGGCTGGGGACGAAGACCGGCAGCCGACGCGTGTTCGCCGAGGAAGACGTACCGCACGCCCGGGGCTTCGACGTGTCCGGCGAGCGGGACGTGCTCGACGCCCTGCGCGAGCTGCGGAGCGCGACGAGCATCCTCAAGCTCGATCGCGGGGTCAGCGGCCTCGGCAATGCGCTGGTGGACGTCCGCCGCGCCCTCGAGGACGGTGCGCTGGCCGGCGCCCTGTCGCTCGAGGACACCGAGGCAGCCGTCGGCGATTACCTGGCGGCGCTCTCCGACCAGGGTGGGATCGTCGAGGAGCGCATCGAGGGAGAGGACTTCCGGAGCCCGAGCGTCCAGCTCCGGATCAGTCCTTCGGGGCAGGTGGACATCCTCTCCACGCACGACCAGGTACTCGGCGGCCCGAACGGCCAGACCTACTTCGGCTGCAGGTTCCCGGCCGACCCTGAGTACGCGGCGCGGATCGCGACCGAGGCGCTCAAGGTCGGACGCCGGCTGGCGCGCGAGGGCGTCATCGGCCGCTGCGCCGTCGACTTCGTGGCCGTTCGGAAGGACGGCGGCTGGGATCCCTACGCAATCGAGATCAATCTTCGCTGCGGCGGGACCACGCATCCCTTCATGGCGATTTCGACGCTGACCGACGGGATCTACGACCCGCTCGCGGGCGAGTTCAGAACGCGACTCGGCGACATCAAGCACTACGTCGCGACCGACCACCTCGATGCGCCGGCTTACCAGGCGCTGACCCCGGACGACCTGCTGGACGTCGTCGCGGAACGGTCGCTCGGGTGGGACGCGGAGCGCGAGACCGGGGTCGCGCTCCACATGGTCAGCGCGCTCGCGGTCGCCGGGCGGATCGGCCTGACCGCGATCGGCGACACGCCCTCGGAGGCCAGCGCGCTCTACGGGGAGCTGAAGCAGACGCTCGACGGTGTCGCGGCGAAGGCGTCGGGTGCTAGCGCACGAGTCCCGCAGCCTGCAAGACGCGACGTCCAAGCTGCTTCCCCTCGCGGTATGTGACTCCCGGCCGGTACAGCTCCACCACGACGATCGTCGCGCGGCCGCCGCGGTAAACGATCGACGCGGTCGTGCGTGTGTCCGAGAGCCAGCCGTTCTTCTCCGCCACGATCAAACCGGGCAGCGACGGGCGGAGCAGACCCGCGTTATCGCCCACCCCTTGGGCAGAAGCGAGCACCCGCAGGGCGAGGATCGCCTGCCTGCGCGAAAGCCCGAGCTGCGCGAGCGCCCCGCCGCTCCCGTGCGCGCCCGCGTGCAGGCGGTAGAGCGCGCGGCCGAGGTCCCGTGCAGTCGTCACCCGGGTGTGCGCCCCGGGAGGCTTCCACGACGTCGTCGCACGGTACGGCCCCGGGTACGTGCTCGACGTCATGCCGAGACGGTGCAACCCCTCGGTGACCGCCCCGTAGCCGAGGCCCGCAGCGATCCGGTTCGCGGCGAGGTTCGACGACCAGAAGCCGATCTGACGGACGTCGTACCACCAACGGCTGCGCTCCGGCCTCGGCGACGCGCGCAGCCCGGCGGCGAGCACGCCCAGCTTGACGGTCGAGGCCGCGGCAAAGCGCGCGTCCTGCTGGAAGCCGGCGTAGCGGCCGGAGTCGAGCTCGTGGACCCAGATCCCGACTGCTCCGTTCACCCCTGCGGCTACCGCAGCGAGGCGGCGGGCAAGCGTCGCGTCCGGCCGGCGGAGCCCGTATCCGGGGGCAGCGGCGGGCAGCGGTGCCAGTGGAGCAGCGCTCCGGAAGCCGTCGGCGCGGTCGAGCGCCTCGGCGCGTGCGACCTGCGCACGGCCGAGCGCGAGCAGGCGGACCCGGAGTGCCCGTCTGGCGTCGCTGACGCGGCCCGCCGCGAGCACTCCCTCGGTGAGGTTCCGCCCTGCGTCGTACCGGGCCTGCGCGCCGTCGGGCGTGCTCCCGTACGCCGCCGCGGCCGCGGGCAGATAGCGCTGCTGGGCGGCGAGCAGCGCCCCGTCGCTCGCGCTCGCCGACGCCGGCACGAGCAGCGCGACCACGATCGCCAGCCTCCGCATCAGCACGTTGTACCGTCCAGGCCAGTGACCCGGCTGACGCTCCGCGAACTCAACCGCGCCACGCTCGCACGCCAGCTGCTGCTCGAGCGAGTCGTCCTCGACGTGCCGACTGCGGTGCACCGGCTGGGTGCGCTTCAGGCCCAGCGTCCGCGCGCTCCCTACGTGGCGCTGGCTGCGCGTCTCGAAGGATTCGAGCGGGACGACCTGAGCCGGGCGCTGCACGAACGAGCGGTGGTGCGAGCGACCCTCATGCGCGAGACGCTGCATCTCGTCAGTGCCGAGGACTATCCGCACGACGCGGCTGCGATGGCTCCGTACTTCAACCGGATCCGCGAGAAGTACCTACCGGACGGGGTGGACATGGTGCGTGTGGTCGAGCTCGCGGCACATGCCGAGGCCGCGCTTGCCGAGCCGCTCGAGGGCACCGCGCTCCGGCCTCTGCTCGCCCAGCTCGAGGCGCGCATGGACGACGAGCGCGTGTGGCGGCGCGTGCGCACGAACGCGCTGATCCTCCACGTCCCAGGCGACGAGACGCATGCATTCGGCCAGCGCAACCGCTTCGTCGCAGCAAAGGCTTGGCTTGGGAACCAGGAAACGGAGGAGGTCGGAGGAACCACCAGGCTCGTGCGGCGCACGCTCGCTTCTTTCGGGCCCTCGAGCCGGGCTGACCTCGCAGCGTTCACGGGCCTGGCGGTCGGAGCGATCGCGCCGGCTCTGGAGCGGCTCGAGCCGGAGCTGGAGCGGCTGACCGATGAGCGCAAGCGTGAGCTCTACGACCTCCGCGGCGCGCCCCGGCCCACCGCCGATACACCCGCGCCGCTGCGCCTGCTCGGCGAGTGGGACAACGTGCTCCTCGCGCACGCCGACCGGACGCGCCTGTTCGCGGACGAGACGCGCAGGCGCGTGATCCGGAAAAACGGCGACGTCGTGCCCACCATCCTCCTCGACGGCGTCGTCGCCGGCACGTGGTGGTGGCGTCGCCGGAAGGACGTCGCGACGCTGGAGGCGACGCCGTTCGTCAAGCTGGCGAAGGCCGCCAAAGCGGAGCTGGAGCACGAGGCGGCGCTGGCGCTCGCCGTGCTCGAACCGGCGGCATCGCGCTTCGAGGTGGAATACGTCGCCTAGAGTGATTTCCAGAAGACGGTCGTGTCGCACGGACGTCCGTCCGGATACAGGGCGTAGCCGGGAATGACACCCACGGTCGTCCAGCCCAGCCGCGCGTAGAGACGCGAGGCATCGTCGCCGGTCACGGCGTCGAGAACGAGCAGGGTCTTGCCCTCCGCTCGCGCCTCTGCCTCGGCGTGCTCCATCAAGCGCTGGGCGAGTCCGCGCCGCCTGGCCGCACTGTGCACCAGGAGCTTGGCGATCTCGGCGCGATGCGGCTGGTTCGGCGGCAGCGCCAGGATCACCTGCACGCTTCCGACCAGGTCGCCTTCCAGAAACGCTGCCAGGACGAGCCGACGACCCTGCTCGGCCTCGGCGACGAAGCCGTCGAACGCCGTCCGCGCATCTGCCTCGGAGAACGGATACATGTAGCCGACCGACGCGCCTCCGGCGACGCAATCCGCCAGAACGGCTGCGAGCGCGTCGACATGCTGCCGGAGCTCGTCCGGGGCGAGGCGGCGGACCTCGATTTGCTCGGCAACGGGCATCTGAGCGCCTACAAACCTACCCGGTGGCGACAGTGGCCCTTCTCGACATTCGGGTGCTAGCCGTACTGCGCCCGGCACGCGGCTCTGCGAGGGTGGGCTACCGGCAATCGAACATCAGAAGGAGCACCGAACATGACCTCTCCGCAAGCCGCCTATCCACTTCGCCTCACCGGCGACCTGGATCCCGACGTGGGACGCTGGCAATGGCTATTCAAGTGGCTGCTCGCCATTCCGCACTTCGTCGTCCTCCTCTTCCTGTGGATCGGCCTCGTGGTCTCGACCGTCGTCGCAGGCTTCGCGATCCTCTTCACCGGACGCTATCCCCGTCGGATCTTCGACTTCAACGTGGGCGTGCTCCGCTGGTCGTGGCGCGTCGGTTTCTACTCCTACAGCGCGCTCGGCACGGACAAGTACCCGCCCTTCTCCCTCTCCGACGACCCCACCTACCCGGCGAGGCTCGAAGTGGACTATCCCGAGCAGCTCTCCCGCGGGCTCGTGCTCGTCAAATGGTGGCTACTCGCCATCCCCCACTACCTGATCGTCGCGATCTTCACGGGCGGTGCCTGGTCTGCCTGGAGCGGTGACGGCGACGGCTTCCTCTATGCCGCCGGTGGCGGCCTGATCGGATTGCTCGCGCTCGTCGCCGGAGTGGTTCTGCTGTTCAGGGGCCGCTACCCGCAGTCGCTCTTCGACTTCGTTCTCGGCCTGAACCGCTGGGTCTTCCGGGTCGCCGCCTACGCGGGCCTCATGACCGACACCTATCCCCCGTTCCGGCTCGATTCGGGGAGCACCGAGCCCCCCGCCGCTACGGCAGCGGTGTCCGCCCCTCCGGTGCCGACCGCCTGACGCAGTAGGCCCGCCCGGATCCACCGGGCGGGCCTCGGCGCCCGGCACGGGCTCTCAGTCCTCGCCCTCCCAATAGTCGAGGATCGGGCCCGGCCGGCTGAGGAGAATCCGCTCGCCGGCGAGGCTCCGGGCTCCGATCTTGCCGCTGTCCAGGTACTCGACGATGTCCGGAGCGATGAGCGTCGAGAGCATCAGTACCCGAACCGCCGAATCGGTGTGGTTACTGACCTGGTGCGCGCCGTCCTTGCCGCGCACGAAGCAGGCGACATCGCCTTCGTCCAGCACCTGCTCGCCTTCGGGCGAGCGTAGCGTCGGCGTTCCGCGGAGGACGATGAGCCATTCCTCGTTCGCGTGGTGGACGTGGTAGGGCCAGAGCCGGTCGCCCGGCTCGAGCTCGTACATGCTCCCGCCGATCAGCTCTGCGCCGATCCGCGCGCCGACCCACGCGTCTTTCGAGCGCCACCCCTCCCGCTCTTCCACGCGGTCCCACTCGTCTCCCCGGAGATTGAAGACCTTCACAGCCGGAGCTTAAAGGCACGGCCGGGCGCTTCACTCGGCCTCGATGTACGTCCAGACGGCCTCGAACGACCCGCCCTGGAAGACCCGGTCGACGCTCTCCCGCATCAGCCTCAGGCGGTCCGACACCGCCTGCTCCGTCGGCGCCCGTCCTTCGATGCGCTCCGAGCCGCCGACCCAACCGAGCACACCCTCGTGATAGGCGCCCAGGAACTCGGTCCACTCCTGAGTGTCCGCCGCGATCGTGACGTGCTCGACCCGCACGACCTCGAAGCCGGCGCGCTCGAGCGCCGACCGATAGTGCTGCAGGGAGCGCACCGGCAGGAAGAACTTGCGGCGCAGGTCGTCGTAGGCAGCTCTGCGTGCCGGATCCTCGAGCGCGGTGCGGTACTCGGCGTAGCGCTCCTCGCTTCGCACCAGCTCCGTCGCGGCGGCGTTGATCGCCTCGACCGTCTCGTCGATGATCCACTTCCCGGGCGGCAAGTCGGGGACACCGATGTTGCCCGACTGGACGAAGACGCGGCCACCGACGCGCAACGCCTCGCGCCACGAGCCCAGCGTGTCCTCGAGGTCGTAGTAGAGATGGATCGCATTCGTCGAGGCGACGGCGTCGAAGCCCCGTTCGAGCAGCGCCCCGGCGACGACCTCTTGCACCGTCTGGAGTCGCCGCTCCTCCTGCAGGTACCGGATCAGCCGAAAGGCCACCCGCTCGTCGCCGCCCAGCTTCTCGAGCGCGACGCGCAGGAACTTCGGCGACGCGTCGACGATCAGGATTCCGACGCTGGGATCGGGCAGCTCCGAGAGCAGCCGCTGAGCGAGGATCCCCGTGCCGCCGGAATAGTCGAGGACGAGGTCGCCGGGACGAAGATGCGCCGCGAGCTGCGCGATCGTCGGGTCGAGGTTCCGGTACCAGCCGTGGTTCTGAACGGTGTCGTAGGTCTGCGCGAGGGTCTCCGCGCGCTTTGCCACCCAGTCGTCGTCCGGAACACGCTCGAAGCCGGGCGGCCACGGCGCGGGCATTACTCCTCCGAGGCTTCGGCGGCTGCGCGGTCCGCGATCTCGCTCACGACGGTGGGGTCGGCGAGGGTGGTGGTGTCGCCGAGCGGCCTGTTCTCGGCCACGTCCCGCAGCAGGCGGCGCATGATCTTGCCCGATCGCGTCTTCGGGAGCTCGGGCGTGAAGACGATGTTCGCGGGCTTCGCGATCGGCCCGATCTTCGCGGCCACGTGGTTTCGCAGCTCCTCGAGCATCTGGAGCGAACCCTCGTCGCCGCCCTTCAGCGTCACGTAGGCGACGATCGCCTGGCCCGTGAGCGCATCGGCGCGCCCGCACACCGCAGCCTCGGCCACGCGCGCATGGTCGACGAGCGCCGACTCGACCTCGATCGTCGAGATCCGATGGCCGGAGACGTTCATCACGTCGTCGACGCGGCCGAGCAGCCAGTAGTCCCCGTCGTCGTCGATGCGGGCGCCGTCCCCGGCGAAGTAGACGCCCGGGTACTTCTCCCAATACGTCTTCCGGAAGCGATCGTCGTCGCCATAGATCCCGCGTGTCATGGCCGGCCACGGCCGCTTCAGAACGAGATAGCCACCACCCCCCGGGCCGACCTCCTCGCCGGCCTCGTTGAAAACACCGGCTTCGACGCCGGGAAACGGCTTCGTCGCCGAGCCGGGCTTCGTCGTCGTCACCCCGGGCAGCGGCGTGATCATGATCATCCCCGTCTCGGTCTGCCACCACGTGTCGACGACCGGGCAGCGGTCGCCGCCGACGTGCTCTCGGTACCACATCCACGCCTCCGGATTGATCGGCTCGCCGACCGATCCGAGCAGCCGCAGCGTCGAGAGCTCGTGCTTTGCCGCGTGCTCCGGCCCCCACTTCATGTGGGCACGGATCGCCGTCGGTGCGGTGTAGAGGATCGTGACCCCGTAGCGCTCGACGATTTCCCACCAGCGGTCTTTGTCGGGAAAGTCGGGAGTCCCCTCGTAGAGGACGGACGTGGTGCCGTTCGCGAGCGGCCCGTACACGATGTAGCTGTGGCCGGTGATCCAGCCGATGTCGGCCGCGCACCAGTAGACGTCGTCCTCCGGCTTCAGGTCGAAGATCAACGCGTGGGTCGAGGTCACGCCGACCAGGTAGCCCGCGGTCGTGTGCACGATTCCCTTCGGCTTCGCCGTCGTTCCCGAGGTGTACATGAGGAAGAGCAGGTCTTCGGCGTCCATCGGCTCTGGCGGGCAGCTGTCGGGATCGTCGGAAACGTCGAGCTCGTGCAGCCAGAAGTCGCGACCGGCGACCATCGGCACCTCGTTGCCGGTGCGGCGGACGACGAGGCACCGCTCGATCCCGGGCGCGTCGGCCATCGCCGCATCCGCGGTCCCCTTGAGCGGGACGGTCGTGCCGCGGCGCCAGGCCTCGTCCTGCGTGACGAGGACGGTGCAGCCCATGTCGTTCGCGCGGTCCGAGAGCGAGTCCGCGGAGAAGCCGCCGAAGACGACCGTGTGCGGTGCACCCAACCGCGTGCACGCGAGCATCGCGATCGGCAGCTCGGGAACCATGCCCATGTAGATCGCGACCTTCGTTCCCTTGCCGACGCCGAGCTCCTTGAGCGCGTTCGCGAAGCGGACGACCTCGGAGCGAAGCTGCGCGTAGGTCAGCTCGCGGCGATCTCCCTCGGGCTCGCCTTCCCAGAGGTAGGCGACCCGGTCGCCGAGCCCTGCCTCGACGTGACGGTCGACGCAGTTGTAGGAGACGTTGAGCTTTCCGCCCAGATACCACTTCGCATAGGGCAGCTCCCAGTCGTAGAGTTTCGTGAAGGGCTCGAACCAGGTGATCCGCTCACGCCCCTCGCTGTCCCAGAACTCCTCGAAGTCGCGCTGGTAGATCTCGGGTCGGGCCACGGCCTGCTCGGCGAACTCGTGCGGCGGCGGATAGCGACGCTCCTCGACGAAGATGGTCTCGATCGTCTGGTCGCTCATAGCTCGAAGTCGTACGGAAAGGACGTGAGGACCTCCGCGCCGTCAGCCGTTACGAGAACCAGGTCCTCGAGCCGCACCCCTCCGTAGCCGTGGCGGTAGAGCCCGGGCTCGAGCGCGATCACGTCACCCGCGACGAGCGGCTCGCTCTCGACCCGGCCGACACCCGGCCGCTCGTGCACCTCGAGACCGACTCCGTGACCCGTGGCGTGGAAGTAGCCGTCGACGAGCGCCTCGCCCTCCTCCTTGTGCAGCTGCGTCTTGTAGCCATGCTCGTGAAAGAAGTCGCAGACCTGCCGGTGGATGTCGCTGCCCTTCACGCCGGGCTTGACCGCGGCAACCGCCAGGTCGAGCGCCTCCTTCGCGAGCCGGTGGTACTCGCGCAGCTCGCCGGATGGGGGGCCGAGCGAGAACGTCCGCGTGAAGTCGGCGTAGCAGGCCGACTCGCGGTCGCGTGGGAAGAGGTCGAAGAGGACGACGTCGTCGGAGGCGATCGGTCCGGAGCCGTTCTCGTGGCCGACCGCCGTCTGCGTGCCGTGCGAGACGATGATCTCGTCGGCTGCCGCGCCGTGCTCGCCGAAGGCACGCTCCACTGCGCGCTGGATTCGCTCGCAGGTGAGCGGCTCACCCTCGTGTATGAGCACGCCGTTCGCGCGCGACGCATCTCGCAAGAGCTGCACGCCGACCGCGATCCCCGCCTCGACGGCTCGGCACGCGCGGCGAATCCCGGCGAGCTCGTGCTCGGTCTTGACGCGGCGCCGCTCGTCGAAGAAGCGCTGGTCCGCGGTGAGCTCGATCCCGTTCGACCGCAGAAAGTCCGCGTCGCCGAGCGGGAAGCCGGCTGGGGTGACGGCCGCGGCGAGGCCGAGCGCGCTGCAGGCACTCAGGTTCAGCTCCCGCTGGAAGGCGTACGAGTCGAGACCTCGTTTCAGCAGCCCGTCCAGGCCGGCGTCCTCGAGCGTCAGGACTTCGAGATCGGTGCCCAGCTCCCGAATGCGGCCCGCTTCGAGCGAGCTGACGACGACACTCCGCTTTCCGCCCACCTCGGCGTAGAGAAACGGGTCGGGAACGGCCAGTGGCACTTCGTGTCGCAGCTCCGGCGAGCGGACGGTGTCCGCCACGATCAGGACGTCCGGCATCGGGCGCGATCCTATCGGTAGGTTCCTGAGCAGTGAGCGAAGCCCTCGCAGACCTCAAGCAGCGGCTCGCCGAGATCCACGATCTCGAGCGCGCGCTGGGGGTGCTCGGGTGGGACCAGCGGACGATGATGCCGCCGAAAGGCGCTACAGCGAGGTCGGAGGCCTCGGCCACGCTGTCCGGCCTCGTGCACGAGCGCTTCATCTCGGACGACATCGGCCGGCTGCTGGACAAGGTGGCGCCGCTCGAGGACGAGCTCGGCTACGACTCCGATGAGGCAAGCCTGATCCGCGTCACGCGCCGCGATTGGGAGAAGGCGCGTCGCGTTCCTCCCGAGCTGGCTTCGGCCTGGGCCCGCGAGGGCGGCAGGGCGCACGTGGCGTGGCTGGAGGCGCGCGAGGCGAACGACTTCTCGATCTTTCTGCCCGCGCTCCAGCGGGTCCACGACGTGGCCCTCCGCTGGGCCGACTACATGGAGCAGGGCGACTCTCCCTATGACGCCTTCCTGGACGAGTACGAGCCGGGAATGACGACCGCCGAGGTGAAAGCGGTCTTCGACGTGCTCGGGCCGGAGCTGGCCGAGATCGTCCGTGGGGCCGGCGAGCCGGCGGACGACGCCTTCCTCGAGGGCGACTTCCCGGTGGAGATCCAGCAGGAGTTCCTCGCGGGGATCCTGCGCGACTTCGGGTTCGAGGAGGGCGCGTACCGGCTCGATCCGACGGTGCATCCGTTTGCGACGTCGTTTGCCCGCACGGACATCCGGATGACGACGCGCTACAAGCCGACGAACCTCCGCGCACTCTGGGCCGCGATGCACGAAGCGGGGCACGGGCTGACCTACCAGGGCGTCGACCCCGCGCTCGGGCGCTCCCCCCTGTACGGGAACGCGTCGCTCGGGCTGGGCGAGTCGCAGAGCCGCTCCTGGGAGAATCTCGTCGGCCGCTCGCTTCCCTTCTGGCGTGGCCGCTATCGCGAGCTGCAGCGCCTCTTCCCGCAGCTGGAACGGATCGACCTGGAGACGTGGTACCGCGGCATCAACCGCGTCGCGCCCGGCCTGATCCGCGTCGACGCCGACGAGGTCACCTACTCCCTGCACATCATCCTCCGCTTCGAGCTCGAGCAGCAGCTCGTGGCCGGAGAGCTGCCGCTCGCCGACTTGCCCGAGGCGTGGAACGCCCGGATGAGCGACCTGCTCGGCGTCGAGGTGCCCGACGACGCGCGCGGCGTGCTCCAGGACGTCCACTGGACGCGCGCGTCCTACGGCTACTTCCCCACGTACGCACTGGGGAACGCCCTCTCGGTCCAGATCTGGAGGGTGGTCCAGCAGGAGCTGCCCGATCTCGACGCGCAGCTCGAGGCGGGCGAGTTCCGGCCGCTCTACGAGTCGCTGCGCCAGCGTCTCTACCGCCACGGGCGGAAGTTCACGCCGATGAGGACGCTCGAGCGGGCGATCGGAGCCGACGCGATCGACCCGCAGCCGTACCTCGAATACCTGCGGGACAAGGTCAAAAGCCTCCGCACATAGACTCCGAAGCTGAGATGGAAGACGTCCTTCTGCGGTCGCAGGAACTCGTCGAGACCTTCGCAGCGCTCGCCCGCTCGGAGCTGCCCGAGGGCGCCGAGATCTTCGACGCGCACGTGCATCTCGGCACCGACATCGACGGGATGGTCGGGGATTTCGACGAGCTGGTCGCCGGCCAGCAGCTGTACGGGATCTCCGGCGCGTTCATGTTCTGCCTCGACGAGCCCGACCGGCACCCCTCGTTCACTGCCGCGAACGACCGCACGCTGGCCTATGCAGAGCGCTCGAACGGGCGCTTCGTGCCCTTCGTGCGGCTCGACATCACCGAGGAGCCGGTCGCCGAGGCGACTCGCTGCCTGGACGCCGGCGCGCGCGGGATCAAACTGCACCCGCGGGCGCAGAAGTTCCATCTGAACGACGAGCGCCTCGCGCCGATCTTCGAGCTCGCGGCGGACCGCGGCGTCCCGATCCTGATCCACGGCGGCCGGGGGCTGCCGCCGATCGCAGACGGTCTCGCCGACCTCGTCGAGCGCTACGACACGCAGCTGATCATCGCCCACTGCGGCATCGCGGACCTCGCAGCGCTCGCGGGCCGTTTCTCCGGCCGTCCCGGAGTTTTCTTCGACACCTCCGTCTGGAGCCCGCTCGACATCCTCGATCTGTATCGGCTCGTCTCCCCCGGGCAGGTCCTCTACGCCTCGGACTACCCCTACGGCCAGCAGCCCGGATCGCTTCTGCTCGCCGTGCGCACCGCGCGGATCGCCGGGCTGGACGACGACCAGATGCGCAGCATGCTCGCAGGCAGCGCGCGGCGGATCGTGAACGGCCAGCCGCCGCTGCCGCTCTCGGCGCCGCAGGGACCGGAGTCGATCTCGCAGCCCCTGACCTTCGCGCGGATCCACGCGTACCTCTCGATGGCGACGCCGCTCCTCTGGATGCGCCAGGCGGACACGATCGGCGTCCTCGGACTGGCGCTGAACGCCTGCGACGAGCGCTCGAACGGACGCCGCGAGCAGACCGAGCAGATCCGCGAGCTCATCCTCGCGGCGCGCGAGCTCTGGCTGGCCATGCCCGACGTGGACGAAGCGATCCGGCCGCGCGCCGGCCGCGCGGCGTTCCGCATGGTGCATCTCGCGAACATCCTGGCGGTCACGGCCGATGCCTGACCTGCGTGTCAACGGACACGACTACGCCTTCGACACGAACGTCGGCCGCTCGCTCGCGGACGTCCTGCGCGAGGACCTCGGCCTGACAGGCACGAAGGTCGCCTGTGGGGAGGGCCACTGCGGCGCCTGCACGGTCCAGCTCGACGGCGTTCCGGTGCTGTCCTGCATCACGCTCGTGCATACCGTCGGTGCGCGCGAGGTGACGACGATCGAAGGGCTGCGCGACCATCCACTCGTGAGCGCGTTCGTCCGCACGGACGCGCTGCAATGCGGCTTCTGCACGCCGGGACAGATCGTCTCCGCGGCGGCGCTCGTCGCCTCCAACCCGGACCCCACGCACGAGGAGATCCGCCACGGCATGGCCGGCAACCTCTGCCGCTGTGGCACCTATCCGCGCATCGAGGAGGCGATCGCCACCTGGCGCGGCTGATCAAGTCCGAGAAGGAGGTCGAAGGCCGGTACGAGGAGGTCTGGACGCTCGTCGACGAGGACGCGCTCGACCAGTGGCCGGCGGGCCCGGGTGATGTGGTCGGACGCGACTCGCCGCGCCTGGACGGCCTTGCGAAGGCTCGGGGCGAGGCCCGCTACACAGCGGACGTCCAGCTGCCCGGGATGCTCCATACGGCGCTGCTGCACAGCCCGTTCGCGAGGTCGCGCGTCCGCCGGATCGACGTCGCCGCGGCCGAGGCCGCGCCGGGTGTCCGTGCGGCGATCGGCCCCGGAGCTGTCGAAGGACTGGAAGCGGAGGCGGAGTACGAGGGCTACGCGGTGGCGGCCGTCGCCGCCGAGACGCTCGACCAGGCCGAAGCCGCCCTGCAGTTGATCGACATCGACTGGGAGGAGCTCGAGCCTCTGCTCGACGCCACCGTGGCAGTGGAGCGCGGGTCTCTCGTGGCCGATTCGCGACGCTACGAACGCGGCGACTACGAGCGTGGGCTGGGCGAGGCCGATGCGGTAGTGGACTCCGAGTACCGGACGCAGACGCTCAATCACAACTCGATGGAGACCCATCAGTGCGTCTGCGAGTGGCGTGGCGACGGGATCGACGTCCACATCTCGACGCAATACATCTGGGGCGTGCGCCGCGACCTCGCCAAGGCGCTGGGGCTGCCCGAGGACAAGGTGCGGGTCGTCTGCGAGTTCATGGGCGGTGGCTTCGGCTCGAAGGCAGGCGTCGACAGCTCTTTGCTGCTGACGGCCGAGCTCGCACGCCTCACGGGCCGTCCCGTCCGCTGCGCGCTCACACGCCGCGCGGAGAACATGATCTCCGGGAACCGCAACGCAACCCTCCAGCGGGTCACCGCCGGCGCTCGCGCCGACGGCACGCTCACAGTTCTCGGCGGCGAGTACACGTGCGCTCTCGGCTGGGACGGCTGGCTGCCTCCGACCGCCGGCCCCACGCAGCTCCTGTACGCGTGCGAGAACGTGCGCACGGTCGAGCACGGCGCGAAGCTGAACCTGCCGCCGATGGCTGCTTTCCGCGCGCCGGGTTTCGTCGAGGGGACCTGGTCGCTCGAGTGCGTGCTCGACAAGCTCGCCGCCCAGGTGGGCGTCGACCCGCTCGAGCTGCGGAAGCTGAACTACGCCCACGCGGACGCGATGGACGGCAGGCCGTACTCCTCGAAGGGCCTGATGGAGTGCTATCGCCGCGCCGAGCCGCACTGGGAGCGCCGCCACGAGGTGCGAGCGCGTTCGGACGAGATCTGGAAGCGCGGGATGGGGATGGCGAGCCAGATCTGGTACGGCGGCGGCGGTCCCCCGAGCTACGCCTGGGTGCGGCTCGGCTCCGACGGGCGCGCGAACGTCGTCACGGCGATGCAGGACATCGGCACCGGCACTCGCACGGCGATGGCGATGATCGCCGCCGAGGAGCTGGGGCTGACGGTCGACCAGGTCGAGGTGCAGCTGGGCGACTCGGCCCGCGGGCCCTTCGCGGTGGTCTCGGGCGGATCCTCGACGCTCCCCTCGATGGGCCCGGCGGTGCGCTC
This sequence comes from Gaiellaceae bacterium, assembly GCA_035525905.1. Classification (GTDB taxonomy): domain Bacteria; phylum Actinomycetota; class Thermoleophilia; order Gaiellales; family Gaiellaceae; genus Gaiellasilicea. The sequence goes on along the minus strand of DATLDK010000027.1, from coordinate 12,918 downwards.
GGCGGCCGCGGACGCGGCGCGGCAGGTGATCGAGCTCGCCGCGCAGCGGTTCGAGCGCGAGGAGCGATTGCTCTCCCTGAAGGGCGGCAACATCGTCTCCTCCGACGGAGGCTCGTGGCCGCTCGCCGAGATCACCGGATTGCTCGAGGACGGCCAGATCCTCGGCAAGGGCGCGCGCGGCCCCAACCCGACGGGGATGCGCGTGCTCACGTTCGGGATCCAGCTGGCCGAGGTCGCCGTCGACGTCGGCACGGGCGAGGTCGTCGTCGAGAAGGTCGTAGCGATCCACGACGTGGGCCGCGTGATCAACCCGCTGGGCGCCCGCAGCCAGATCGAGGGCGGCATCATCCAGGCGCTCGGCCACACGTTCTCGGAAGCGCGGCTCGACGACCCGCAAACCGGAACGATCCTGACCCGGACGCTCGACTCCTACAAGGTGCCGACCATCGCCGACGTGCCGGAGATCGTCTGCGATCTCGTCGACGAGCCCGACGTCCATTTGACGAATCTCGGCTCGAAGGGGCTCGGCGAGCCGCCGATCGTCCCGACCGCGGCTGCGATCGCAAACGCGATCCGGGACGCGACCGGGGCCGACGTCACATCGCTCCCGATCACCCGCGAGGAGATCCTGCGCGCCCTCAGGGACGCGGAAGCGCGGAGGAGGAAGGAGCCGGTTGCAGCTGGAGCGGCCTAGTTCGCCGGCGGAGGCTGTGGCGGCCCTCGCGAGCGGCGCAGTCGCCCTCGCCGGCGGCACCGAGGTCGTCCCTCTCCTGCGCGAGGGGCTGCTCCCGGCCGACCGCCTGGTCGACGTGCGGGGCGCTGTACCCCGCGGCGTCGATGGCCGCACGATCGGAGCAGGGACCACGCTGGCGGAGCTCGAAGCGGATCCGCGGATCCCCGCCACGCTCCGGGAGGCCTGCCGCCTGGCGGCTTCGCCGCAGCTCCGCAACATGGGCACGATCGGCGGCAACCTGCTGCAGGCGACGCGGTGCTGGTACTGGCGCCTCAAGTTCCCCTGCTATCTGCACGGTGGCGACCGCTGCCACGCGAAGGCGGGACAACACCGAGAGCACGCCTTCTTCGGGAACGAGCGCTGCGCGTCGGCACATCCCTCGGACCCCGCCGCAGCGCTGCTCGCGCTCGGCGCCCGCGTGCGGACCGACCGTCGCGAGCTCGATCTCGCAGGGCTGTACAGGCTGCCGACCGAAGACGACCACGCGACGACGACGCTCGAGGCCGGCGAGCTGATCCTGGAGCTGGAGGTGCCCGAAGCAGAGTCGAGCGTGTACCTCAAGGCGATGGACCGAAAGCGGTGGGCGTTCGCGCTCGTGGGCGTGGCGGCGGCCCGGGTCGGCGGCGAGACGCGGATCGCGCTGGCCGGCGCAGCACCGGTCCCGTGGCTCCTCGACTCGCCGGCCGCTCTGGACGCAGCCACGCCTCTGCCCGGTACCGCGTACAAGGTCGAGATCGCCCGCGCGCTGGTCCCGCGGGCGCTCGCAAGCCTGTAGCTCTCACGCTACGATCGGCGACTCTCATGCGGCTGAGATTGCTCTTCCTCCTGCTCGTCGCGACGGTCTCGGGCACCGTCGCCGGGCTCACCGACAATGCGCGAGCGGGCAAGCCGCGCGCAGTCCTGCCGGCTCCTGCGCCATTGCCTCTCGACACCCAGCCGTACGCCTGCCCGGTGCCGAACGACCTCCGCGACGAGTTCCGAGCAGCGGCCAAGGACACCGACCTGCCCCTGGCGATGATCGTCGCCGTGGCCCAGGTCGAGTCCAACTTGGACACGGACGCCCGCTCCCCCGCCGGCGCCCACGGGCTCCTGCAGGTGCTTCCCTCGACCGCCGCGGAGTTCGAGCTCGACCCCTACCACGTCGGCGAGAACGTGCTCGCAGGCGCGCGCTACCTGCGCCAGCTGCTCGACCGCTTCGAATCCACCGAGCTCGCGCTCGCTGCCTACAACGCCGGGCCCACCGCCGTCGACCTGAAGGGCGCGCGGCCCAATGACGAGACCGTGGCGTACGTCGCGAGGGTGACGGCGCAGTGGCGTAAGCTCGTCGGGTGCACGTAGGCCGTCTGCTGCTGCTCGCGCTCCTGCTCGCTTCGACCGGTTGCGGTGGGAGCGAGAAGGAGCCCACCGCCTCCGGCGACTTCGACTCGAGCAAGACCTACCGGCTCGTGCTCGAGACCAACAAGGGCAGCTTCACGATCGAGCTCGACCAAAAGCTCGCGCCGAACACGGCGAAGTCGCTCGTCAAGCTCGCGCGCAACCGTTTCTTCGACGACACGAAGTTTCACCGGGTCGTGCCGGGCTTCGTCATCCAGGGAGGCGACCCGACCGGGACCGGCTCCGGCGGCCCCGGATACTCGACGGTCGACGCGCCGCCCGCGGACGCGAAATACACACGCGGCGTGGTCGCGATGGCCAAGACGACGACAGAGGCGCCTGGCACGGCGGGCAGCCAGTTCTTCGTCGTCACGGGCGACGACATCGGCCTGCCCCCGGAGTACGCCATCGTCGGCAAGGTGACGGACGGAATGAAGACGGTCGACGCGATCGAGGCGCTCGGCACCGGGGACGGGCCGCCCTCCTCCCCCGTCGTGATCAAGCACATGACCGTCCAAGAATCCTGATCGGAGCGGTCGTACTCGCCGCGGGCGCGGCGACGCGCTTCGGCGCACCCAAGCAGCGGCTCCTGCTGCCGGCCGTCCTCGAAGTGCTGACCGGCCTGGATCAGGTCGTCGTGGTCTCGGGCGCCCACGCCCTGGAGGGCGCCGTCCACTGCCGGGAGTGGGAGCGCGGTCCAGGCGCCTCGCTGCGCTGCGGGCTGGCGGCCCTCGACGCAGGCATCGAGGCGGCCGTCGTCGTCCTGGCGGACGGGCCGGAGCTCGCACCGGCCGCGATCGAGCGCGTGCTCGCGGCCTGGCGCGAGACGGGCGCGCCGGTGGTGGCCGCGAGCTACGGCGGCGTTCGCGGCCATCCGCTCGTCGTCGCGCGACGGGTGTGGCTGGACATCCCCGACGAAGGGCTGCGGGCGCACGAGCCGTTGCTCGTGCCGTGCGACGACCTCGGCTCTCCGGGCGACGTCGACGTCCCGAGCGATCTGCCGGAAAGGTTCAGAGGAGTGCCCGGCGAACCGATGTAGACACAGATGGAGCTCGTCCGACAGATCAGCGGGCCCGCGCAGCAGGAGGCCGTCCACGACCGGAGCCCTCTCGCCGCCGCGCGGCTGCATCGTCAGCTGACGGTCGAGGAGGCCGCCCGGCGTGCCGGCCTGAGCGCCGACCAGGTGCAATGGCTCGAGGAAGGCCGGGTCTATCGCTTTCCCTCCGCCGACGCCGCTATCCAGGCCACGCTGCTGCTGGGAGCCGCGCTCAAGGTCGGGAGCTACGAGGCGCGCAAGCTGGCCGGTCTCCCGGTTCCTCCCCGGCCGCTCGACGTCAATCCCGTCGCCCGTCTGATCGGCGTCGCGGCGCTGTCGGCCGCCCTGATGGCGCTGCTCGCCTTCGTCCTCGTCCCGGCGATCGCCGGCACGCCGTCGCGCGCCGTCGACCCGGTGGTCGCGCAGGCGGCCACGCTCCCGAAACCGTGGGCGGTCCAGGTCGACGTGCTGAACGGCGCGGGCGACATCAACTGGACGAGGCAAACGGCGAGCAGGATCCAGTCTCTCGCCTACACGGTCAAGAAGGTCGGTCGCGCGGACCGCTTCGACTACCCCCAGAGCGCGGTCTACTACTCGCCCGGCGGCCGACTCATCGCCGTGCGGCTCGCGCGCCAGATCGGCTTCGTCACCCGGCCGCTACCCGGCGGCACGAACTCGAAGCGGCTCGTCGTGATCGTCGGTCCGAAGCGCGGGCCGGGCTAGAGCCCGTCGGCCGTCGGGCCGCGAAGCTCGGACAGCTTCGCCAGGAGGCCGGCCGGCATCCGTTCGCTCGCGCTCACACGGATGTAGCGGCGCAGGTGCTCTTCGAAGCGATAGCGGCGGCGGCAGTAGTCGCACCGGTCGAGGTGACCCTCGGCGATCACGACCTCCGTCTGGGTCAGATCGCGGTCGAGATAGCCCTGCAGCAGCTCCTCGCACTTCTCGCAGTCGGGGTCGTGTGCGGTCAAGTGAGGGTTTCCTCCGCCAACTTCTGCTTCAGGATACGCCGACCGCGGTGCAGGCGCGACATCACGGTGCCGATGGGAACGTCGAGAATCTGCGCCGCGTCCGCGTAGCTGAACTCGCCCAGGTCGACGAGGACGACGACGTCGCGGAAATCGTGCGGCAGGGCGGCCAGCGCGTCGACGACTCCCCCCTGCGAGAGCCGCTCGACGACACGTTCCTGGTCGAGCGCCTGTTCGCCCTCTGAGGCCGCGACCTTGTTCGCCAGGTAGTAATCGCTCTCCTCGAGCGGCTGCAGATCGGGCGTGCGCTGCAGCTTGCGGCCACGGTCCGTGTTCAGGTTGGTGAGGATCCGGAGCAGCCATGCGCGCATGTTCGTACCGGGCGTGAAGGAGGTCCAGCTCCGGAAGGCTCGCGCATACGTGTCCTGGACCAACTCTTCGGCCTCCTCTCGCGTGCTGACCATACGGCGCGCGACTCGATAGACCTGATCCGCGAGCTCGAGCGCCTCCTCCTCGAAGCGAACGCGCTCGCGAGCCTCGGTCGCGATCCTCCGTCCTGCTTCTGCTTCGGGCTCGACTGCGCCGGACTCACTCACCGGGCCACCCTAACAATCGTCTGTACGGGCCTGAGAACGCCCGCTGGCGCGCCGCTATTCCCGGTCAGACCTGCTGGAGCTCCGGAAAGCCGCCGCGGGTGAGCGTCTCGACTATCGCTTCGCGCGTTGTCAGCTCATCGTCCCAGGAGAGCGTGACCTGGCCCATCAGGGTTGCGTTCGCGGCCTCGATCCCCTCGACCTGGCGGAGGGTGCCCGCGAGCCGGCCGACGCAGCGCTCGCAGCGGACGCCGTTGACGTGGATGGTGTCGCTGACCGTGGCCATCACGTCGATCCTAGCGAGAGCTCGGCGTCGGCCTGCTCGATCAGGAGCGGGTCGTGCGTGGCGCAGATGACGGTCGTGCCGGACGTGCGCGCGACGTCCGCGAGCAGCGCGCCGAGCGCGAGGGCGTTAGCCGCGTCGAGCCGTGCTGTGGGCTCGTCCGCGACGAGCGCCAGCGGTCGGGCGGCGAGCGCTCGCGCGAGCACGGCCCGGCCACGCTGGCCCGCGGACAGCTCCCCGACCGGTCGCTCGGCGTGCTCGTCCAGGCCGACGGCGGCCAGCGCATCCGCAATGCGTTCGCCGGCCTCGCCAGGCGGGATGCCGCGCAGGGTGAGAGTGATCTCCGCGTTCTCGCGGGCGCCGAGGAAGGGGACGAGCCCCGCCGTCTGGCCGACGAAGGCGAGCGAGCGCCGACGGAGGCCGGCTCGGCCCGCGCGGTCGAGCGAGGCCAGCGAGACCCCGTCCACGACGACGTCGCCCTCGTCGGGGAGCTCCAGCCCGGCGATGAGGTGCAGCAGGGTCGTCTTGCCCGATCCGGACGGGCCGGTGACGACCGTGAGCTTCCCGGACTCGAACGACGCGTCGAGGCCTTCGAACGGCACCGTCGCCCCATACCGCTTCGTCACCCCGCGCGCCTCGATTCCTCGGGTCGAGCGAACACGAAGCCCTTCGGCACGGTGGGTCTCGCTGGGAGATGGCGTTGTTTCGACCCGAAGTCGCGTGGGCTCGACGAGGAGCGCGTCGGCTTGCAGCCGCGCAGTGGCGTGCCGGTCGATTCCCGCCGAGCGGAGCAGCTCCTCCGGGAGCCGCAGCCAGCCGCCGCGACCGACGACGATCGCGCCCTCGGCTCCGCCCGCGACGCGCTCGTCGCTGACGCGGCCGTCGCGCACGTGGACGACTCGATCGGCACGCTCCGCCGAAGCGGGGTCATGGCTGACGACCAGCGCGGTCCCCCCTTCCTGGCGCGACAGCTCGGCGATCAGCTCGAGAACCTCGCGTGCCGTCGTTGCGTCGAGCTCGCCGGTGGGCTCGTCGGCGATCAAGAGCTGCGGGCGGGAGGCCACTGCGGCGCACAATGCGACGCGCTGCTGCTCGCCGCCCGAGAGCTCACGCGGATGCGCGTCCCGGCGGCCACCGAGGCCCACCCGCTCGAGCAGCTCGCCCGCTCGAGCATCGCGCCGCTCCCGGGTCACACCGGCCAGGCCGAGTTGCACGCCGACGAGCTCGCGCGCGGTCAACTCGCCCGCCAGGGCACGCCAGTAGTGCTGATCGGCGTAGCCGATCGCGCGCGACCGGAAGCCGCCCGCCTGCCAGGGGCCGAGCCGGGCGACGTCCACTCCGGCCACGGTCACCGAGCCTGCAGAGGGCCTGTCGAATCCCGAGACGATGCGCAGCAACGTCGATTTGCCCGAGCCGCTGGGGCCGAGCACCACGCAGAGCTCCCCCCGCTGTACGGTCAGCGTGAGGCCCTGCAGCGCTGCGACGCCGCCTTCGGCGGACGGGTAGACGCGGAAGACGTCACGCAGCTCGACGAGGCCGCTCACTCCAGGCCTCCCCCGCGACCCGCTGCAGAGGCGGTGAAGGCACGCCGGGTGGCGAGGAGCACGAGCGCAGCGGCCGCGAGGACGTACAGGAGAGCTGCGCCGAGCACCACGAGCAGATCCACCTCGAGCACGAGCGGAGGCTCCGCGGCGGTCGCCCGCGCCGTCAGTCCGACGAGATCGGTGACGACCGCGGCGAGCGCTACTCCGGTGAGGGCGCCGGCCAGAAGGCCTGCTGCAGCGACTGCGAGCGCGCGGGCTCGGACAATCCGGCGCAGCAGCGACGGCGAGGCCCCCTGAGCCTCGAGATCGAACAACTCCCCGCGCTCGTCGCGCAGGTCGCCCAGGACGGTCAGCAGGATGCCGGCGAGTGCGAGGGCGAGCGCGACCGCAGCGGCGACGGCGAGCGCGAGCAAGGTCCCGTGGGCGATCGGGTCGCGTCCCGCGTCGGCCTCGAGTGCCCGCCGCGACTCGACCTCGAGGACGCTGAAGGGCTTCGCCGAGAGGGCGCGTTCCGTCGCGGAGGCCCGGGCCGGATCGGTGAGCCGGAGCCAGACCTCGTTCAGCCGTGCTGCTCCAGGGCGCTCGAGGTTGACTGCGCCGTCCAGCGCCTCCGCATCGCCGACGACGGCCTGGCCGTCGACCCCCGGAAAGCGGCGGACCGTGCCGACGACGCGGACGGTCAGCCGCTCGCCGGCGATTTGGAGGGGCAACAAGCCCTGAGGGTCCGCGGCGGCCGCGAGACGCCGCGTCACGAGCACGGGCAGCGGGGATCGGTCGACCGGCTGGCGCGGTCGCACCCGCGTCGTGACCGCGTTCGTGAGCGTGTAGCGGATCGTCTCGCCCTCGAGCTTGGCGCCGCCGATCCCGATCCAGCCCTCGAAGGCGTCCGGGAGATCCGGTAGCTGCACCCAGACGGATCCCTTCAGGGCCTGGCCGGCATCCGCGCCACGATCCAGTAACCGCGTCGCGGGCTCGATCACGATGCCGGCCAGCCTGCCGCCGCGAGCCGCCTCCGGAATCCTGTCCCCGAGACGAACCCGGAAGAAGCGTCCGCGCGTGCCCTCGATCTCCGCGAAGAGGTGCACGTCGCCGCCCAAGGTGCGCGCCCGCAGGACGGTCAGCCCCTCCGAGAGCCGCAGCCCCGCGAGCGTCGAGGGGACGTCGATCCGGCGCGTGAGCTCGGCGCGCGAAACGTCCGCGTCCGAGTTGCGCCAGCCGTTCAGCTGCACCAGCGCCTCCGGCTGGATGCCGAGCAGCGTGATTCCGCTCTCGCCCTCGAGCCGGCCGATCCCTCCGGTGAGCCGGAGCACGGGCGAGACGTCGGCGCCTGGGATCCGTTCGAAGCGCTGGAAGCTCGCGGCGTCCTGTACCGGGATCAGCCGCCGCAGATCCTCGCGGACGACGTAGTCGAGCGGGACGCGGTGCGCTGCCTGGTCGCGCTCCCCCCGGACGAGCGTCGCCCGGTAGCTCTCGGCGAAGAGGGCGAGGCCGAAGCTGACGACGAGGAACGCGGTGGCGACGACGGCGTAGCCGGGGTTGCGGGCGAGCGAGAGGGAGGCGAGCCGGAGACCGAGCGAGCGGCGGCGAGCCAGTCTCTCGACGCCCCGCAGCGCCGGCCGCAGCAGGCGCCCCACGAGTACGGCGGCGGCGAACGTCACCAGCGCGGGCAGCAGCAGCGTGAGGTCGCCGTTTCCATCTCCCCGGATGAGCTCGAGAGCGACGAGACCGATCGCCGCCACGGCCGCCGCGTCGAGCAGGCCGAAGCCCCGGCGCACGGCTCGCGAGGCGACCGCGCCCACGAGCACGGCGGTCGCGGCGGCCGCGACGAGGAGTGCCAGCCCGAGGCCTTCGGCCGAGAGCACGCTGCGGCCGAGCACGGCAGCGACCGGCGCCCCCGCCTGCTGCGCGACGACCGCACCGCCCGCGACCGCGATGCCGGCGCCGACCGCGGTGCCGGCGAGGGCGAGCGCGCCCGACTCCGCAACGGTCAAGAGCGCGAGCTGCCAGCCGCGGGCTCCATACCAGGCCAGCCGCCTACGGGCGGCCTCGAGGTCGGTGCGCAAGGTCATCGCGGCCAGGAGTGCGAACGCAAACAGGAGCGCCGCCGCTTCGCCGCCGACGATCCCCAGTCTCCGCCCGGCTGCGCGGCTCGTCGCCTGCGCCTCTCGAAGCTCCTCCACGGGGGCCACGAGATCGAAGCTCGACGTCACCGACTGGAGCTCCGAGCGCCCTCGCGCGACACCCGCTGCGAGGCCGTCGATCTCCCAGAGACGCGGCTCCCCCGGCCGCAGCGGCGCTACCCAGGCGTAGCTGCGGTAGAGCGTGTCCAGCGCCGGCAGACCGGCGAGCGTCTCGACGCCGTCGGCCAGGAAGAGCGGCGGCGGCGGCGGACGGTGGTAGCCCGCCGCCGCCGCGACCGCAGGGCTCACCTCGGCATCGTCGAGCGCGTTGTCGGTCGGGGCGAGGAAGTCTCCGAAGAGAATCCGATCGTTGAGGACGGCTTCCCCCACCTCGACTACCCGCAGTCCGGCCGGGTCGGGCAGCCGCCCTTGGCCTCGCAGCCGCAGGACCTCACAGAGCGCGGGCGTGCAGGTCCTCGGCAGCCGCCCGGACCGCAACGTCACCCAGTTCCCGAGCGACTCGACCCCGCCGAGACCGGCGAACGTCCCGGCGATCGTCGTCTCGCGGAAGAGGACGAGCGCCGTCGCCGGGACGGAGACCGCATGACGAAGAGCAGCCCGCGCGCGGCGTTCCAGCATGGGTTCAGGCTCGTCGCTCTGCGCAGGCACGCCGAACCAGACGGCGCGCACCGAACGGCTTCCTTCCGGGATCCGGTCGACGGCCTGGGCGACGGCACGATCCTGGGCGACGAGCGACCCGGCGCGGCCTCCGAGGACGACCGAGGCGCCGGCGGCAATCCCGAGGACAACGAGGACGACCGGGGCGCTGTGCCGCCCAAGTCGCGCGCCGACGAGGCGAAGGGGATAGAGCGCAGAACGGAGGCCGCTCATGCGGCCGTGCGCCCGACCAGGTCGGCCGTCACGGCCCGGAGGCCGTCCCGTCGCCCGATCTCGAGCTGCCGCAACGCCTCAGGCGGCTCGCGCAGCGTCTCGACGAGCTCCCACGAGCCAAGCTCCCGTGCGACCGGCTCGACGGCGTCGAGAAGATCGTTCCCCATCCCCGGCGGAGCTGCACAGAGCGCCTGTACGAGCGCGACGATCGCTGCCGCGCGGTCGACGGACGTGGCCTGATCGGCGATTCTGACCTCGAGCGTCCCGAGCCTGGGATGCGGACGTGCATCCCACCAGATCCGCGTGTAGTCGACGCCGGCCGCCGCGACTTGCGCCTCCCACTCGGCCACGGTTCGCAAGGGCGGCGGGGTGCCGGCACGAGGCAGGCGCCGCAGCCTGGCAAGGCGCGAGGAGAGCGCCCCGGTCTCCTCCCCGGCGAGGTACGGCGAGTTCGCCGACAAGCGCAGAAGGGCCGAGAGCCACGGCCGGATCCCGGCGAGGGCACGGAGGCACGCCTCGAAGCTCTCCATCCCAACGTGCACATGTAGTCCGCACACGAGTTGGCCCTTCGCGATCTGCCCGAGGTCTTCAACCATCTCCAGGTACCGCGGCTCGTTGACGATCGGCTGCCTCTCGGGGATCGAGAACGGATGGGAGCCGGACGCGGCGATGACGAGGCTCTCCCGAGCCGCACGCTCCGCGACCAGGCGGCGCAGCCGGACGAGCTCCCTCCGGGCTTCCTCGGCCGAGTCGCAGACAGGCGTGTTCGTCTCGACCAGGCAGGAGAAGAGCTCCGTCTTCAAGCCCTGCGGTCCGAGCAGTCGCTCGACCCCTGGCGCAAGCTCGAAGGTCTCGGGATCGACGAGCATCAGCTCCTCCTCGACGCCCAGCGTCAGCCTGCGCCCGAAGCTACTTTCCACGCACAGCGTGCACGGGACGCCCGGCCGCCTCCCAGGCGTAGTACGAGGCGCTCGGCCCGAAGCTGCGCTCGTAAGGAACGACGCGCGGGTTGCGTCCTACCTCCATTGCGCGCTGCGCGTGCCAGAGCAGGTTCGGGTCGTCCCGCTCCTCCCACACCAGCACGAGATGAGCAGCAGTCATGAAGACGGCGACGAACGTGCAAGCAGCGGCGGGGCAGGGGAACGGATCGGTGCTGACGCAGAACCAGCCTGTGTGGTCGTCGTCGGCGTCGTCGATCCAGAGCAGCTCGTCTTCCTCGAGCAACTCGTCTTGAATGGTCAGCGATCCGCGCTCGTGCTCTCGCCGGGGCTCGTGCGGTTCCACGGTCGAAGGTTAGTCCGACCGGGGGTGTCACCGCACGGCGCCGACCTGCTGGAGTGCGCGGCCTAGCCCTGAGACGAGGGTTGACGGCCGAGCTTGACGTCGAGCGTCCGCTGCCGGTTGCCGCGGTAGATCTGCAGCTTCACGGTCTCGCCTGGCCTGTGGTCGGCCAGCACGTCCCGCAGTTCCTCGAGCGAGGAGACACGCTTGCCGGCGACTGCGACGATCAGATCGCCGCCCAGCGTGTAGCTCTCGCCGGCGACGACCGTCGAAGACAAGCCGGCCTTCACTCCGGCCAGTGCGGCCGGGGTCCCGCCGCCGACCACCTCCACGAGCACGCCCGCATCGACGGGGAGCCTGAACACACGCGCGAGCTCCTCGTTGACCGTTGCCCCGGCGATGCCGAGATAGGCGCGATCGACCCGTCCTGTCGTGACCAGCTGCGCCACGACCTCCTTCACCGTGTTGGCGGGAACCGCGAACCCGATGCCGACATTCCCGGATGACCCCTGCGCGGGCGCGATTTGCGAGTTGACGCCGATCACCTGGGCGCGGTCGTTCAGGAGGGGGCCGCCAGAGTTGCCGCTGTTGATCGGCGCGTCGGTCTGGATCACGTGATCGATCGGATAGCCGTTGGGCGCGGTGATCGTGCGTTCCTGGACGGCGCTGACGATGCCCGCGGTCGCAGTTCGCGCGAGTCCGAAGGGGTTGCCAATCGCAACCACCGGATCCCCGACCCGGACGGAGCCGGAGTTGCCGAGCACGAGCGGCGTCAGGCTGCGCGAGCTCGCCGCCACCCGGAGGACGGCGATGTCCGTCGACGGGTCGCTGCCAACGAGCGTCGCGCGCAGGGTGTCCTGGTTGGAGAAGCTCACTTCGATCTGGTCGGCGCCCTCGATCACGTGGTAGTTCGTGACGATGTGGCCGGCCTTGTCGACGACGAAGCCCGACCCGAGCGCCTGCGCCGGGGCCTGGGCTCCGCTCAGCGGAAACAGGCTCGGCGTGTCCTGGACGGAGTTGTCGGTCGAGGTGATCTGGACGACCCCCGAGGCCGCCCTGGCGTAGATCTCGCTCACGCTGAGGGTCTTCGCGGCCGCGACCTGGGCGGCGGGAGTGGGAGCAGGGGAGGTCCTCACCACGGTGGTTTCGCCGCCGCCCAGGTCGCCGGTAAGCGCCACCACCCCGATCGCGACCAAACCGCCGAGGAGGGAGGATGCGGCGGCAAGGCTTGCGTTCCGGGCGAGGCTGGCGCGTCCGTTCACGCCCAACGTTGTAGCCCCCGGGTCTTAACGCGGAGTGAGAGCCGCGTTAAGCCTGCGTTGCGGGCGTTTTTCTAGTTCGGCCTGGGGCCGCTTGGATCGGGGTCCGGCGGCTGCGGGACCGGCTCGGGCAGCGGGTCGGAGGGATCCGGGGGCACCGGAGGCGGCGTCGGATCGGGCAGAACGGTGCTCATGCGACAGCTGCAGTCTTCTCGGAGGCCTCGCGGACGCTCCCGAGGGCTTCGTCGAGCTTCGCCTGCAGCTCCCCGCTCGCATAGAGCTCCTCGACGATGTCGGCGCCGCCGATCAGCTCACCCTTGATGAACACTTGCGGAATCGTCGGCCAACCGGACAGCGCCGAGAGCTCCTGCCTGATCTCAGGGTTGGGCAGCACGTCCACGGCCGTGACCGGGGCACCGGCCGCGCGCAGCGCCCGCAGCGCCCGGTCGGAATTGCCGCACATGACGAGGTGCGGGGTGCCTTTCATGAACAGGCTCACCGGCTCGTTCTCGATGATCTCCTTGATCTGCTCGCCCAGCTGCGTCGTGGATTGGCTCATGCGATTCCTCTCGTCTTGATTCGGAGCTCGTGGATCGACCCGTCGGCGAGAGGCCCGGCCAGCGCCTCGTAGACGAGCCGGTGCTGATCGACGAGCGTGAGCCCGTCGAAGCGTCCGCTGCTCACTGTCACCTGGAAATGGTCGCCGCCGCCCGTCCGGTCTTCGACCGCGAGCTCGCTCGCGTCGGGGAACGAGTTCCGCAGGAGCGTCTCGAGCGTGCCGGTCACGACCATGGAATCATCGTAGCCGTGCGCCGCGACCGCGCCTTTCTCGCCTCCCT